>CAMDXQ010000006.1 GCA_945878585.1 Akkermansia muciniphila
CCCTCGGCCGTCACTAAAACAATTTCCTGCTTCCCGTTTGTCAAAGCACAACCGATCAGCTGGTCGCCCGCCTCGATCTTGATTCCAATGATTCCGCCCTTACGGAAATTCGCATAGTCCGAAAGATTCGTCTTCTTCACGATTCCGGATGAAGTGGCCATCACCAGGTGCTGCTTGTCGGTGAACTCATGAACGCAGATCAGGGCCGCAATCTTTTCCCCCTCTTGCAGGGCAAGAACATTGGCGATCGATTTGCCCCGAGCTGTACGACCCATTTCGGGAATCTCATACACCTTCTCCACATACACCCGTCCCGTACTCGTGAAAAACATCAAGTAGTCGTGTGTCGAGGCCGAGAAAAGGTGCTCCACAAAATCGGTCTCCTCCTCGTCCCCCTTCTCCTCCTTCGACTTCATTCCTATCACACCTTTACCACCCCTCTTTTGCGCCCGATAACTGTCCGCCGAAGTCCTCTTGATGTACCCAGCATGGGAAAGGGTGATGAGAGTGCTTTCCTTCGCAATTAAATCCTGAACATCAATCTCCCCTTCGTCTTTGACGATCTGGGTCCGGCGTTTGTCGGCGTACTTTTCCTTAATCTCCAAGAGCTCTTTTTTAATGATCGAGTAGACCTTCTTCTCGCTCGCTAGAATGCTTCGCAATTCTTCGATCTTCTGAATGACCGCCAGATACTCCTCTTCAATCTTGTCACGCTCCAGGCCGGTCAGCTGGTACAGTCGGAGCTCAAGAATCGCATCCGCTTGCCGGTCGCTCAGCTTGTACTTCGCGATCAACTTCTCCTTCGCCGTAGCCCGATCTTTCGAAGCCCGGATGATCTTCACGAAGTCATCCAAATGATCGAGTGCCTTCTTGTACCCCTCCAGGATGTGGGCCCGATCCTCCGCCACCTTCAAATCAAACTTGGTCCTACGAATAACCACTTCCCGCCGATGCTCGAGATAACAGATCAACATCTCCCGCATCGGGAGCAACTTCGGACGACGACCATCCAGAGCGAGCATGATCACGCCAAAACTGCTCTCGAGTGCGGTGTGCTTGTAAAGGTTGTTGATCACCACCTTGGCGATCGCATCTCTTTTCAGTTCCAAAACAATCCGAATCGACTCGTCCGACTCGTTTCGCGCATCGCTGATTCCATCCAGCTTTTTTTCTTCAACCAATTCGGCCACCCGTTTAATCAACTCTTCCGGGTTCACATTGTAAGGAACCTCGGTGATCACCAACTGCTGTTTGCCGGAGCGACCATCCTCAACAGAAACCTTGCCCCGTAGTTTGAGAGACCCCCGACCCGTCTTGTAGTACGATGCGATCGACTCTTTCCCGCAGATCAAAGCGCCCGTCGGGAAGTCAGGCCCCGGCATGATTTTCAGAATCTGCTCGGCCGTCAGTTTCGGATCCTCAATCAACGCAACAATCGCATCGATCGTCTCCCCCAGATTATGGGGAGGGATATTCGTCGCCATTCCGACGGCAATACCCGTACCACCATTAACAATCAGGTTCGGGAAAGCCGCAGGTAATACAACCGGTTCGGTTAAGCGCTCGTCATACGTCGGGACAAAATCGACCGTGTCCCGATCCATATCGTTCATCAGGGCGGCACCCAGATGATGTAAACGAGCCTCGGTGTATCGCATCGAGGCGGGTGGATCTCCGTCGATCGACCCAAAGTTGCCGCGTCCTTCTATCAGCAGATGCCGGATCCCCCACCACTGCCCCATTCCGACCAGTGTCGGATAGATCGCCATATCCCCGTGGGGATGGAAATTACCCATCGTTTCACCGACGATTTTCGCACACTTCACCGGCTTTCGGTTCGGCTGGACCCCCAAGCCGTCCATCGCATACAAAATCCGGCGCTGGGATGGCTTCAGTCCGTCTCGAGCATCCGGCAAAGCACGGGAAATAATGACCGACATCGAGTAGTCGAGAAACGACTTCTGCATCTCGTCGGCGACATTGATCGGAACAATTTTTTCTTTGGAAACAGCCATGACCTAAAAACTCCTGTTAGATGTCCAGATTCCGGACATTGAGGGCATTTTCCTCAATAAAGATTCTTCGTGGCTCCACTTCATCCCCCATCAGGGTGGTGAAAATCTCGTCCGCTTTAGCTGCATCGACCAGATCCACCTTCAGAAGTTGGCGCTTTTCGGGGTCCATGGTGGTGGTGAAAAGCTCTTTCGCATCCATTTCCCCCAACCCCTTGAACCGAGTGATCTGAACCCCTCTCTTGCCCACATTTTTCACGCCAGTAAGAATCTCGGCGATCGAGAAGATAGGAGTCTTGGAAGGCTTCTCGCCTTCACCCTCAATCAACTCAAAGAGAGGCTTGTCTTGGGCCGAGTAGTGATCCATCTCCATCCCCTTCTTTCCCAATCCCTGCAAAGCTTTGGCAATACTGCTCGCCTCATAGATTTCGTAAATGCGGGCCTGGGGACGACTTTTATCCTCACCCTCTTTCGCTTTGTCTTCCTTACCCTTCGCACCCTTCTCTTCCTTGTCCTCCTCATCTCCTTCATCCTCAATCCCCATCTTCTCTCGGAACTTCGCCACCTCTTTATCGTCTTTCAGAAACTCGAACGTCTCTTCCGTCTGTTGCCGAATCTTCGCAATATACTTCGGTAACTCCCCGGTTTTCATATTCCGAGCTTCAAGATAATCCTCGAACTTCGCACCCCGCCGAGTCACCGCTCTGGATAATTTCTCCAGCTCCTGCAACGAAACCAAGATGTCGAGCAGCTGAGTTTTGTTGTACGCCTTCTTGTCGGAGAGACGGACCAAGGAAACCTCCTCCGTCCCAAGCTCGATCAGAATCTTGTCCAACGTTTCATTGTCATCCACATACTCTTCCCGCTTTTTCCGTTTGATCAGGAACAAGGGTGGCTGCGCCACATAGATGTGCCCCAGCGCGACCAACTCAGGCATCTTTCGGAAAAAGAACGTCAGGAGAAGGGTGCGAATGTGGGATCCGTCCACGTCCGCATCGGTCATCAGGATGATCTTATGATAACGCAGTCGGCTGAGGTCAAAACCACCACTCCCCTCCGTTTCCTTATCCTTGTCCCCCGACGTCCCAATCCCGGTACCCACTGCCGTGATGATCGTCCGAATCTCGTTATTGTTCAGCACTCGATCGATCGAAGCTTTCTCTACATTGATCAATTTTCCACGAATCGGGAGGATCGCTTGGGTCCGACGATCTCTTCCCTGCTTGGCAGAGCCACCGGCCGAATCTCCCTCAACAATATAGAGCTCACACTGGGAAGGATCGCGTTCCGAGCAGTCGGCCAATTTTCCGGGTAATCCACCACCACTGAACGCCCCCTTACGAATCGTCTCTTTCGCTTTACGCGCAGCTTCCCGAGCACGAGCTGCCGTGAGGGCCTTTTCAAAAATCTTTTTACCAACTCCAGGAGTCTCTTCCAAGAAAGCAAGGAGACCTTCGTAGACGCAGCTTCCGACGATTCCTTCAATCTCCGCATTCACCAACTTCACCTTCGTCTGAGCGTTGAAACGGGGATTTGGCAACTTGATGCTCAAAACGCAGATCAACCCCTCTCGAACGTCTTCACCCGTGATCTTAGGGTCTTTCTCCTTCGCTAGATTCTTTCCCGAAGCGTACTGATTGATTGCCCGAGTCAGAGCCGAGCGAAATCCTGAAACGTGGGTGCCCCCGTCTGGATTGGGAATCGAGTTAGCGAAAGGAAGAAGTGTCTCATCATAGCCGTCGTGATACTGGATTACGCAGTCCACAAACACCTCGTCCTTCTTTTTCTCCAAAACGATCGGCTTGGGATGGATCGGTGACTTCGCCTTCACCATCTGCTTCACAAACTCTTCGATTCCATCTTTGTAGAGGAAGGTCTCTGTTTTGCCGCTCTTCCCTTCGTCGGTCAGCGTGATCGACAGACCAGGGTTTAGAAAGGCCAACTCCCGCATTCTCTTGGCCAGCAGATCGAACTTAAACTTGGTCGTATCAGTAAAGATGATCGGGTCGGGCTTGAAGGTGATCTTCGTGCCGGTCTTCTTCGATTTACCAGTGACGCTGAGCTTCGAGGTGGTCTTTCCCTGCGCAAACTCCATGTGATAGAGCTTCCCGTCCCGGGAGATCTCCACCTCAAACCACTCAGACAGCGCATTGACGCACTTCGCTCCGACACCGTGCAATCCGCCGGAATACTTGTAGGCGCCCTGATCAAACTTTCCTCCCGCATGAAGGTTCGTAAGGACCAACTCCACCGCAGGCATCTTGAACTTCGGATGCATGTCGACGGGGATACCGCGGCCGTCATCTGAAATACTAATCGATCCATCAACGTGGATGGTGACTTCGATGTGTTCGCAATGCCCCGCCAAATGCTCGTCGACCGAGTTATCTAGAACTTCAAAAACACAGTGGTGGAGTCCACGTTCGTCCGGATCACCGATATACATCCCAGGCCGCTTACGGACCGCATCCAACCCCTCCAGCTTATCGATCTTTGAAGCGTCGTACGTTCCTGTTACGACATTTTTTTCCTTGGCTGCCATCCGATGAAGGTAGTGAGAGGAGCTCTTTCGACAACCTAAAAAAGAGTTGTTAAGTATTTATGTATAAATACTTATAAAATACTTATAGCGTTTCTTTTCCCTAAAACATGCGCCTTAAAAACAAGATATTGAGAGAAAAGAATGACCCTGGAGCTTCATCAGGAACCTATCTGCTTCGAGCATTAAAGACTCACTCCTGAACCCGCATTTTACGATTCGACGCTATCTCCACTGATTATCCATTAAGGTTTTCGAATTTTTTGCGGGCGGAGGGAATCGAACCCTCGCATCAAGCTTGGGAAGCTCGCAGGCTACCATTACATCACGCCCGCTGATGTTCGAAAATTATCGTCCCTCTCTCCTGTCGGCGCAATGGTTTTTCTAAATTACCGCCCCATCCGGAATCGTGCTTCCTTTTGGAATGATCACGATACCGTCTCGGACGTAAAAATTCTCCCCATCCATATCCCGATCCTTCCCAGCCGCCCGGATCACCACCTTCCGGCCAATCCTGACGTTCTTGTCGATAATGGCATCCTCGATCACCGTCCCCTCTCCTATTCCAATGGCTGGCCTCTGTCTCTTTTGATTCTCCTCCTGCTGAACGGGGGTTTCGAAATAGTCCGCTCCCATCAGGATGGACCGGCGAATCTGGCACCCCGATCCAATCCGCGACCGAATCCCGATCACCGCTTGATCCAGAATACTTTTCCGAATCACACAGCCATCCGAAACGATGGCTCGGATCACCTGACAATCTTCCACCACCGACCCCGGCAAAAACCGAGCCCGTGTGTATATCGGTGCCGTACTTAATCCGAAATCAAACTTCGGCTCGGACGCTAGGAGATCGAGGTTTGCCTGGTAAAAAGCCCCGATCGTTCCAATGTCCTCCCAGTACCCATCATGAACATAGGCAGAAACTTTTTTCGAACGGATTGCAGCAGGAAGAATGTTTTTTCCGAAATCTTTTCCATCACTTCCGTCTAAACATTCCCGCAAAGCGTTTCGATTAAAGATATAGATCCCCATCGAAGCGAGATACGGACGATCCTTCGGCATGGCAGAACCGCTTTCCATCGAGGCCAGAACTGCAGGATCTTTCGGTTTTTCGACAAACTCGGTGATACGATGCTGTCCATCTGCTTTCAAAATTCCCAAGCTTGGGGCCGTCTTTCGATCCACTGGCAAGGTGGCGATCGTGATCTCCGAACCCGACAAAACATGTTGTTCCAGCATTTCGCGGAAATCCATGCGGTAAAGTTGGTCCCCGGAAAGAATCAAAACGTACTCATGCGGATGATTATCGAAATGAATCAGACCCTGCCGAACCGCGTCCGCCGTCCCTTGATACCAGTTGGTTCCTTCCCGAGTCTTCTGGGCGGCCACAATCTCGATGAATCCGCGCGGAATAAAGTCATCAAACCGGTAGCTCTGTTGGACGTGCCGATGAAGTGATGAACTCAAATACTGGGTCAGAAGGAAAATCCGCTTAATTCCAGAGTTCAGGCTCAGGCTGATCGGAATGTCCACCAAACGATACTTGCCGGCTATCGGAACGGCTGGCTTAGCACGCTCCTCAGTTAAGGGAAAAAGACGGTTCCCCTCCCCACCCCCCAAAATCACACTGATCACCTGGTCAGGGTTTCCGGAACGGCGCGGGGTCATCATTTGACCCTATCCCCTCCCGCAGGTAGAACAAGTTTACGATGTGTGGAATTGTCGCCTATGTGGGCTCTCGAAATGCCCAGCCCATTCTCCTGGATGCCCTTAGTCGCCTTGAGTACCGAGGCTACGACTCCGCGGGTCTCGCGATCTTGAATGGACATGGAGTTGAAGTTCGCAAAAAGAGCGGTCGGATCGAAAATCTCGCGAAAGCGTGCCAAGCAAAACCAATTTCAGGTTCCATGGGAATCAGTCATACCCGTTGGGCCACCCACGGAGCCCCCACCGATTCGAATGCCCATCCTCATCTTGATGCCTCGGGAAAATTAGCCCTAGTGCACAATGGGGTGATTGAAAACTTTCTCGAATTAAAAGAAAAGCTCTCAAAGGCGGGTCACACTTTCCAGTCCGACACTGACACCGAGGTTCTCGCTCACTGTCTTGGGGACGCGTACGCAAAGAGTCAGGCCAAGGGTGAGGCGCGACTCTTGGAGGCAGTTCGACAGACGTTTAACCAGATTCACGGGACTATGGGTATTGCCGTAATTCATTCCGACCTACCCGGCCTGGTTGTCGGCGCCAGACGTGGCAGTCCTCTCGTAATTGGAGTCGGACAAGGGGAAAACTTTCTCGCCAGCGACACTCAAGCTCTCGCTCCATACACCAACCGAGTCGTCATTCTGAAGGATTTAGAAATCGTCGCACTCCATGCAGACCGCTTTGACGTCTCTTCTCCGCTTGGATCTAACACTCAGATCAAAGTGGAAGAAATTGAGAACGGGATGATTCATTCCGACAAAGGATCCCACCCTCATTTTATGCTGAAGGAGATCATGGAACAGCCTCGTTCGATCGAGAACGCTTTCCGTGGTCGGCTCGATCGGGATGGGGGCACCACAAAACTCGGCGGGCTAAACATGAGCGCCGACCAGCTTCGCCAGATCCAACGAATCTCGGTCTTGGGTTGCGGAACGGCCCTCCACTCAGGAATGGTGGGAAAATATCTAATCGAGGATCTGGCGAAGATTCCTGTCGAAACACAACACGCCAGCGAATTTCGCTACGGAGATTCTCCCGTTTCTCGTCACACCCTTTTTCTGGCAGTCAGTCAATCCGGTGAAACTGCGGATACCTTGGGAGCCCTACGCGAAGCCCAACGTCGCGGGTATCCGTGCCTTGGTATTTGCAATAATGTGGCCAGCTCCATCGCCCGAGAAAGCGATGGAGGCGTCTACATGCACGCGGGTCCTGAAATCGGGGTCGCGGCAACGAAGTCCTTTACCTCCCAGGTCATGGTTTTTGCTCTGCTTGGCCTTCTTCTAGGAAGACACCACCAACTTTCTGCAAATCATGGCGCGGAGCTTCTGGACGCGATTGTGCAACTCCCCGAAAAGATTCGTCAGACCCTCAAGCACTCCGATTCGGTCGCCAGAGTCGCTAAAACCTACGCCCACTCCCGCTCGATGCTTTTTTTAGGGCGTTTGGCAAACTTCCCCATTGCGTTGGAGGGAGCACTCAAGATGAAGGAGATCACCTATCTCCATGCAGAAGGTTATCCGAGCGCAGAACTAAAGCACGGGGTCATTGCCATGATCGACAAGGAAACCCCAACCGTCCTGATCGCAACTCAAGACGGGGTTTATGATAAGAATTTGGGAAGTTTGCAGGAAATCAAGGCCCGTGGCGGCCCCGTGATTGCGGTTGCCGAAGAGGGGGACTCCAAAATTCAAGGATTGGCAGATGCTGTCCTCCAAGTTCCCAAGACCCACGAGCTTCTCCAACCCATTCTAAACGTAATTCCCCTCCAACTCTTCTCCTACCATACCGCTGTGGCGCTCGGACGGGATGTCGACAAGCCCCGAAACCTCGCGAAGTCGGTCACTGTCGAATAATCCTGCGCGACGCGCTTCTCCGAGGTTGCCCCATCGACCGAACACGCTATTTTCGGATAATTGAGGCCCTATCGTCTAGCTGGTTAGGACACGGCCCTCTCAAGGCCGGTGCACGGGTTCGAGTCCCGTTAGGGCTAGTGAATAAATTTAATTCAGGAGTTGATTTCAGTAGCTAGGTTGGTGATGATTTCACTTCCTCGGATGAAGACCAAGCTGCTTTCCAAAAACAATCACAACCCGAAACTCTCGATTCTTCGGGAGATTAAGCGCAGCCAAGGTCTTTCGGTTGCGGAGCTCTGCCAGCGGGTCGGCCTCTCCTACATGGGCATCAAGCAGCACTGCATTGGCCTTGAACGGGACGGATATCTGGATACGTGGCGTCGCCCTAAGGGGATGGGACGCCCAGAGAAAGCCTATCGTCTAACCGACGGAGCCCGCGAATTCTTCCCGAGTCGCTATCCTCAGTTCAGCCTTCAGATTTTGGAGTCGGTAAAGGAGATTTATGGTTCCCTAGGACCAGAAAAGATTCTCCATAACATCTACAAAGCAGAGACTCAGCGTTACGAAATTAAACTTCAGAAACTAGAAGGCGAATCCCGCTATCGTGGCCTCGCCCAACTGCGGGAAGAAGACGGCTATATGGCCGAATACTCTTTCGATAACTCAGCCCGAACCCATCGGATTACTGAATTTAATTCCGCTATCCTCGACTGCCTCGATAACTTTCCCATGATCCGCGATTACGAGAGGCAAATGTTTGAGAAAGTTCTTCGTGCCAAGGTGAAGCGTGACGAGGAACGTGTTGCCGGTCTTTATCGCTGCACTTACACCGTTCTCGGCGCTGCCTAATCTCATCCCGTACCCTGCCCCCAAGATCGGGGCGCCCCCAGAATCAGAAACTATAAGCCCAGTTTGGCTTCAATGCTCTGACGCGAGTGCTGAGCTCCAATAAACTGCTCGGCAATCGAACCGTTCTTGAAAATGAAAAACGCTGGAATCGATTGAATCCCGTATTTAGCCGAAAGGGCCTGTTCCTGATCGACATTCACTTTTCCCACGACGACTTTGCCCGGGTGGTCCTTGGCGATCTGCTCCAACAAGGGTGCGATCATTCGACAGGGACCACACCATTCGGCCCAAAAATCAACCAACACAGGAACAGACGACTTGAGAACCAACGAATCGAAATTCGCATCGGTCAGGGTAAGGGTGCTTCCTTCGGCCATGGATACTCTTTATTTACCCAGAAAACTAAGAAGAACAATTCCAAAGGCCACAAGAGAAGCGATCAACGCCGCAACCGCCAAAGCCGTCCCGCCACTATCGTTATCAACGACTGTCCTCGCGACTGCCACTCCTCCTACTTTAGGTGCCGCTCCGGTCATGCCAGCAGGTGCGGATGCGGGCTTCGGTCCCCCGACACCAGGCGTTGAAACAACTCCTCCGGGTCCAGCCACAGGCGTAATCGGTTTTGCAACCTGAGTCGCCGCGGGTGAAGGTCCCCCTGCAGGTTTTGCAGGTGCGGCACCGGTCGCCCCAGCTGCGGGTCGGGGCGGGAGAGAAATTCGCATCGTCTCCTTTTTCAAATCGGCAGGCGGCTTGGCTGCTCCGGGCAAGGGCGGAAGGGTAACGCCAGATGGTCTTGGTGCAGCACCAGGTGCGGCGGGCGCTCCCGGCGCAGGAGGCACGGGTGCAGCAGGGGCACCCGAGATCGAAGGCTTGGGAGCTGCAGGTGGAGCCAAACGCATCGTCTCTTTTTTGAGACCAGGTGCAATCGGAGCGGCTGGTGCAGCAGGAGCGCCCGGCGGCTTGGGCAACGAAGGAGCCGGTGGCTTTAAACCAACCGCAGGAGGAGCTAAAGGAGGCTTAGGCAGTCCAGGTAAAGGCGGAGCGGGAGGCTTCAGCCCGCCACTAGGTAAAGCTGCCCCAGGAGGCAATGGAGGCGATGGCGGCTTCGGAGGACTTTCAGACATCGCATAATAAAACGTTCGAAAGTGCTCAGCGTCAAACTATTTGAGACAATACTTATTCACAAAAGCGCATCCCTCCAGAAACTTTGAAATGCATCGTGCCAACTTCGCCCCTGAATCGTCCTTTCCCTTCGTTTTTGCCTCTCCTCGGCGCCGTTTGCCTGTAAAGCGAGCCTCTGAATTGCATCAACCCAGTTTGCAAGATCCCCTGCAACGACACTTTCTCCATCCATGGCATCCCTGAGCAGTTCGGCCGGTCCCCCCTGATTCGAAACCACGACAGGCAAACCGGACGCCATCGCCTCCACGACGACATTCCCATATGTATCGGTTGTACTCGGAAAAACAAAGAGATCGGCGGAGGCATACGCTTGGGCCAACTCCTCCCCGTGCAAAACGCCCGTAAAGATTCCCTGCGGCACTTTCCTCTTCAACTCCTCAAGAAAGGGGCCCTCGCCGACAAACGCAAATGTCACACCAGCACTCTTCGGAATCTTGCCTGCCACCCGCGCAAGAAAATCGAGCTCCTTTTCTTTCGAAATTCTGCCCACATAAAGTGCCACTTTCCCCGCAGCGCCTCTCCTACTCCAGAAATCCTCCTTTCGGTGCTTGGTCGAAAATAAATCCGTCTCCAATCCTCGCGGGAGAATTCCCAGCTTTTCCCGAGGGAGCCCACGCTCCACCCAACGGTCCAGATAGCTCTGTGAATTTACATAGACCCGATCCATCTGGCTGTAGAACCAGTGCATATAGTTCCACGCAATACCCTCCACCAGCGGATCATCTTCGCTCAAAAACCTCGCGTACTGAGGGAAGTCAGTGTGGTAGATCGCGCTTGTTCTTAATCCAAGCACATTGGCGGCCATCAACCCTGCTAAGCCCATCGGGCCGGGAGTGCTTAAGATGAGCTCCGTATAACCCCTCTGTGCGATGTGATCGATCACATCCAGAATCGGCGGGAAGCTTAGTTTCTGCAAATCATACTCCGGAATGGTGAAAACCCCCACCGGCTGAAAGTTCATCACCCCGGGCTCCGGCGAGAATCCGGGTCGACTCGTAAGAATGGTGATGTCGGCTCCGGATTCCCTTCCTGCTTTGGCCATTGTCCGAATCGTCCGAGCCACCCCATTCACATCCTCCAAAGTATCGGTGAACCAAGCCTTCCTGTGATTTTGAAGATTTTTTGGCCTTTCCCCAAGAAATCGTTCAGCTACCTCCCCCCACATCCTTCGATCGCTCCTCAACGCATGGAAGGAGTAGAGATAGGGGGCTGTCGCTAATCCTAAAGGCAATACTCCTGCAAGAGGCTCCAAACCGCCGAGAAAATCCCCTTTCTCCGCTTTCCCTATGAACCTCGTCACGATTCGAAATCCCACATCGTTCATAACTTTCGACGCCAGCCTGAAACTCCTCCGCTCAGGAACCTGTTCCGCCTCCAAAACCTTCTGTAACTCCTCCCGGGTAGAGGCCTGATTGAGATAAGCGGAAAGCTCCTTACTCAATCCCCCTTCTGGAGACTTCCAAAAATCCAAAATCCTCCCACTGGTAACCATTTCCACCGCGTAACGGGCCTTATCCAGAAAACTGATCTCGAGCGGATTCTCACCCGCAAGAAATCGGTTCACGATCCGCAATAAAAGGTCGGAGCCCCGAGGGGCTCGATGCCCAATTTTGAGACGGAGAAAATCGAAAATCACATGAAATAGACCATTCACTAATCGAGCAGGGTCTCCACCCTGTCCATGTACGACCCCCTCCCCTCGCTCCACCCCGCGTAAAAAAGCCTCTACATCTCTTGCAGCAGGCACCTCCGTCCAAACCTGTCCGGCATATAAACCGCAATGGTCGTTGGAGCCGCCCATCCACGATTTTTTCCACGGAGTACCCCCGACCGGTTCTATGCCATGGCGATCTGCCAACTCACGGATCTTTTTTTCCGTCAAAGCCGAACAGCAGGCGAAAGCAACCTCTTGCCCCAAAGTTGAACGCAATCCATTCACTTTCTCAAATACTTGAAAGAGAAGGATCAGTTTCTCAAAATGATCAGGCTTCATTTTTCCATCCAGGTGAAGCAAGGGATGGGCCACTGCATGAACAATCCCCTCCTGTCGAAGGAACTTAGCCAACTCAAAGATATTTGGCCGCAACTTCTCCACCTCCATCTCTTCCGCTTCGCCTAAATTCCATGCCAGGAGGTGAACTTTGCAGTGGTCCTCAGGAAAGTACGTCGTGATCTCCATCCCTGGGATAAAGCCTTCCAAGCCTCGCAAATCACGAGCCGCACCAAGAGTATTGTGGTCGGTCAGTGTGACAAAATCGTGACCGGAGGACCGCAACGTCTCATACAGTTTTCGAGGCTCCGACAAGCTATCAGGAATGCCCAGTTTTCGCAGAATCCACTCCGAGGGGCGGTCCGAATACCGGCTATGAAGATGGAGGTCAGCTTTGGACATGGTCGGCGTAGGAGTGGGTAGAGTACCCACGCCCAGCCAACTCTTCGAGAAAAACGCCCAACTGCTTGCGCACAAAAGGAACCTCAAGATCCCGAGGATGAAGGCTCAGTCGGACCACCGGCTCGAAACCCCATCTCTCTTTCCAAATCGGGTGCCAGAGTCTGGCTAAAACACGTCTCCATGGTGATCGGAGACTGTAAGTCCCGGCCCATGCCCTCTCCCTCTTGCCCTGGGGTAAATGAACGAGATCCCTTAACGTGCAAGTATAACAAAACCCGCTCTCCCCCAATCTTTTTTCAAGTGTCGGTGAGTAAAGCCATCCAGGAGCAACAAAGCCGTTAGCTTTCCAACCTTGCCGCTTCCAGATCGCTTGAGCGTCTGAGATTCGTCGATCGGCCTCATCTTGGGGCAAAGAATAAAACTCCGCTTCATTTTGGGTGTAAAACTGCGTCCACCACCAAGACTCAGCCGTCAAACCCTTGCGATCATGATAAAAACCATGAACTGCCAAATCGTGTCCTTGATCGTGGCATTGACCCAAAAACTTGAGACTTCTGGCGCAGTCCTCAACACGCACCCCATGATGGTACTCAGGGATAACGAGGATCGAAGCCCGTCCAGGACAACGCGAAAGACAGAACTCCATCTGCTTTTCGATCTGTTCTCGTGAACCGGGATGAAAATCGTGCAGGGACAATAAAAGTCTCGGGGCACGGGGAGGCGGAGTCCGGTCCCGCTCCTGAACAAGAGTACAAAGATAAACCGGTTCGCTTCGTTTTTTTTGAAACTTGCTCACCTTAGTCCGAGCCGCCATACGGAATCCATATCGGGCAAACATTCTCTCCGTTCTTCGATCATCTTTCACAACCACCTGACCAAACACACACTTCTCCCCGAGTTCCCCCATCCGATCCAGAAAAGTATCAAAAAGCGCTTTCCCAACCTTTAATCCACGAACCTCAGGAAGAAGGTTGATGTGAAAATGAACTCCGTGCGAAGGAGCAGGTGGAGTTTCCCTCTTTCCACGAAAAAGAAGCCAGTGGAGATATTCCCGACTCTCCGCCCCATATTGAAAAAAGTAGCGAACGACAGCTCGGACAAACCATCCGGGAAATCGCCACAACAGGTAGCCCTTATGCTTCCAAGAACTGCGGGATCCCATGATATACCCCAGAAGCCGACCCTCATAAGTCTCCAAGACAAGACAACACTCAGGCTCTGCATCCGTGTAGGGTGCAGTTAAGAAATCCGCGAAGAGCTCCCGATCTTCAAAAAGAGGGTCGATCGGATCCCCTAAAAAACCGGTGTCAGCACAGATCTGCCTGACCCCTGATCGATCCTCAGGTCGATAATAACGGATGCGAAACCCTTCCATCGCTTTACGATTCGTACTCTGCCAACTGACGGGCAAAGGTCTTGTCCCAACTAAAGTTATTTTCAATAAAAGAGATCAGAGGCTTGCGATCATTTTCATCCAATCGATGCATCCTTTTTTGCACCGCAAGCGCAAAGGCTTCAGAACTCCTTTCGCTCGCCCAGTGTGTAACGTCGTGGGATTGTTCATCCATCGCCCCACCTCGAAAGGCAATCACGGGGAGACCACAGGCCTGCGCCTCTAGTAGGACCAGACCAAACGTTTCCCATCTTCCCGGATGAAGTAAAAGATCCGCCGCCTGATACCACTCCGCTAGTGCTGTGGGGTCCTTGAGAAAGGGAGTGGTCCGTATCCTGGGATGAGTTCGGACATAGCCATCCACCTCATCCTTCATCTGGCCGCCTCCTACCATCACCCCAATCCAATCACTTGGCTCCTTTCTCTCAAGACTACTCCAGGCCCTCAGCAACAATGCTGTGTCCTTATCGGGAGAGAACCTTCCGACATAAAGAAGAACGCGGGTTTCCAAAGGCAATCCTAGTTGTTTGCGCAGCTCCCGCTTTCGCTCCAGAGAAACTGGTTGAAATATCTTTGTGTCCACACCCAAAGGCAGATGTATCAACCTTGGAACACCCCACCCTCCCAAAATGCGGATCAAGTGTCGGCTTCCCACAAAAACCCCATTTCCTGATAGGGCTAAACGCCTCAGATAATCCCCTGCCAACTGCTCCGTGACCGACCGTGCCCAAGGGCCGAGAAACTTTAAGATCGTTCGCAAGAGGGCATCAGGAAAGTGAGAGTGATAGAACATGTAGAATTTGGAACCACGTCGGTTCGCCCAGTTTCTTGCCACCATGGCCGCGTGATAAGGATCTCCCGACTCGACCACATCGGGGCGCTCCGCATAAAGAATCCTTAGCAAGGCAGGAAGATCCATCATCCATCGATAACGAGAGGTCCGATTCACCATAGGCCCTCGGACCGTCCAGATTTGAGTTCGCCCCCCCTCCACCCGCTCCGTTTGGCTCCCTGGAACGATCATCAGATGCTCATGCGAGGTGTTCTCCCTGAGAAACTTCCGTTTCTCCAACAGGTAAGAACGCACCCCACCCCCTTGAGGCGAGTACATCTGGCTCAAATCACAGATCTTCATGGAAAGCGTCTTGGATCATGCCTTTCTGCGTGCTAAAGTGAAAGCATATGAGGCGAACTGATTTTTTACGCCTTTTGGCAATGGCGGGAGCAGGCTATGCCAGCCCTGCCTTTTCCCAGGGCGGAATCCCGGTCCAACCCGGCGAGTGCGAGGTCAACCCCGCCTTCATCAACAGTGGTCCCGGATTTGGGAATCGCCTTGCCCTTACTTTCGACGACGGACCCACACCAGGCGTCACCGAACGCGTCCTAGCAGAACTTTCGAAGAGGAACCTTCGCGCCACATTCTTTTTAATCGGGGCCAAGGTGGACGCTTCCCCCCAACTCGCCCGCCGATTGGTAGATGAAGGCCACGACGTAGCCAACCACTCCTACACTCATCCCCGTCTTGCTGGCATGTCCGATTCCGCCGTCCAGCAGCAACTCGCACGCACACAGGAATCGATCACTCGTGCCACAGGAGTCACCCCCGTCTGGTTCCGCCCACCTTACGGAGCGTTCCGCAGAGAACAGGGCTCTATCGCATCAAAACTGGGCCTTGGTGTTGCCTACTGGTCAGTCGACCCCAAGGATTGGGCTCAACCGGGCAGTTCGGCAATTGCCCAACGCGTTCTTTCTGCAAGTCAGCCAGGGTCCATCATCCTGCTTCATGATCTCCACTCCCAAACAGCGGACGCAGTCCCCGCAATTTTTGATGGACTGATCGACCGGGCCTTCACCGTCGCACCTTTTCACAGCTTCGTCGGCGCACCTTACGCCTGACCTAAAGCCCTTTCCCTTCCCTTCTAACCTTTCGTACTCCAGATCGTTCCCGGCAAAATCTTCGCTTTGCGGGCCACCAAACTCCCTGGATTAAGTACCGCATTACATCCCACAGAAGCGCCATCCCCTACGATCGCACCAAACTTCCTTAACCCCGTTTCAACCAGATGCCCATCGCGACGAACGCGAATAACCTGACCATCCAAGCGATAGTTCGAAAGAATCACTCCTGCACCCAGATTCACGTCCCGACCCAACACCGAATCCCCCACATAATTGAAATGAGGTGCATGAGCACCGGAAAGGAGGATGCAATTTTTGAATTCGGAGCTATTCCCTAAAACACAGTTATCTCCGGCAATCACGTTCTCCCGCAGATAAGCACCGTGACGAATCTCACAGTTTTTTCCGATCCAAGCCGGTCCCCGAATATAAGCCCCAGGCTCAACAATTGTACCCTCTCCCAGAAAAACATTTTCCCCGATCATCGGTTCCCCCACCAGCATCCCTTTCGAGCCTTTCGGGATATGTTTTTTTAAATAGGAAGCAATCCGAGGAAGAACTTCCCAAACTTGCTTCACCGAATCGAAAAGCTCCTCGTGCCCCTGCCCTTGGAGGTCGAAAAAATCACTCAGACCAGATCCCAAACCTTTCATTCCCCTCACCCTGCCTGACCCAACGGCAGGTCTCAAGCCTTCCGATGCAGTGCGCTTTGGAGCGCCGTCTTTGTGATCTCTAGCTCCTCCTCCCCGTGTGCTGCGGAAAGAAAACAGGACTCGAACTGAGAAGGCGGGAAATACACCCCCTTCTCAAGCATCTTGTGAAAAAAGGCGGCATAAGCCGCACAATCACACTTCTGTGCTTCTGCTAAATCCCGCACCCTCCCACCCTTCTCATGGAAAAAGAGGCAAAACATCGAACCGACCCGAGCCCACGGATAATCCAGGCCCGCACTCTCCATTGTTTTTCTTGCGATTTTCTCAATCTCTCGTCCCGTTTTCTCCAGTCGCTCATAAACCCCTCCCCTTTCCAAAACCTTCAACTGAGCAATCCCTGCTGCCATCGCCAACGGATGGCCTGATAGAGTCCCCGCCTGATAAACAGGACCATCTGGAGCGAGTTGATCCATAATTTCCGCCCTCCCCCCAAAAGCTCCGACAGGCATCCCCCCCCCAATCACCTTCCCAAAAGCGGTGAGATCAGGGCGCACCCCCAACATTCCTTGGGCTCCACCCAGCCCAAGTCGAAATCCAGTCATCACCTCATCAAAGATCAGCAAAGCACCAACTTTGCTTGCCTGTTCCCGAAGAAACTCCAGATACCCCTCTTCGGGTAAAATCAAACCAACATTCGCGGGAATCGGTTCAAGGAGAATGGCCGCCAGATCCTCCCCATACTTTTCCAAGCAGATCCCCACCGCCTCTCGATCATGAAAAGGCAGGATCAAGGTATCTTGAACCGCCCCTAGGGTGACACCTGCACTGTCCGGTCGCCCTAAGGTCAAGGGACCCGAGCCAGCTGCCACCAGCAGCGCATCGCTATGACCATGATAACATCCGGAAAATTTAATGATCTTGTTTTTTCGAGTAAACCCACGAGCCAATCTGACGCACGACATCGTTGCCTCCGTGCCGCTGCTGCAAAAGCGCACCTTCTCGACGCTCGGAACTAAATCACATATTTTCGAGGCGAGCTCTACTTCACCAGGATGAGGTGTCCCAAAGCTCATCCCCTTTCCTGCTACCTCCCGAACCGCATCCACAATCTCAGGGTGCGCATGTCCCAAAATCGCAGGACCCCAGCTTCCCACGTAGTCCACATACTCAATCCCATCCACATCTCGTAAACGGGCCCCTTGGGCTGAAGAAACAAAGAAAGGTTCTCCTCCAACAGCCCGAAAAGCACGCACGGGGGAATGAACCCCGCCAGGAGTCACCTCCATGGCTTTGCGAAATAACTCCCGCGAACGTTCCCCTCGTCCTTGCGTCATCCGGAAAGAGTAAACCCTCTTCTCCCCGCCTTCCAGTCCTGCTCCAACGTTCCACTAGTTAGCAGCAAAATCTGCCCTCGCCCGCTTTTCCGCCTCCACCAGTCCCGACCACTTGCTCCACTCGCCCACCCACAATCTTGCGGCTTCACGGGTCGCCAATTCGAGAATCGGCATATCAAAGGGAAAACGGGCATGCCGGTAACGGGGAGCGCCGCTTTGCTCATCCCCCAAAGTGTCCCCAGGTCCTCGATTCTGAAAATCCTTCTCCGCGACTAAGAATCCATCGCGGTTTTCGGCAAGAAAATCGAGTCTCTCCCTCGCTTCAGGGCCACCCGCCCTCTGAATCAGTATGCAAGTTCCACTCTTTCCGCCCCTCCCAATCCTGCCTCGCAACTGATGAAGTTGGGATAGCCCTAAGCGGTCCGCATGGTCGATCACCATCCAGTTTGCTTCAGGCACATCCACCCCGACCTCCACCACCGTAGTCGCAGCGAGAACCGAGATTTCACCCGATCGTAACCGATCCAGAATTCCAACCTTCTCCGCCTCCTTCATCTTGCCATGAAGAAGAGCTACTTTCTTGCTTCCGAATTTCACACACAACAGTTCATGCGTTCTCCGAACGGAAGCATCCTCAGCAGGGTCCTGAACCTCATCACCCAAACGCGGCACCACCACATACGCCCGATCCCCAGCCTTCACTCGCTCTTGCAAATGAGCCCAGATCTTTTCCTCCGCATCCCCGTCCCTCACATAAGTTTTCACCTCTCCACGCCCCGGCGGCATCTCCCTCAAATAAGAGACATCCAGATCCCCGTGAATCAAAAGATCGTAGGTACGAGGGATCGGAGTTGCCGTCAAAACGAGTAAGTCAGGGCGTTCTCCTTTCGCTAAAAAAGCGGCCCGCTGCTTGACCCCAAATCTCTGCTGCTCATCAATCACGCAGAGGGACAATCTCGATAACTTTGTCTTTGCGGCAAACAAGGCATGCGTACCGACAGTAATTCTTGGAAATAAACCAACCGGACCCGGTTTCGAGGCCGATGTCCATGTCACAACTTCCACAAGTCTTGGAGGCAGAAGTTTTCGCAAAGCTGCCGCATGCTGTTCCACCAACAAAGTTGTGGGTGCCATCAGTGCCACATGGGATCCATGCTCCAAAGCCCTTAGAAGAGCATGGGCCGCCACCAACGTTTTTCCTGACCCCACATCCCCCTGCAAAAGCCGATGCATCGGCCTGCCCAATGCCAGATCTTCATCAATCTCCCGACAAACCACCTCCTGACCTTTAGTCATTTTCCAAGGTAGTTTTGCCATCCATGGACTAATCAAATCCCTAATCTTTTCCGGTCGTTCCACGCGAATACTTTCTCGAGCAGCCCTTCGGACTCGAACGGCAAACTGGGAAGAAACGAGCTCCTCCCAAGCCAATCTCCTGCGCGCAACTTCGACTTCCCGCAAAGAAGAAGGAAAGTGAAATATTTTCCAGGACTCCTCCCGGCTCGGCATTCCTTCTGCAAAGGGAAAAGCCTCTAGGATCGTAGGCCAGCAGGCCCGGAGATAGTGATAGATTGTGGATCGGACCCTTCTCTGATTCAGGCCCGCGATCAATGGATAGATCGGAACCACCCGATCCAAATGAATGCTCTCCTCTTTTCCCTCCTCAATCGTTTCGGTTTCAGGATGAATAGTCCTCAGGATTCCGTTCTTCTCATCCAGCCTCCCGTAAACCGCTACCCTCTTTCCCTCAGGAAACGCCCGAGCCAAAAAAGGGAGATGATAGTAGATCATCCTCACCCGTTCTCCTGTCTCTAACCCCTTCGCGACCACATCAAGGTCTACCTCCACGCTGCACCTTCGGCCTCTCCATCGGTTCAGTTTTGAACGAACAACTACCCCCTGAAAGTTGACCGGCCCCTCAGGCACCCCCATTGAAGGCTGCCACCCCTGCCGCCGATCTTCATGACGTCTCGGTAAATAGCGGACCAGCTCCTCAGGCCCCGACAACTCCAACTTCTCGGCCAGAGAAGTTGCCGCCCGAATCGCCCGGGTCACTTCCGGAGCTACTGCCAATCGGTCATTCGCCACCGGGGTCCATCCGTATATTCATCCCACTCCCATGTTCCCGCCAAATTAAAGGTCTCCCGATCCGGGATTCGCTTTGCAAAATCAAACCCAACTACCTCAAACTTCCTCTCCCCTGCCTTGGCGCGGAATTTAAGATGTCGTTCCGCAAAGACTTTGGGTACTCCAGCCAACTGCACTCCATCAATTCTCAGCACCGGTTCAGGATTTCCTTTTCCAAAGGGAGCCAACTCCGCCAACGTTCGGGCCATATCAGGGGTAAGATGGTTGGGAAATAGCTGAATATCGATCGGTAGGGTTTTCTCAAAGATTTCAGGTGCGACATGCTTTTCCAGCCACCCTTGAAACAGATCTTCAAACGCGGCAATTCTCCCTGCCTCAATCACGATCCCTGCGGCAGCGTCATGACCACCAAACCCCCGCAAACAAGAGGAACACGCACGCAGGGCGTCCATTAAGGATAATCCGGGCAGTCCCCGCCCACTTCCCTTACCCTCGCCCTGCGGGTTTAAAGCGATCACAAAGCTCGGGCGATGAAACTTTCGCACAAGCCGTGCTGCGACAATCCCCACTACACCCGGATGCCACCGCTCACTCGACGCCACAAGTCCCAGTCCTTTCGGAGCGGAGCCGATCTGCTCTTCGGCCTCTCCCAAGGCGATCGCCTCCAGCTCTTGTCGTTTCCGGTTCTGTAAATCAAGTTCCCGCGCCAGTCGGGAGGTTTCGGTTGGATGATGACTCAATAGAAGCTCTAGGCCGGAACTTGCATCTCCCACACGGCCACCGGCGTTGATCCGTGGGCCCAACTGAAATCCCAAAGTAAAGGAAGTGGGCGTACGCTGCCCCACACCGCTTACTTCCATTAAACGCTTCAAGCCTGGATGGACCGTTTTGGTAAGACGCCGCAACCCCTCTCGTACAAAGATCCGATTATCGTCCCGCAGAGGAACCAAATCAGCCACTGTGGCCAGAGCGACCAGATCCAGCACATCCCGAAGATCAAACTGGTCACGACCACCCTTCGCCCTTTGGTAGGCGTGGCACAACTTAAAAACCAGTCCAGCGGTACAAAAATGATGCCCTGTGGCGCCTCTCTGGGGATTCACAAAAGCATCCGCTTGAGGTTGGGGATCGCACAGTTGATGGTGATCCACAATCATGACCTGCATTCCCGCTTCTTTCAGCTTCGCAACCTCACTTGAACTATTTGTTCCACAATCCAAAGCGATAAAAACCTCGGGCACAAAACCTTGAGCCAAGGCCCGATCCAACGCCGCCATCGTCAACCCATATCCCTCCTGCTGACGATCTGGTAAAAATGTTCGGACATTCTCCAGCCCTAAAGCCATCAGAAATATCTTCATGACTGTGGCACTCACGATTCCGTCTACATCATAGTCGGAAAAGATTAAGACCCGTTTCTTGGCCTGGATCGCTTGAAAGAGTATTTCCACTGCATTGGCCATCCCGGGTATTTCCTCAGGAGACTCGAGACTGGACAACTTCGGTCGCAAAAAGTTCTCCTGCGCTGCTCCTGACGGAATTCCCCGCATCTCCAGAAAATGGGAAAGAAGCTCAACGCCACCATATTCGGAAGGCAACACCAAGGGAGAGTCGGACCAGCGCATTCTCCTGAAATACGGTCTGTCAGACCGTTAGCAAGTATCGCCTAGCTCTTTGGCTTTCCAAAGAGGAGGACAATCGGACTGGCGATGAAAATCGAGCTGTAGGTTCCCACTACAATTCCGATCAGCAAGATCAGGGCAAAATCGTTGATCACCCTGCCACCGAGAATAAACAGCACGAGAACGGCCAAGAAAGTTAGACCGGAAGTAAGGAGCGTCCGGCTTAACGTTTGATTGATCGCCAGATTCATTACTCCCGCACGATCCGTACCGACTCCCCCACGGAAAAACTCGCGGATTCGATCAAAGATCACAATCGTGTCATTGATCGAGTACCCTGCCACCGCCAAAATCGCCCCGACCATCGGAAGGGAAAGCTCCCGTCCAAGAAGAGCAAAGATACCAAGACTGATAAGGACGTCGTGAACCAACGCCACAATCGCACCCGCTGCAAACGCAGTTTCAAACCTCCAGGTCGTGTAGATAAAGATCGCAACGACACCCAAAAGAAGAGCAATCAAAGCCTTCTGCTTTAACTCAGCTCCAACTACCCCGGCCACTTTATCCAACTGCAATTGCCGATATTCTGCCTGAGGAAAATCTTGAGCAAGTTTCTGCCCGACCTTCTCTCCATTTCCAAAAGCCGTCCTCAAGGAAAGCACCTCTTGTCCGCCCACCGGACTCCTCTGGTACTGGACGACTTCCGCTAAATTTCCCAAAGAGGCGCGGATTTTTCCGTCGTCCACTTTCTCTTTAAAACTAAATGTCACCAAATCACCGCCCGTAAAGTCCACGCCTAGAACTTTTTCGCCCTTGATCCCGACGGTGATCACTCCCGCAAGGAGAAGCAGCCCTGAAAGAACAAAAGCCGGGACCCGTAAGGCCAAGAAGTTGATCTTGGTATCCTCCAAGAACTTCATCATGTGCAGACTTCCCTTGCCCGCTTTCTCGGCCAGCAATTCCGCACCTGTCCGACTCACGATCAAGGCCGCAAAAAGGCTGGAGAAGATCCCCAAACAAAGAACCGTGGCAAAGCCCTGAACGGGCCCGGATCCCTGCCAAAAAAGAATCGCTGCCGCAATTACCGTCGTAACGTTGGCATCCAAAATGGAACTAAACGCCCTTTGGAAACCTGATGTAACCGCCTCCAAGGCGGACCGATGATGAGACAACTCTTCTCGGATACGCTCAAAAACCAGCACATTCGCGTCCACCCCGATACCAATGGTAAGAATCAATCCCGCCAAACCCGGGAGGGTCAGGGTGAATCCAAACTGAGCTAAAAGACCCAGCAAAATCAAAATATTGATGACCAGCCCAAAGACGGAAACCAAACCCAACCACCGATAATAAACGAGGGCAAAAAGACCTACCGCCACAATGCTCACCCAACCCGCAAGAAATCCGCTCTGCACTGAACTGGCTCCAAGACTGGGATCGACACCACGTTCGTCGATGATCGAAACGGGATTCTCCAGCGGATTCTTTAGGACACTGGCAAGCTCCTCCGCCTCGGTAGCCGACATATTTCCCCCTGAAATCTCGCAACTTCCGTAAATCGCACTGCGGATCACAGGGGCTGAATACACCTGCCCATCCAAAATCACGGCCAACCGACGACCAATATTCTGTTCCGTTAACTGCCCAAACTTTTGACGACCCTCAGGATTAAATTCAATAATGACCACTGCACGACCCAATTGATCCACCGAGCGGAATGCATTCGCTACACTCTTTCCGGAAATTTCCGTACGTCTTTTGACGACCAAGGGAGACTCAGTAACCGTCCCGTTGGGCTTTCGATCTCTCAATTTCAAAACCTGATACTCGATCGGGACCTGAGGATTAGCCCCTTTGGCCTGTTCAACTAACTCATCACTACGCTCGTGAACCAAAGTGAACTCCAACTTGGCCACCCGCTCCAATTGACGCCGGTACGATGCTTTGTCCGATTCACTAACCCCGGGAATTTGAACAATGATGCGGTTTTCCCCCACAGGCTGAATCACGGGTTCTGCCACACCGACCGAATCCACCCGTTTCCGAATCACCTCCACAGCCTGATCCAACGTGGCCCGACTCGTACTTCCCGCCAATTCAAGAAGGAACTGGGTCCCCCCACGGAGATCCAACCCAGGCTTAATCTTGATCTTCCAGGCCCCCGCATCGTCCTTGGTCACAAGTGACGTGAGACACAACGCGGTAAGAGCGAGAGTCAGGAGAACGCTCAGGCGCATCCGCTTTCGCGTTTCAGTCGTAAGAAAGTACCCAATAAACAGGACGAAGAAGACCAAGCTTAAGCCGAATTGAATTCCGATCATGGTCGTCGAGCCTAACTGGCTGATTTTTCCTCAGCCGCTTTTTCCACAGAAGTGATGCTGGAGCGAAGAACTTCGATCTTCACATTATCCGCCACCTTCAAAACAACGACCGCATCCTTGAGGTTGGCCACGGTGCCGTAAATACCCCCCGCCGCCAAAACCCGATCCCCGGTTTTTACCGACTGGATCAACTTTTCTGTTTCCTTTTGGCGCTTCATTTGCGGACGCAGCAAAACGAAATACATCAAAACAAAAAGAATCGCCAAAGGAAGGATCTGGACCCAAGCCGGAGGACCACTGCCATCCGCTGGCGCTGGAGCCATCAACAAAGGGATTTGTGCTACCCAATTCGGATCAAACATCATCGCCACTCTCCTCTTCCTTGGAAGAACCGCCTCGCTGGTACCGCTCCAAGAACTCGCGGGACCAACTCTCCCAACGACCCTCGAGGATCGCTGTCCGGGCTTGCCGGAGTGTCTCAAGATTGAAGAAGAGATTATGGAGGGAAATCAACCGTAATCCCAGAAGTTCTTCCGCCTTGATCAAATGTTGGATATAGGCACGACTGAAGCGCAGACAAGTATAACAGCGACACCCCTCGACAATCGGCCCCTCATCGCGGGTCCATGTCGACTTCCTAACCGAGGCGGGCCCCGTCGACGTGCATGCGGTTCCATTCCTCGCAACCCTCGTGGGAAGCACACAGTCGAACATATCCACCCCCTTCCCAATCATCCTGACCATTTGATCCGGATGCCCCAACCCCATCACATACCGAGGCCGATCTACGGGCAAATGCGGCGCGCTCGAATCGATCGCTGCCATCATCTCCTTTTCAGGCTCCCCGACGCTCACTCCTCCAATCGCATAGCCATCGAAACCGATCTCCTGAAGCGCCTCACAACTTTTCTTTCGCAAGTCGGATTGGTCACCTCCTTGAACAATTCCAAAAAGCAGATTCTTTGTCCCGGTCGCCCCTTGCTCTTCCCGGCATATTTTGGCCCAGCGCAGGGTTCTCTCCAAACTCTTCTCTAAAACATCCTTCGCACAGGGCCACGGAGGACACTCGTCGAACGCCATCATGATGTCCGAACCCAACGCCACCTGCGCCTGCACCGCCTCCCGCGGACCGAGAAAAAGTTTCTTCCCATCCACATGGCTCGAAAACCAAACCCCTTCATCTTTCACCTCCCGGATTTTCGCCAGACTAAAAACCTGAAATCCCCCGCTATCAGTCAAAATCGGACCATCCCAACGCATGAACTTATGTAACCCTCCCATCGTCTGCATCACCTCCAACCCCGGCCGAACCACAAGATGGTACGTGTTCCCCAGAATAATTTGTGCCCCCATCTCCGTCAGTTCGTCTGGACTGACCCCTTTGACCGATGCCTGTGTTCCGACCGGCATGAAAACTGGGGTTTGCACCTTCCCATGCTCCGTATGAACCACGCCCGCCCGTGCCCCTCCGTCCGTCTTTTCCAAATGAAAGACTTCTGCCGCTGTTTTCATGGGATGATGACCTCAAGGCCATGGTGCACGATCCGGAACTCCACAGGAGTCTCGCCGCAATACTCCCCATCCACCTCGAGTGCGACCGACTTCTCCGCATCGACCCGTAGCGACGGAACCTGCAGATACGTCACCTCGGGAAGCGAGTTCGGTCCGCCCAATAAAACCGCCTGCAGGTACCACAAAAGATCCAACGGACCTGACTTCGGAAACACGCACACATCAAGATTCCCGTCCGCCATATCCGCCTTTGGAAAAAACTGAAAAGGACCGCCGTAGTGACGCCCATTCCCGATCAAGACCATCGCCCCTCGAACATCTTTCTTTCCAGGAATCTTAACCCGCAAAATCGGGGCAGGTGCCACCATCAACTGCGCCGCCGTGAGAAGATAACTCCACGGTCCCCAAGCCCTCTTTGCATCCGGATGGGTTCGGCGGACTGTCTCTGCATCCAGTCCCACGCCCGCCAACTGAATGAATCGCCGCTTGTTCGCCAATCCCAGATCCAACCTTTTCCTTTTTCCCGCCCGAATCACTTCCAGTGCCTTCTCCAAACCCGGGGGAATTCCGAGCTCAAGCGCCAATACATTCATCGTCCCGACAGGCAGAATGCCCAACGTGCAGATTTTTGGGTCAATGCCGTTCAAGACTTCGTTCACCGTTCCATCCCCGCCCGCAGCCACGATCGTTCGATACCCTTTTGCGACAGCCTCCCTCGCCAACTTTTCTCCATGCCCGGGTCTTTCTGTAAGATAAACCTTGGCTTCAGGCACCAGCTTAACCATCCGATGCAACGTTTTGTGCGCCTGATCCCCCTTGGCGGCGGGGTTCAAGATGATGCATAACTTGTTATGTGAAGAAGAAGCCATCCATAGGTGATAGGGAAGAAAAAGCTCCGTGTCATTCTCGCCGAGGGGGAGGCTTTCTGCGCATCACTGCAGGCATCCATCGCAGTCGCCGCCTCCAAGTTCCCAATCTCCCTGGTCTTCGACCCGCTCAGGACCGAGTCCGTGCCGCCGTCTTCTCCGCCCTCGGAGCCCTCGTTCCTGAGGCCCGCGCTCTCGACCTCTTTGCGGGGACCGGAGCGTATGGAATTGAAGCTCTCAGTCGCGGCGCGCAATCCGCCCTCTTTATCGAACAAGACTCGCGCACCAGTGAAGCCCTTCGGGAAAATCTAGCATCTCTCGACTACTCCTTTCCGGTCCTCTCTTCCCCGGTTGAAAATTGGATTCCAGGGGCAGCTCCAGCGTCGTTCGATCTCATTTTTCTCGATCCTCCCTACGACCAAACGGGCGCAGAACTTTCCAATTGGAAGGTGACCCAAGGGCTCCATCGACTTCTCGCTCCCGGAGGTAGAATCATCTGGGAACACCATCCCTCCTCAAAATGGAGCCCCCAAGAACCTCTCGTGGATGTCTGGCATCGGGAATACGGAAGAAGCTCGGTGACTTTTTTAGCCGCTCCAGACGCTCGTTGACGCTCACAACCTCGTTCGCTACGTTCGTACACTTCTATGGCTAATAAAAAGATCGCAATCAATGGGTTCGGCCGAATCGGCCGACTGGTTTTCCGGGCTCTCTGCCAACAGGGCCTTCTCGGAAAAAAGTTCGATGTGGTGGCAATCAACGACCTCGTTCCGGCCGATAATTTGGCTTACCTCGTCAAATACGACTCCACCCAAGGACGTTTCCACCTCGACGTATCGAGCGCAAAATCCTCTCCCTCCGTTCCCGAAGATGATCTTCTCATTGTGGACGGCCACAAAATCAAATGTTTGGCCGTCAAAGAAGGTCCGACTGCCCTCCCCTGGAAAGATCTTGGAATCGACTACGTGATCGAATCGACAGGTCTCTTTACCGAAGCTGAAAAAGCCAAAGGTCACCTCACCGCGGGTTGCAAAAAAGTCATCATCTCCGCCCCTGCAAAAGGCGAGGATATCACCGTCGTGATGGGCGTGAACCACACCAAGTACGACGATGCCAAGCACCACATCATTTCCAACGCTTCGTGCACCACCAACTGTCTCGCCCCCCTCGTCCACGTCCTTCTGAAAGAAGGATTCGGGGTCGAAGAAGGTCTGATGACCACGGTCCATAGTTACACCGCTACCCAGAAAACTGTCGACGGACCTTCCCGCAAGGATTGGAAGGGTGGCCGTTCCGCCGCGATTAACATCATTCCCTCCACTACAGGAGCTGCAAAAGCTGTTGGACTTGTTTGCCCCGAGGTTCAGGGAAAGTTGACTGGAATGTCGTTCCGAGTCCCCACTCCTACCGTCAGCGTGGTCGACCTAACCGTCCGCACTACCAAGGACACCTCCTACGAAGAAATCTGCGGAGCGATGAAAAAGGCATCCGAGACTTATCTTAAAGGAATCCTCGAATACACTTCGGACGAGGTGGTCTCCACCGACTTCATCCATAGCCAGTATTCCAGCATTTTTGACGCTACTTCTGGCATCGGCCTGAATAAACGGTTCTTCAAACTCGTCAGCTGGTACGACAACGAGTGGGGCTACAGCAACCGGTGCGTGGACCTCCTCCGTCACATCGCGGGCTGATTCCCGTGCCGAAACTCACCGTCCAAGATCTCCAACCCAAAGGCCAACAGGTCTTTGTCCGGGTGGATTTCAATGTTCCGCTTGAACCCTCTCCAGAAGGTCCACGCATCTCGGACGATACCCGAATTCAGGAAACACTCCCGACGCTGAAGCTGCTCCTTGAAAAAGGAGCCTCACTCGTTTTGGCCAGCCATCTTGGTCGGCCCAAAGGCAAGCCAGAGGATAAATACTCTCTCCGACCCGTCGCCGCCTATCTCGGTAAGCTACTGAATTGCACCGTTCATTTCGCCTCCGACTGTGTCGGCCCCCAAGCCGATCAGGCACGAGCCGCTCTTAAACCTGGCGAAATCCTGCTTTTGGAAAATGTCCGATTCCATTCCGAAGAGGAAAAAAACGATACCGACTTTGCAAAGAAGCTTCTCGGACCTGCAAAAATCTACGTCAACGACGCCTTTGGATCTGCACACCGCGCCCACGCCTCGACAGAAGCTTGCGCCCGACTCGCCTCTCAGGCCGCCGCAGGTCTTCTGATGGCCAAAGAACTTCGCTACCTCGGCGGGGAACTCTCCGATCCGAAACGCCCTTTCCTTGTCATTCTCGGTGGCGCGAAGGTTGGCGATAAGATCGGCGTTCTTCGGGCTCTTCTTCAAAAAGCGAACACGATTCTGATTGGTGGAGGCATGAGTTACACCTTCCGACTCGCCCAAGGCCGTAAAATTGGAAAATCCCTCTGCGAACCCGACAAAGTCGATCTCGCCAAAGCCATTCTTGCCGAAGCCGAACAGCGAGGAGTGAAACTACTCCTCCCCGAAGATACGCTCATCGTTCAGGAACTCGACTTTGCCGGACGGAAGGTCTCACCCGGCAAATTCACGCAGCCCGGGGAAGATATTCCCGATGGCTGGGAAGGAGTCGATATCGGTCCGAAAGCACGGGAAACATACGCGAAGGAGATTTCTTCTGCTGCCACGATTCTTTGGAATGGACCGATGGGTGTATTTGAAATCCCAGCCTGCGCCGAAGGGACGTTTGCGATGGCGAAAGCGGTTGCCGCAAATCAGAAGGCAGTATCTATTATCGGAGGCGGAGATTCGGTCAAAGCGGTGAAAAAAGCAGGATTTGCCAAACAAGTGACCTTCATCTCAACCGGTGGCGGCGCTTCTCTCGAGTTCCTCGAAGGAAAAGTTCTTCCCGGGGTCGCGACACTTCAGGATCGGCCATGACAAAAAAGAAAACAAATCCACGCCGCCCCCTTGTGGCCGGAAACTGGAAGATGCACCGCACCGCATCCGATACCCGGGCACTCATCCAGGAC
Source organism: Akkermansia muciniphila (assembly GCA_945878585.1). Classification (GTDB taxonomy): domain Bacteria; phylum Verrucomicrobiota; class Verrucomicrobiia; order Methylacidiphilales; family Verrucolacustridaceae; genus Verrucolacustris. The sequence continues at coordinate 29,232 of CAMDXQ010000006.1, forward strand.
ATCGTGAAACGGGTCGAACGTGTGGCGTACGCCGACCTCGTGGTCTGCCCTCCCTTTACCTCACTCCCGGCGGCCCATGAAACTCTTGGGCGCCACAGTACTCTTGCTCTGGGTGCTCAAACAATGCACCAAGCCAAAGAAGGTGCTTTTACAGGGGAAATTTCAGGACCCATGCTCCGAGAATTCGGCGTCCGCTACGTGATTCTTGGTCATTCCGAGCGTCGCCAATTCGACAACGAAACGAATGAAAAGGTCGCTGCGAAAGCGATCGCAGCCATCCATTATCATTTACGCCCGATTGTTTGTGTTGGAGAAACTTTGAGCCAGCGTGAAGCGAACGAAACAACCGCCATTGTCGAATCCCAACTTCGCGAATCCCTGACCGGCTTCCCTTTAGACCAGCACGAAGAACTGGTCATCGCCTATGAGCCGGTCTGGGCCATCGGCACAGGCAAAGTCGCGACCCCTGCCCAAGCCAATGAAGTTCACGAAAGGATCCGGAAAATCCTGATTCAGATCTTTGGCGATCATGGAACCGCGATTCGTATCCTCTACGGGGGAAGCGTGAAACCCGAAAATGCACCCGATCTCATGGCGCAACCTGAAATCGATGGCGCCTTGGTCGGCGGAGCAAGTCTCGACGCGCGGGCCTTTTTTGATATTATAGAAGCTGTCCGACCCGCTCGGGCATCCGACCATGATTAACCTAGCCATCTACATTCTTCTGGGGATCAACCTCCTGGTTTGCATTCTCCTGACCCTCCTTGTTCTTATGCAAAAGCCCCGTTCCGAAGGTCTTGGGGCTGCCTTTGGAGGGAACTTTACCGACTCGATCTTTGGAGCCCAAACCTCCGATGTTCTCACCAAAGGAACCATCTGGTTGGGAGGCATCTTTATGGTCCTGACTCTGGTTCTTGGCCTCCTGTACAGCCACCGTCAGGCTGGAAGTACAAAACTTCAGGAAGAGCTGAGCAAGCCCGTTGCCGGCGCTAAAACAGCCGCCACAACAACAATCACCAACACAGTCACCCTGACCAACGGATCCATCGTTCCAAATACAGTCTCAACGAATTCACCTTCCTTGTCGGCCCCTCAAGCTCCCGCGAAACAAGCGGATCCCGCTCCCGCGCCCGCCAAACACGAATGACCTTTCGCCGGGGCATCCCCGGCCTGACCGGCCTCATTCTCGCCTGCTCGCTTCTTTCCGCCTGCCAAACTCGTCCTCGCGCTGATCTGGTCATTTGCAACGGGGCTGAACCCCAAACTCTCGATCCCGCGCTCGTTTCTGGGCAGTTGGAAGGCCGACTTTGCAGTGCCCTTTATGAAGGGCTCACCCGCCGGGATTCCCGGGGTCGATCCGTTCCTGGAATCGCTGAAAAGTGGGAAGTTTCTCCCGACGGAAAAACATACACTTTCCACCTGCGTCCGAACCTGCACTGGTCCAATGGGGACCCCTTCACTTCAGAAGATTTTCGCTACAGCTGGCTTCGTGCCCTCAATCCGAAAACAGCTTCTCCATATGCCGAAATCCTTTTCGGAATCTCAGGCGCAAAGGAGTTTCAATCAGGAAAGTCCAACGCGGAATCGGTCAGGATCGAAACTCCCGACCCGCTCACCCTTCGCGTTCACCTCGACCATCCCACTCCCTACTTCCCCTCTCTTACGTCCTTCACGACATATCTTCCGGTCCACCAAGCCACCGTGGAGAAATATGGGGATCGTTGGACCCAGCCCAAAACTTGGGTCGGCAACGGCACTTACCGCCTGATCGATTGGAAAATTAACGACCGTGTCTCGCTTGAGAAAAACCCCCAATATCACAATCCGGAACGAGTTCGACTTTCACGCATCGATGCCCTCGCCGTATCCCGTGCCAGCACCGCATTCAATCTTTACTCCTCCGGCCAAGCCGACCTGCTTCTGGATAAAGGCCTGATCCCCGCACTGATTCTACCCCATCTCCGTGGCCGACCCGATTTTCACCCTGGCCCACTTCTCGCTACCTACTTTTATCGCTTCAACGTAACCCGGCCCCCCTTTCAAGACGTCCGGGTTCGCCGCGCCTTTGCCCTTGCCCTCGATAAGGAGTCGATTGTGGACAAAATCACCCGTGGAAATGAACCTATAGCCCAAACCCTGACACCACGGGGAATTTCCGATTACCGACCCCCAGAAGGACTCCCCTCCGACCCCTCCACCGCGCAAGGACTCCTCAAGTTGGCCGGCTATCCTGAAGGCCATGGATTCCCCCGTGTTTCTCTCCTCTACAACAAATCAGAACTGAACGAACAAATTGCGGTGGAAATCCAGGCTCAGTGGAAGCGTGTTCTCGGGGTGGAAGTGGAACTCCGCAACCAGGAGTGGGCTACCTACCTGCGCTCCTTGGATGAACTTGATTTCGATATCGCACGTTCTAGTTGGGTGGGGGATTACGATGATCCAAACACCTTCCTCGACTGCTTCGTTACCAGTCGCGGGAACAATCGAACCGGTTGGTCTGACCCCACCTACGACTCTCTTCTGAACCGAGCCCTTGCCGAACCGAACCCCACACAACGCCTTCGTCTCCTTGCCGAAGCCGAAACCATCCTCATCACCCAGGCTTTCCCTATCATCCCCATCTACCACTTCGTTGGTTGCCTGATGTTTGATCCTAAGAAGTGGGACGGCCTTTATCCAAATCTTCTCGATGAGCACCCCTTTTCAGAAATCGGGAGAGTCCAGAAATGATCTCCTTTTTACTAAGACGCCTTCTATCTTCTCTTCCCGTTGCGTTCCTCGTTCTCGCGATCTGCTTTCTACTGGTTCGATTGGCTCCTGGGTCCCCTTTCACGTCCGAACGAGCTCTCGATCCCGCCACCCGCCATATGCTCGAGACCAAATACGGCCTCAACGGCTCACTTCCCGAGCAACTCCTTCACTACTTTAGTAACGTTCTTCAGGGCGACCTCGGGGAATCTCTTAAGTTCCGTGGCCGAACTGTGGTCGAAATCATTCAACAATCCCTCCCTCGCTCCCTTCTTCTTGGATCCATCTCCTTTATCCTAGCCCTCGGCTTCGGAATCCCCCTCGGTGCATTCGCTGCAGCACGACATGGCCGCACGACCGATCAGTGGCTCAACGGTCTCGCACTGCTCACTCTTTCCATACCAACGTTTGTTCTAGCGCCCGTTGCCGTCCTCTGTCTTTCATTCGGCATTCCTATCCTACCGCCTGCAGGCTGGGGAACGCCGATCCAACTGATCCTGCCTGCTCTATGCCTTGCTCTTCCTTTCGTCGGGGTTTGCGCTCGACTCACCCGCTCAGGCCTTCTGGAAACAATAAACACCGATTTCGTTCGTACCGCCCGTGCTAAAGGGGTTTCGGAACAATCTCTAATCTTCCTACACGCCCTCCGTCCCGCCCTTCTTCCCTTGGTCGCCTATGCCGGACCGCTCGCCGCAAGCATTCTGACCGGGAGCCTTGTCATTGAGGAAATCTTCGCCATTCCAGGTGTCGGTCAGTTTTTTGTAAGTGGAGTAATCAACCGGGATGTCTTTCTCGTATCCGGCGTAGTTCTTATCTACTGCCTTCTACTTCTTCTCTTCAACCTGATCGCCGACTGGCTTACCGCCATTCTCGATCCTCGAATTCGGATCCAATCATGAAGACCCGCTCTTTGCTATTTGTTCTCGGTCTGATCGTTGTGGCCTCTCTGATCGGCCCTTGGATAAGTCCACATACAGTCGCCGACATCTCTTCCACGCGGCTCAGTCCCCCTAGCCTGCAACACCTGTTCGGGACCGATCTACACGGTCGAGATCTCCTGACCCGCCTTCTATATGGAGGACGAATCTCTCTTCTCGTTGGACTGGTGGGTGCGACCGTTTCTCTCTTGGTCGGCGTGACGTACGGACTGATCGCAGGCTATCTGGGGGGTAGAGCCGACAACGCAATGATGCGTCTCGTCGATATTCTTTACGCGCTTCCCAGGATTGTTCTGGTCATCGTTCTAATCACTCTTTTCGATCTCAAACTCAAGACCCTTCTTGATGGAACACTCCTCTCACCCCTCGCTCCCCACGCCCGACTTCTACTGCTGTTTGTGGGCCTGGGTCTTGTCGAGTGGCTCACCCTGGCAAGGATCGTTCGCGCCCAGGTTTTATCGATCAAGGAGAAACCTTTCGTTCTTTCTGCACGGTTGATTGGTCAAACCACACCCACCATTCTTTTCCGCCAGATTTTACCCCAAGTCCTTCCCATCGTTCTTACCTACCTCACACTTGCACTCCCTGCAGTCATTCTGGAGGAGTCCTTCCTCAGCTTCC
>CAMDXQ010000007.1 GCA_945878585.1 Akkermansia muciniphila
GATAACTTTTTCCCTCTTTCGCCAACTCAAAGATACGCATTGGCCATGAGGGTGGATTCTTATCTTCAGGCTGGTTTAAAATTCCAAGAAGCGTAGGCCGCATCGAGTGGGTTGGAATCTTGAAGGGCTGTAAAAAATAAGCCCGTACTCCTAGGGCTAAAACAATCGCGACTAGCGCGACTTCAGCGTTTTCCCTCCGCCCATGATGACGATCCGTTCGAAGTAAATCACCATACTCTTTTTCCAATTGCGCCAGAAGATCACTGCGACGCTGACTTGGGGTTGTGATACGCAAACCCTCCGCGCAAATCTCTCGTGCTTGATTCAATCGCTCCACCAGTTTCTCGGGCAAAACATCCCGTCCGTAATGAACTCGTTTGGCAAGAAAGTGAGCCATGGCGTGGAGGTGCTTCCTCTCCTCCTTAGCTCTGCCGAAAAAAAGAACATCGATCACTGATTTAGTCTCCGAATGCCTTAAGAACTTGGAGAAAGGCCTCCTGGGGAATATTAACCTTCCCAAACTGCTTCATCCTTTTTTTTCCCTCTTTCTGTTTCTCTAAGAGTTTTCGCTTTCGCGAAATATCTCCTCCGTAGCACTTTGCTATAACATTCTTTCCGAAGCTTTTCACGTCTTCCCTCGCCACGATCTTTCCCCCAATAGCCGCCTGAAGAGATACCTTGAACAACTGGGGTGGAATCACCTCCTTGAGTTTTGCTGTCAGCGCTCTACCCCGAGCCGGTGCTTTCTCGCGATGCACAATACACGAAAAAGCATCCATCGGTTCACCGTTCACCAAGATTTCCAGCTTAACCAAGTCATCCGCCCGATAGGCCCCGTGCTCATAGTCCAGGGACCCATACCCGCGAGTAATGCTCTTAATCCGATCACTAAAATCGACCAAGATTTCGCTTAAAGGGATCTCGGTCGTAAGCATAACCCGTTTCGCATCCAAGGAATCGGTCTTGGTCACCTCGCCTCTTTTTTCCCGAACCATAGCCACCAAATCACCGATGTTCTCGTTGGGGCAAAGTAAAAACACAGTCACCATGGGTTCTCGGATCTCCTCGATCACGCTTGGATCCGGTAGTTGAACAGGATTTTCAACAGAAAGAACTTTTCCACTGGTCAGTCGGACCTCGTAGATCACGCTTGGGTAAGTCGAAAGAACTTCCATTCCAAATTCTCGGGAGAGCCTCTCCTGAACGATCTCCATATGTAAAAGACCCAAAAAACCACATCGAAATCCATAACCTAAGGCGGGAGAACTTTCAGGGATAAAGACAAGGGAGGAGTCATTGACCTGCAGTTTTCCCAGAGCCAGCTTCAGTTTCTCAAAGTCATCCGTATTGATGGGATAAAGGCCCGAAAAAACCATCGGTTGGACTTTTCGAAAACCTGTGAGTGCCTCCTTTGCCGGATGGATCGCATTTGTAATTGTGTCTCCAATGTCAATTTCCGCGGTGGTTTTGAGGTTTGCGACCAGATACCCCGAGTCCCCAGGACCGAGTTTTTTCCCGATCGTCATTTTCGGGCTAAAGGTGCCCACCTCCTTGACCTCATATTTTCGGCCACTTTGCATCAGCATAATCGGAGTCCCTGCCGTCAACTCTCCTGAAATCACTCGAACATAGGCAATGACGCCTCGAAAAGTGTCGAAAACACTATCGAAAACGAGGGCCTTGAGTTCTTTTCCGTCAGCACCTTTGGGAGCGGGTAGTCGGGCAACAATCGCCTCAAGAACATCTCCAATCCCCTGCCCTGTTTTGGCACTCACCAAAATTGCCTCTTCCCCGGGAATCGTGAGGATCTCCTCTAGTTGTTTTTTGACCCCGGGTATGTCGGAACTGGGTAAATCGATTTTATTGATAATCGGGATGAGCGTTAAACCCTCTTTGTTTGCCAGATGAACATTTGCCACAGTCTGGGCCTCGACCCCTTGGGCGGCATCCACTACAAGAAGGGCCCCCTCACATGCGGCAAGGGAGCGAGAAACTTCATACGAAAAATCCACATGACCCGGAGTGTCGATGAGGTTCAATCGATACGTTTTGCCGTTCTTTGCGGTATAATTGAGGGTCACAGGATGTGCTTTGATTGTGATTCCCCGTTCCCGCTCGAGATCCATCGAATCCAGCAACTGCGCCTGCATATCTCGCTCCGCGATCAGTCCAGTGACTTGAAGCAAGCGATCCGAAAGCGTGGTCTTGCCGTGGTCGACATGCGCAATGATACAGAAATTACGAATGAGGCTGGGGTCCATAGAGAAAGACGAAATCAGGCTTCAGCCTGAAACATTTGCCGCTGTTGCAGCCGATCGCATTGCAGAGACCGCTTGGGTCAGGTCAGTTTGCGCAAACAGGAAAGATCCTGACACAAGGATATTCCCCCCCGAACCGACACATCGAGCAGCCGTTTCGTTATTAATACCACCATCCACAGTGATATCGACCTGATAATTCTGACGCACAATCACTTCCCGAGCTTCACGGATTTTCGGCAAAACTTCGGCGAGGAAAGGTTGTCCTCCAAAGCCAGGATTTACTGTCATACAGAGAAGTTGATCACACAGGGGAAGTAATGGAACCGCGTGTTTGAGAAGCGTGGCCGGGTTGATTGCTAATCCAGTGCGACAACCCCTTTGACGTATCGCTTCCAAGGTGCGGGCCGATTGATGTCGTGCCTCAAGATGAATGTTTAAACAGTCTGCCCCAGCATCAATAAACTCATTTGCATAACGATCCGGCTGCTCAATCATGAGATGAACATCCAAGGTAGCCTCCCCCATCAAACGGCGTAGGGTTCGGACCATATTGACGCCAAAGGAAATGTTGGGAACAAAGTGCCCGTCCATAATATCCACATGAACCCACTCCGCCCCGCTGGCCTTAATTCTCTCGGCTTCCGCTTCAATACGGCCTAGATCCGCCCCCAAAATAGAGGGTGCGATATGAATCGGTCGATTGGTCACAGAACATTCCTCCTTTAAAGCAATCTAGGTCCACAGCCAAAGTTTGAAAGGCTTAGGAAGGGCCGGAACAGTCTTGTGTGCAGGTATCGATGCAGTTTCATATCTAGATATCATTCCCTCCTCACCCCCTGCCGTCGAACAGTAATCTCTCTTTATTCTGTTTCTGATTTTGACCCTCGATCCAAAAGAGCCAGTAACCCCTCTTTGGGTGACTTCTTTCCCTGCAAAACTTGAAAGAGCTCCTGAGCAATCGGGGCTTCAATTTTTTTACTTTCAAGAATTTTATGCAAAGCCTCCGTGGTGGGCACCCCCTCACAAACGCCGTCAACGGATGCCAATGCCTGCGCGACAGTGTCACCCATTCCTAGACGCTCTCCTACACAACGATTTCGGCTGGAGCGACTATAAGAAGTTAGAATCAGGTCACCCACTCCACTCAACCCCTGAACCGTTTCCTCCTGTGCACCAAAATAGACGGCCACACGGGTCATCTCCCTCAAGCTCCGAGTGGTTAAGCCAGCCAAACTATTTTCCCCCAAACCCAAACCCGCACACATACCAGCCGCAAGCGCATACACATTTTTTAGCGCTCCTCCCCACTCCACTCCGATCAAATCGATGCTGCGATACACCCGAAGGGCGGGCCCATGGAGGGCTTTTTGGACGAGCAGTGCAAGGGCCTCATCTGTGGAGGCAGCAACCAGAGCTGTTGGAACTTTTTTGAGAATTTCCCCGGCGAGACTAGGCCCCGATACCGCCGCAAGGGCCGATTGAGGATAGGATTGGGTAAGGATTTCGCTCACTCGTTTTCCCGTGGCAATTTCAATCCCTTTGGAAAGGCTGACGATGGGAGTTTTTGCCGGAAGCCCTTTTATGTTCTTAAGGCACTCCCGTACCACTTGCGTAGGAAGTGCAATCCAAAGAAGATCCGTCTTCGATGGAATATCAAAATCCCCCTTATCCAGCCAGTGGACGGAATTTCCGCGCTCTTGAAGGGCCTGACCTATTGCCTGTCCCCAGGCCCCTTTCCCTAAAATAGTATGGTTCATGGTTTCTCTGGTTTTACAAAACGGTTCTCTTTCCCTTGAAAAAGTCTCTTGAGGTTATCCCGATGTCGAAACCAAACCAGCACTGTCATCCCGATCGAGATCCACTGAAAGACTTTCTGCTCTGGCATAAGCCAAAAAACGAACAAGGGAAAAGCAGTTGCCGCACACAAGGAGGCTACCGAAACAGTTCGACTCATTTGAAATGTAAGGAACCAGACCAGTGCAACACCCAGGGCGACCCAGGGTGCTAACCCGATCAGTATCCCCGCTGAAGTGGCCACACCTTTGCCTCCTCGAAACCCAAGCCAGGGTGAAAAGACATGACCCAATACTGCAAAAACCCCCACAGTGACAGACCAAGTCTCCGGTAAATTGCCTACACTCTTGGCCAGAGCGACCGCGATCCACCCCTTTCCTAGATCTAAAACGAACACAAAAATCCCCCACTTCTTTCCTAGAACACGCCCGACATTCGTTGCTCCTGTGTTTCCGCTTCCCTGGTTTCTTAAGTCAATTCCACGAACCAAGGCCAACCAGTGACCAAAGGGTAAAGACCCCAAGAAAAAGGCTGTCAGGACGTAAAGGACAGGGTTGTGCATGGGAAGCGAGTTGGCCTAGTGAAACGAAAAGGGCAAGGAAAACCCCGCAAGAAATTCCGTTGGGTCGAAAGTCAATTTGAGGTACTCTTTAATACTATGCCTGAGATTACATCCGCCCAATTGACGGGTTCCAACCTGGAAACCTTTCGAAAGGCCAAAGATGCGATGGCGCGGCAAAATCATGATTATGTAATCATGCTGATGCCTCCCGTTCTTGAAGCCAATCCCGGGCTTTTGGAGGGCCGTAAAATCTTACGGGCCAGCCAGATCGCAAAGGCAAAAAGTGCCTCAAAGATGGATAAGAATATGGCTGCTGTTCGGATCGCCCCAGCTGTCATGCAAGCCAAGTCAGCGGTTGGAAAATCTCTAGGTACTGGTTTAGCGAAACTTGAAGAGGCCTTAACTCTCGACCCTTTTAGTCCTCAGGCGAATGGGGCCTTAGGGGAAATCGCGTTAGAAAACGATCTCCCAGGCACAGCGGTATTTGCTTTTGAGACAGTTCGATCAGGCAAACCGCAAGATACTCAAAATTTACACGGATTGGCTCGTGCCTTAATTGCCGCCAAGCAAATGGGTAAAGCCCGTGATGTTTATCAAGCCATTCTTGAGATTGCACCGAATGATGGGGCGGCATTAAAAGGAATGAAAGACGCCAGCGCCCTTGTCGCCACTCAGTCAGGTGGATGGGAAAAATCGGAAGATTTTCGTGATTCCCTAAAGAATAAAGATGAGAGTGCGGCACTCGAATCCGCCTCCAAAGTCGTAAAATCTGCAGAGGCAATTGCGGAGCAGTTAACCCGTCTTCATGCTCAGTTCGAAAATGAACCTCAGAACGTAACACTAGCCAAACAGATAGCGGAGTTGTGCGAGGTTCAGGGATCCTTGGATCATGCCCTCCAGTGGTTTCAATTTGCCCATGAACTCACCCAAAAGACTGACCCTGCCCTCGAGAAAGCAGTGTTTCGCCTTCAGTGCGCCCTTCTCGATTCCGAGTTAGATCAGGCCAAAGCTGCAGCAGCGGAGAATTCGGTCTGCGAGGAAATTATTGCTCGAAAGAAATCTGTTGTTCTGGAAGGGGCGAAGGAGCGGGTGAAGCGATATCCAAACGATCTCCAGTACAGGTTCGATTTAGGCGAAGCTCTCATTGATAACGGCCAGTATAAAGAGGCCGTTCCAGAACTTCAGCAGGCTCTCCGTCAGCCCTCGGTTCGGCATCGGGCGCTGAATCTGCTTGGAGTTTCTTATCAGAAACGAAAGATGCTGGATCTTGCTGCAAAACAGTACGCTCTTGCTGCATCCGAAATTGTGGCCATGGATAATGTCAAAAAAGACGCGATCTACTGTTTAGGGGTGATTCTTGAGGAAATGGGTAAAAAGGAGGAGGCCCTGGAGGAGTTCAAGAAAATCTACGAGGTGGACAGCCAGTTCCGGGACATTGCGGACCGAGTGGAAGCAGCGTATCAGCAGAGCGGTTGATCGATAAAAGGCGAAGGCCGGATGGCCTTTTCGCCACCCGGCCCTCGTTCCTGTGGAATCCGTAAGCCGGATTCTGTGGTTCTTTAAGTTTCCTCAAAGAACTGGCAGCCATTTCTCTAACCCGCCCGAAGGCGAATTTCGGTTCCGTGTTGCCACTTCACCGATGCGGCTCCAACCCGGGAGTGTCTCGCTTACGCGAGACGGGCGGATCACCCGTTCCCCCTGCTCGGCCTTGCACCATCCGTGGTTTGTCATTCTCCTCGGTTGCCCGAGAAGCGGTGGGCTCTTACCCCGCCTTTTCACCCTTACCCAACTTGCGTTAGGCGGTATTTTTTCTGTGACACTTTCCGTCATCCCCAACTTTCGCTGAAGATGCCCCCAGCTTTCCCAGGGCGGATTATCCTGTGGTGTCCGGACTTTCCTCCCCCAGACTAGCTGAGGGCGACTGCCCTGATTCCAATCAAGATAGTAAGGGCTAAATTCTTTCTGACAACACCCGACCCGAGTCAAACTTTAACGAACATTACTCCATCCAAATCAACGGGTTCCAAGAGCATAGAGCCATCCACTCGATCACTAGTAAAACAATGGCAGAAGGAATAAGAATGGTAAGTCCGAGACCTACTACGATTGGAAAATGCGGTATGTCTTTGCGATGTTTCACGAGTTGGGCTCCCCCAGCAAGAACAGCAACTGCACCTAATGTCATAGAGGTTAAAATCATGTACATCTATCTAACTACGAATCTGATCAAGACAAGGAAACTCCCCACCCAGATCAATCCAAAGGTTTCCCCTTGGTATCGATCGTTCGAGACTGGTTTCCAACACGAACGTGAGCCTTCCCATTATGAAAATCTGTTGCTTCATCAAACTCTGGAGCTATCGCGATTCCTCCTTTTGTATTGATATACCCAAACTTGCCTGCAATCCGGTCCTCCAGCTGAACACGAGCCAACCCCTCAGAAAATCCTCCTGCCCAAGCATACTTTGAGTCAAAAGGGCTTTTGCCATCTGGCTGAATAAAAACCCAAGTCTTTTTATCTCCGGGGGGGCCACTTTTTTGAGCGGGAGCAAGACCCTCTGAAAAACCACCAACCTGATCAAAGTCAGGCTCGACCACTAGCTTTCCCTTGGCATCTACAAAACCCCACTTGGATCCATCCTTAACAGCCCCATATCCCCCTTGAAAAGGCCTCGTCCAATCATACTCAGGTTCAATGGCCCATCTGCCTTGGCGATCGATATACCCAAACTTGCCCGTCAAGCGATCACCCTCTGACGCAGGGGCCAGATTTTCTGAAAACTCGCCCGCCCAAGAAAAGCGAGGCGGTATTTTCCAGTTTCCAGTCGCATCAATATAGCCCCATTTATCCTTCTCCCGTGCCGCCGCCACATCACCTTGAAAAGGCTTCACCTCAATAAATTTCGCCTCCACAGCCCAGGTCCCGTCCGGGGATAAAAACCCCCACTTCCCATTTTCACCCTTGGCGGGGGCAGGTCCTTTAGCAAAAAGAAGCTTCTCCGCCTCGTCTTGGCCCCGAGCAGTAAAAGTCAGGCCCCCAATCACTAGCCCCATGGCAAAAATAGAGACCCACTTCATCTCTATAGGCATAGGATTAGAAAAAAAGGGGTCAAGGCAGGGCTGGCACTTTATCCAGAACATCGGATAATGAAGCAATGACAACTCCTCTCCTCAGACCCCTCCTCTGCCTCCTCTCCATTTTATCCTTCCCCATTTCTGCTCCTTCTCAAGACATCGGTTTTGAAGGTGGCGCTAGCCCGTATACACCCCAGCAACTTCACGAGCTTCTGGTCGGACAAAACAATATTGGAGTTATCAATTTCTTTGGACGCACTCCAAACCATCAGCAGGGCTTCGACTGGATCTACAATCGTCTTCTGATCGAAATCCCGGAACGCAACCAGTACTTCACAACCGCTGTGGTGTGCTTTTCACACGGTGACCATAGGGTATGGCAGGTGGTTTGTTATCCGTAAGGTTTTCCACTACACTAAATCATGTTACTTCGCGCGCTTAGCTCAGCGGTAGAGCGGCTGCCTTACACCATGTTTAATGGGAGTTTCTCATTTTCTCCTAATTGCTGCCAATTTTATTCTAGCTCGAGGAAACGCCTCTAAAGCGTTCCCACCTGCTTTTTCGTATAGGGATACCTTTAGTAACGTTTTTAGTAACACGCCCCACTTCTCGGGATGCGCCATCAATACGCACACCCTACGCCGTTCACTCCAATGAATCGCCCCAATCATCCACCGGGTATTGAGAAGGCATCGTGAGGAAGTGCCGGGCAATCTCCGACAAGTCTGCCCCGCCAGCCTTGGGAAATATCTTCACGCCTTTGCGATCGTAAATTGCCCACGCCTTCGGATCGGGCGGCAGTAAGAAAACGCCCATCTCGGACGCGATCGTCATTAGCCCTCGGACTTGTCCCTCGAGCAGGATCCGCTTGCCGCGCTTGTCTCTCAATTTCCGATCTCCCGCTCATACAAAAAGCCTTCAACTTCAAACGCGCCGAGGTTCCCGTGAAGCGGGTATCGTTGCGACTCATCCTCACGCCGGACAAAGGCAAATCGATCTCCTCCGCATTTCACCATCTGGAATCCGCAACACGCCGCCCTCCTTGCCCACACCATCTCGCGCATCGTGGCCGTCAAAAACTTTCCCGGTGGGGTATGAGCTAGGCAGGCAGGCCAACGGCTCGCCAAGATCCGAAGGAGTGCCTTTCTCACGTTTGCGGATCTTGTGCGAAGTAGCCGCGGATCTCTCGAAGGAAAGCCCCGCCAACTCCCGGGAAAACTCTGCGCCCCGCGTGATCCTTGAGGATGAATGTCGAGTGAAGTTCATCCTCCGGGATAAGCCGCAGGAAACGCCGCTCGGCCTCGGCCTTGGCTCGTTCCAACTGCTCGCCCCACGTCAGTCCCATCGCCCTCTGCTCCGGCGTCAGCATCATAGGTAATCGCCCAGCCGTTGCCGCCAGTTCAGCGGCTCGCGTGCCTCCTCGTTTTCGTCGGGTGTGGGTGTGCCGATCTCATTTTGTAAATCTCGGATCTTTCCTTGTAAGGCGAGGATCCTCCCGGACGCGATATACTCAACGCCGTCAGCGGCGGCGGCCGCCTCCTCCTTGGCTGTGTTGGTTCGCAGTTCGTCCAGCGTCGCCTCCAACGCCCTTCGCAGGCATCGCTTCACGATCGCGTGCGTAGGGAGGAGGATCTGATTCATTCGCTTTTTGATCCCGCCCAATGCCGCCTCCAAATTTTCGTGGGTGTGAGGAAACGATGGAAACGCCCCGGCGAGAATGATTTTCTGAAAGTTCGCCTCGGTGGGATCCTCCGCATATTTCACGGCGGCGTTGGCTACGTCCTCGCCCCTTTTGTAGATGTTGGTTGGAAAGCGGCTCTCAATCGTCTTAAAAGCCGTTTCAAATCCAGTGCATTTCTTTTCGAGTCCTTCCAGCTCTGCCCGATCGGTCGCCGTCACGATTGCCTTTTTTCCAAATATAGTTTTCCAATTCATTTTCTGTTTTTCCTTTTTGTTGGTTGTTTATCGATTCAATCCGTAGCCGCTGAAAATCCGTTGCACGTTCCGTTGCTCCTCACGCATCCGGACGATCCCGCGTGCGTCGTCGTCATTCATCGCTGGATCCGGCTCGCGGATCGGCTTCTTGCCTTCCCGGATTCGCTGATCGTTTAATTTAAGAATGCGGAGTGCGTTTGATTCTGCCGTGGCACGATCCCGACGTGCCTCCTGGTCGGATTTGCAAAGGCGTTTCAGCCGCTCGCCGTGAGCCTCCTCCAATACTGCGGAGAGCTGATCCAGTTTCCGGGACGAAAAGATCAGCATTTTTCCAGCTCGGGAGTGCGCCCGGATCGTTCCGTCGGTGATCCATTTTCGTAGGGTGCTGCGGCTTACTCGCGCCCGGAGCCGTCGGGCGAGAGATGTTAGGGTGTGCGGTTCTAGTTCGTGTTTCATTACTTGTGCCGATTGTGTCAACCGACGCTTACGTCCTTCGCCGTGTTCGCTGTCTGTTGCCCTTCCGCTTGAAACTCGCGTGTGTCCCGCTTGCCATCGCTCGGAGCTGTGCGTCCCGGTACCTCGTTCTCGCGCTTTCGGATTTTCGCCATCGTGCGTGTCCTAGTCCAAACTCCTCGGCCAGCCGGATCGCGTGCTTACTCAAACTTGCCCGAGTGACGCCGATCTGTCTTGCCGCTGCCAACTGCGACAACTGCAAAACGTCCGGGCAAAGGTGAAGGGTAAGAGCGATAAATCTTTTTGCCGTTTGGGATGCGTCCTTTGGGGTGACTAGCTTGCGGATCAATTCCATCAACGCCCCGGCCAGCCTATGCTCCGAGTCGGTGAGCCGTTTCACGGCGGGATCCTCGCCCTCGATCTGCGTCACGATCGATTCCACACCGGCGCCGCTGTCGTGAGCGTAGAGTGCCGCGTCCCGATCCCAAAAAGTGTCGCTCAATGAAAACATCCCAACTGCGGCAAGCCCTTGGCCTTGCGCTTTTCGTTCTCACGTTCGACGGCCGCCAACGCTTCAAACCATTTCTTACTCCCAGAGTCTCGCCACGATCGCGCTGTCCAGATCGTGACTTGTTTGAGTTCGGCTACTTGTCGGAGTCGATAATCTAAATACTTGGGCATACCGGGAGAGATGACGTCAACCCCCTCCCTCTCTTAAAGTTTTGATGGCTGCAATTGCCGGATCGACGGCAGTCGGTTCCACCGCGTTTATTTCTTCCGTAGGATACTATTGATCGCCCCTCTGACGCCGTCTGGATCCCGGTTGGAGCTGTGCCGCTGTCTCTGTATGTTACGTAAATCTCAAATTAACATAGATTTTACTCAGAAAGACCGGGACGGCATGGTTGAAATAGCATGAAAAAGGAGACCGAGTTCCAAGTCGGTAGGGATGGGGAGATCATTGGGTTGTTTTCATGTGTGACAGCGCTTTCAAAAGCCTCGGTCGGCGCGCTGCGGCCAAGCGATTACGCGTATATAATCCCAAGGAGCAAGGGAAGCTGGGTTCACCTGTATAAGGTTTTGAAGAAAGTTTATGATCGTGAGTTCTTCGATGAGCTTGGAGAAAGTGAACTTGATAAAGAGCTAAAAGCCGAAACGCAAAAGGCGAATGAGTTCCTCAAGCTATATAAAAAAGCTTTTGCCAAGGAGACGGACAAGAAAAAGCTAAAGGAGTTTTGTGCTAAGATTGTGGAATACGAAGAGCTATTGAAACATCTCAGCGGAATAAAAGAGCGAATCCTTACTCAAAAAGCGGAATGGGAGGAGGAGGAAAAAAGGGATTTGGAAGAAGATCAAAAAGCAATAGAGGCAGAAATGAAAGAGAAAGTGGATAATGTTGTCGAAACACTAAAGGGGATGATCGAAGAGGCGAAAAAAGATTGGCGCGGCACTTATGTTCAGGAGGTTCCTCTAGAGGATATGTGCTTCGACTGGTGGTGGGATTACAAGGATGTGCTGCTTGATTTTTGTAAAAGCAAAGCAAACGAAAAAACAGCAGAGTCTCTTTGGAAAGCGTTTAGGAGAATAAAACTATACAAGGGAGACCTCACCGCTCTTGCGGAAAAGATTGTTCAAGCTAAGGAAAATACCGATGCCGACAAAGGCGAAAAAGAAACGGAACAAATCTTCTTTGCCTTTTTAATTCAAAAGGGCGTTTGGGCAAGGTGAAGCAGAATCACTATCACCGAAAAACTGAATTAACCCGCCTCCCCTGCCTACTATCACTATCACCACCCTTATAGGTGGTGGTGGTGATAAGTGCGTAGGCTATCACGTGGCACTATCACGCTATCACGCCGTGGTGATAGTTAAAAAGGCATGTGACCATTGCTTGGGATTGATTGAGCCTTTACTCGGTAGGTTTGCCTTTTGCCGTCACCCAAAACGTCCAAAACATCTACCTTACCTTGTTCGACGAGCACCTTGCGGTGCCGATTAAACGTTGCCTCAGATATTCCGGCACGTTCGCACGCCTCCTTCCAGTCGCGGTTTCTCCAACCAGTTTCGGGAGCTTCTGCCAAAACGTCCAAGACCTTGCCAGTCGTCTCTGTCTTTTGACTGCTTTGCTTTGTTCGGATCTTTGACGGATCCTCACCATGGGCGATGCGATGGAATGGAGTTTCCCAACAAAGGACAAGCGGCTCCACCGGGGCGCCATGCCTCCGCGTCATGTCGAAGATCACGTGGTCGTCCTTTTCGTGCGGCCGCATCGTGATGAGCAGATCGGGATCCCTTGCCCATACACCTGTCCCGCTGAAAAGATCGATGCTGTTTCGGGTGCTCAAGTCACCTTTCGGGCTGTGATGACTTGTTATGATTCCGCATTGAAGCGGAGCGGCGATCTCATTCAGCGCTTCAAGGTATTGTGCCACCATCATCTCGCTATTTGTACCCTGCACCGACGCCTCCACCATCTTGTAACTAGGCTCAAGGATTACCAATTCCACACCCTCGTCCTTAAATCTTCGTATTGTATCTGCGACAAGCTCATTGATTTTCGGCTTGGGGTGACAATCTCGGAGTGACCATAGGATCAAGTTTTCGGGATGTGGCACGTTGAGCGCTTTAGAGATTGCGGCCATTCGCCGATCGAAAAAGATCGAGATCAACTCAAGGTCAATATACACCACCTTTCCGGCCTTCATTTCCCATCCAAACCACGGCAGGCCGTTCGCTTTGCATATCGCAAGATGCAACAACGCCCAACTCTTTCGGCTTTTGCTGGTAGATCCAAGGACTGCACGCTCTCCTGCCCTTAGCAGCTGCCCTACGATCTCCTTGGGTAACTTGGCTGGATCTAGCTCTTCCGGGACTTCCGAGGCCTTGTAGGTCTGTGTTGCGGCGATTCCTGAAACAGCCGCATTTAGCTTTTTGGCAGCTTTATCAATTTTGTCGTTTTTCATTTATGTTTATTTCTTAAGGGTCTCGTGACAACCGGCAGCGCCTCCGCTTTAGGATCCAAAAATAAAAGTTTCTGCTGACGATCTCCACGCATGCCTCCCGGCAAGCGGGTCAGCCTAACGGCCGTCATCGCTTGTGGATCTGCCCCATACCGAACGAGACCGGGTTGCACCTTGTCCAGATCCTCCAAAAACGCGGCCTTACTGGATGATCCCCACCTGACGAGCAGGTGGATCGACTTACCCCCAGACGACGTGATCGACGCGATGGGAAGCGGCACTTGAGCCATCGCACGAATCCAGACCAAGGAGTCCGGCTTATCGCACTCCAGCACCATGTGGCGAAAGTCGGTCAGGTTTGTCTCAGATCGCAGGCTCCACCTTCCGTCAGCATTTTTCCGCACTTGTCCGTCCACTGGGTTCGATAGGTAAAATATCCCTTCCACCGATTTCATCCCATTCACCCACTCAGCCCGGCTGCCTACCCGGTAAGGTCTGCCAGGATCGTTTAGGCGTGAGGTGATGACGACAAACTCCTCCGGCTGGAAAACTGCCTCTAAGAAGTCGCAAGAAGTCACTCCGGCTGGATCCACCGGACTCCGAGCCGCCACGTCCTCCCACGTCAGCTCCGGGACGCTGGCGGCAAACTTCATCAAATCCCCTGCGCTATAACTCGGCTTTGTGACGACGGAGGTCATAGGGCGATCTCCTGACGCCTCTGCCTTGACGTATTCGTAGGCTCGCTGGAGCTGCCTTTCCAGATCCCGCGGGACAACACGGCCTCCGGCTGCCCGGATGCGCTTCTCTACCTCATCCCGAGCTGCCAGCGCCTCTACCTCGAGCGATCCTGCCCGGAGAAACGCATCCCACGCCTGCTCGTTCTTCGTCACGCCTGCCGCCCATGGCAGCTTATCCAGATACCTCAGCCATTCGCCCCACGGATCGGGACGTCTTGCGGTCAGACTCATCGGGCTGCTTCCACCCACTTCGTCAGCTCATCAGCCGGGATTAGGACGTGCCGGAAACGCTTTATCGACTTGATCCGTCCCGCAGCGATTTCTTTTCGGATCGTCAGGGTGGAGATCCCAAGGATCTCGGCAGCTTCTTTGATTTTGTAGGTTAGACGCGGGAGACTATTGACTGAGCCGCCCCCCGCTTGGGCTGTGGTGTGTGCTTCCATGGTGCTTAGGAATATCCCTAAGCACTCGGTGATCTATCGGCTTTTAGTAGCCTTTTTCTTTGAATTGCTACGCGCGGAAGATAGTCCGGTCATCACCTTGCGGATTCTTTTGAAGATATTTACTCGAGCCGACTCATAGTTTTTTGATGGTGGCAGTAATGAGCAAGCCAACTTGCAAACATCTTGGCGGGTTAATTTCATTCCTTTAGCGGCAGGATTTTTCAAGTAGATCATCGTGTGGGCATTTAGTATGGCCAGAAGATAAGGATCCTTGCCCCACTCTAGATCGGGCAAGTGCTCAAAGCATCGCCCCATTTTGATAAAAAATGTTTTGTCTCCCTTGAGTATTGCTTGATCACATAAATACAACAATTTCTCCCTCGCATCTTCAATTTCAGATTCCTCGTTCGGATCGCTCTTGGCTCCATTTTTCATCGCCTTAATCGCCGTCCTCCAATGCTCAAACTGGATAACATCACTCCCCCATAAATGCTCCGTCAGATTTCCGATTGTATATGGAACGCGACTTCCTGACTTACGTCCTCGCTTAAACTGATGACTCATTTCAATGGTTCCTACAACACCCGATACATGTGATGCGGCTTTAGAGATTTGGCGAAAGTAAACATTTCATCAATTTCCCCAAAGATCCTCCACTCGTTCCTTTTTATTGCTTCGGAGATATATTCACGCAGTTCAAGTTTTCTCTGTTGATGACTTATCTCTGATCTTTTTAGGCGATCAGCATGTTGTAATACATCAAGCCCAACCTCTAGCCCGGCTGCAAACCAACCTGGATGCGTGGTGTCTGTATTCACTATGCCATCGACTATATCCCAAAGGTCTTTGAGGTCAGGATACCGCACTTCTCTTGCTTTTATCCACTCCCTGCGGGCTTTTATGTGCTCTTGGTTCGGATTTTTCTGGGGATGCTTAGTAAGTTCTGCTTTGCGTTCTAAATGCTCATCCCACTGCATAATTGCATCAGTCTCGTTTTTTGCCCAGCCGAGCCTAATTGATTCAGCGATCCAACGATTTTTCGGGGTTGAATTTTGCTCTCTCATATTTTCTCGTCTACTTTAATCCCCTTTGCGCTGTCTTTGCTCAAGCTCGAGCAACCTCTTTTTCCCTTTTCCAACACTCCAAAGGCATAGGCCACCACTCGCAACTGCCACTAGGACAAGGACGAAAAAGCCTGCATCATTAGGATTTTCCCATGCGAATAGTATTGCGACGATCCACCCAACCCAGAAAGCACACGTAGTCGCATGATTGCTTTTTTCAATCTGTATATACTCAAAGATTTCCCCATCGCTCCACCCAGTAAAACGATTCTTTTTCATTTTAGTAACTCCAACTGCTGATCTTCAAACTTCCCACGAACATGTCGACGATAAACTCGCAGAATTAAAGCACCTCCGTCGGTGTGCCCCTGAGTCTTGGCGACGATCCCGACGTCCACACCGGCCTCCAGCGCGATCATGATGAACATTCGACGAAACGCCTTGGATGTGAAATTGGGAAACTTTAGATCCTCGCATGCATGCTGCAGCGCCTTTTTAGGATCCCGGATGGCAAACACCTTCGCCCCGGTGGATAGATCAACCGCCTCCTTTTCCATGCGTTCAATGAATGGACGGAGCTTGGGATAAACTTTGATCGTAAAACTTTTCCCAGTCTTGCGCCTAAGTAAATGGATCTCTCCTTTTTTTACATCCACGTCACCCCACTGCAGTCCGGCGCACTCGGCCAGCCCTACGCCTCCCAATCCCATAAACTCCACCAGATCAGCGGAAGCAGTCGCAGTATCGGAAAAGCGTCGCTTGCGGATCGTTTTGACGATCTCTTCAAATTGCTCCCGCGATGGTGTGGGTCGCAGAATGTCTTTATCGGCCTTTCCTGCGAACCCGGAGGCGGGATTGTCTGCCCTCACCTTGTCCTTCACGCATAGGTCAAAAATTGCCCTCAGCGTCCACCCAAAGTGATTTCGGTAGGAATTAGAAACTGGGTCAGATCCATTTTTCTTTTTCAGCTTTGAGATGAAGCTGAGAACGTCTGAGGCTTGAATGTTTTTGATAGGGACGTTGGCCTGATGCGGCCACTCGGCCTTGATCCGGGCAGCGAAAAGCCGATCGTTTTTTAAGGTGCTTACAGCGCCCCCGCTTCGAGTCTCTAGCCACTTGTCGGTTGCCGCAGTAAGCGTCCGGGATCGTTGCCCCTGATCGATGCTGTCGTCCTCGCCCCTGCGGATCTTAAGGAGCCGTCTTGCCTCCATCAGATTTTCTGTGCGTAAGGATTCTTGGACGGAGCGGCCGTTGTGGCTATATATAGCGAAGTATGAACCGCGCTTTTCGTTGCCGTATTGGAGCCGATAAAGGTGCGGCTCTATGTTTGCCCACGTCCTTTTTGCCATGCCCGATCCTACCTTTGGTAACGGAGACTAGTAAATGACTTTATTCGCTTTTTTTAATGATTGTAAGTCATTTATCGATAGTATTTAGCGCGCTTAGCTCAGCGGTAGAGCGGCTGCCTTACACGCAGTTGGTCGGAGGTTCAAATCCTTCAGCGCGCATCCTTCTTCTTTCGATCCTCGCTCTCCCATTGCCATCGTTCTCGAGCTCCCCAGATTCGGCCGGCCCGGTCTATGTCATTCCGATCCAAGGTGAGATTCAAAAAGCCACTGTTTACGTCGTTCGCCGGGGTGTGAAAGCCGCCCTCGAAGCAAATGCTTCTGCGCTCGTCTTGGATATGAACACGCCCGGCGGAGAGGGCGAAGCGATGAAGGAGGTCATGGCCACTCTTGCGAAATTCCAGCCTGCCGACCAAACCTACACCTACGTTAATAAGGAGGCATTCTCCGCAGGAGCATTCATTTCCGCTTCCACCAGACACATCTGGATGGCTCCCGGTTCGATCATCGGAGCGGCCTCTCCTGTGACGCTCGGCCAAGAAGGGCCCAAGGAGTTGCCACCGAAATTTGTATCCGGCTACGCAGCTTTGATCCGAGCCGCTGCTGAGGAAAACGGACATAACCCAGCCATCTTTGATGCGATGGTGAACAAACAGATGGGCCTCAAGATTGATGGTCGTGAAATTGTTGCCAAGGGAGACATTCTCACCCTGACAACACAGGAAGCGACACGACTCGTCGGAAAACCCGCCCGTCCCCTTCTCTCTGCTGGAGTTGCCCCCGAACTTCAGTCCTTGATTGAAAAAACGATCCGCCCCGGAGCTCCTATCGTCCGAATTGAGCCAACCGGATTTGAAAATATCAGTCGCTGGATCATCACGATTTCTCCGCTCCTTCTTAGTGGCGCTTTTCTGTTTGGTTATCTTGAATTCAAAACACCTGGCTTTGGACTGTTCGGGATCCTTTGTGGTATTTGCGCCTTCGTCTTTCTTTTTGGTCACTATATCGCCGGTCTTTCTGGATATGAAAACGCCTTGCTTCTTCTCTTGGGAATCACTCTTCTGATCGTTGAGTTCTTTCTTTTTCCCGGAACGTTCATTCCTGGGCTTGCAGGTCTCGCGCTGATTTTATTTGCTGCGCTCAATACGATGATCGACCGGTATCCCTCCGACCCTGCAATACCGAGTATGCCCCAGCTTCACTTCCCTGTGATCAACCTTGCCCTCGGATTCTTTGGCGGATTGACGGCGATCCTTTTGGCTGCCCGTTTTCTACCAGAAACCGTCCTTTTTAGACCTTTTCGCCTAAGCACAGTCTCACCGTCCGGTTCCCTTCCCAGCCGAATCTCCCTCGCCCCCGGAACCGTAGGAAAAGCTCTGACCGATTTGCGTCCCAGCGGCAGCGCCGAAATCAACGGTCAGAGTTTTGATGTCCTGGCGGAGGGTCAGTTCATTCCCCAAGGAACACACATCCAGATTCACCAAGTGGAAGGAGCCACCATCTTTGTTCAACCCGCAAAACCTATAAGAAAGAAATCCTGAGAAATACTTTTCATTGAGCTTACTTCGAATACTGAACTTTCTGTTTCCCGTCCTACGCTTTTCCCCTAATAATCCGACATGCCTTTATTCCTCCTGATCGCCGTTGGAGTGGTTGCACTCCTCTTTACCGTAGTCCTCATTAACTTTTTCGGACTCTGGTTGCGTGCCCTGACTTCAGGAGCTCCAGTGGGAATTCCCACTTTGATCGCTATGCGCCTGCGAGGGATCCCAAACTCCCTTATCGTGAATGCGAGAATCACCGCTGTCCGAGCTGGCATTGAGGTTTCCACGGCTCAACTTGAAACCCACTACCTTGCTGGTGGCAGTGTGGATCAAGTAATTCGTGCCTTAATCGCCGCTGACAAAGCGGGCATCAAACTGGACTTCAACCGCTGTTGCGCCATTGATCTCGCCACTTCTGGATCTGGAAAGACTGTTTTCGATGCCGTCCGAACCAGCGTCAATCCAAGGGTCATCGATTGCCCGGGAACCGAATCGGGTAAAGGAACGATTGATGGAGTCGCTAAAGACGGGATTACCGTTCGTGCCCGTGCTCGTGTTACGGTCCGCTCCAATCTCGATCGTTTTGTCGGCGGCGCAACGGAAGAGACGATCATCGCCCGCGTTGGCGAAGGTATCGTACGTGCGATCGGTTCCAAGGAGACATACAAAGGGGTTCTGGAAAACCCTCAAGACATCTCGAAAGACGTGCTCAATCGTGGACTCGATGCCGGCACAGCCTACGAAATTCTCTCCATCGACATCGCCGACGTCGGGGTCGGCACCAATATCGGAGCCAAACTTCAAGCCGAGCAAGCCGACGCCGACAAACAGGTTGCGCAAGCCAAAGCAGAAATGCGTCGGGCCGCTGCTGTCGCTGCTGAACAGGAAATGAGAGCCAAGGTGGTCGAGGCCGAGGCCCAGGTCCCCCTCGCTATGGCAGAAGCTTTTCGAAAAGGGAATCTTGGCATCATGGATTACCAAAAAATTCGCAATGTATCCGCAGATACAGAAATGCGCACATCGATTGCGAAAGATTCTGGTAAACTTGGGTCGAAATAAAAACCCTCTGTCTCCATGGAATGGCTTGTTCCAATTCTCTTTGTTGTCTTGAGTCTCGCTCAGTGGTGGCTTAAGCACCGACAAGCTAGCACTCCGAATGTCGAACGGCCTGTCGAATCTCCCGAACCTTTGGATGAGTTTGGTGATTTAATGGAGGCCCTTGGGCGTAGGCGTCATGAATCGCCTCCGACTTCCCCCGTGCCGCCTAAGTCGGTGCCACCCCAAATTCTCCCCTCTCTTTTGAAAATCCCTGAAACACCTGTGCCTGTTTTGGCTGTTCAGTCTGCCTCCCTGCCGCCCCGATCTTTCTCTTCGTCTCGTGCGGTGGAGACTCGGGTTGGATCTTTTGCCCGCCTTGTTCCTCAACCTACTGATTTGCGAAGGGCAATCGTGCTTTCTGAAATTCTCGCACCGGCCGTCACTTTACGCTGAACTACCCCCATGGCTCGCAACGCATCCCTTCCTGTCGCTCTGATTCAGATGTCCTGCACGGCTGACCCGTCGAGGAATCTTCGTGTTGCACTGGATCGAATCGCTTGGGCTGCACGCCAAGGGGCCAAACTTGTCTGCTTGCCTGAGTTGTTTCGTTCCCTCTATTTCTGCCAAAAGCAGGACTACAAGTGTTTTGAGTTGGCTGAGAAGATTCCGGGGCCAACCACTCAACTCCTTTCAGCGGCCGCGAAAAAACACAAGATCACCCTCGTCTCCAGTCTTTTTGAGAAACGTGCTGGAGGACTTTATCACAACACAGCCGTTGTCTTTGGGCCGAACGGCAAAATTCTTGGTACCTATCGCAAGATGCATATCCCAGATGACCCTGGTTTTAATGAGAAGTTCTACTTTACCCCAGGGGATACAGGTTTTCAGCCGATCGATACACCCGTCGGCCGTCTGGGGGTGCTCGTTTGCTGGGATCAATGGTATCCTGAAGCCGCTCGATTGATGGCCCTGCGAGGGGCACAAATCCTTATCTACCCCACTGCCATTGGCTGGGCTCGTGGCGAAAAAAAGCAAGTTTGTGAGACCCAGAGGAGTGCCTGGCAAACGATTCAAAGAAGTCATGCGATTGCGAACGGACTTTTCGTTCTTTCGATCAATCGAACGGGTCGGGAGAAGAATCTCGATTTCTGGGGAACCTCCTTTATTGCGAACCCCCTGGGTCATGTGATTGCGGAAGCTTCCACGGACCGGTCTCAGGTCATTCAGGCCTCCCTTCGCCTCTCGGAAACAACCACAACTCGGCAACACTGGCCTTTTCTTCGGGATCGTCGAATCGATGCCTATGCGGGTCTGGACCAGCGCTTTCTCCGTTCTTGAGTAAAATCTCCCCCGCTCCTGAAGTCGACTGGTCTGCGTACCGCTTCCCTGCCGAGTGGGAAAAGCATGAGGCCACTTTCCTCGCTTGGCCCCATAATGCGGAAACTTGGCCCGGGCTGCTTGAACCAGTCCAGGAAACTTATCTGGAAATTATTCGGGCTCTGATTCCCGGCGAAAAAGTTTTTCTGTTGGCCAAGGATTGCGAAGCTGCCGAAGTCATTCAACAAAGACTGAAAAAGGCTAAAATCCAGTCACCCAACCTTCAAATTCTGACCATCCCGAGCGATGACGCATGGGTTCGTGATAGCGGACCGATTTTCATGCTTCGCCGCGATTCAGGAAAGCCACGTCGGATTGCCCATGATTTCATCTTCAACAGTTGGGGCAGAAAATACGGGCCTTGGGACAAGGATGATGTGATTCCCGTTGCGGCCTGTCGCATGACCGATACTCCATGCATTCCCCACGATTTCGTTTTGGAGGGTGGTTCCCTCGATACCGATGGAATGGGTACCCTTCTCACCACAGAACAGTGCCTCCTGAATCCAAACCGCAATTCTTCCCACGACCGAAAGGCGATCGAGGAACGCCTCCAACAATGGCTTGGCATTCAAAAGATCATCTGGCTGAACGACGGTCTTGAGGGAGACGATACGGATGGTCACATCGATGACATCACCCGCTTTATCGCGCCAGGAGTGGTGGCAGCCGTTGTTGAGCCGGACACGAAGGATGCAAATCACGCTCCCTTGCAGGAAAATCTAAAACGACTCCGCCATGCCCATGATTCCCGCGGAAATCCCTTAAAGGTCATCGAACTCCCCATGCCACCCCGCTCCGATGGACCGCATCACCGGAATCCGGCCAGCCATGCAAACTTCTACATCGGGAATGCCGCCGTCCTGGTCCCTGTTTTTCAATCCCCCACCGATTCAATCGTTCTCGATCTCCTCCGTCCTTACTTTCCTGGTCGGGAAGTCGTGGGAATCGATTGTCAGGCTTTGGTCGCAGGCCTCGGCGCGATTCACTGCATCACACAACAGATGCCAGCCATCGTCTGACTGAGTTGAACTAGGCTACCCACTTGGGTTAGGCTTTCCCGATGGCCAAGATACTCAGAATCGGACTCCCTTCCGGCAGTCTTCAAGATGCCACCCTCGAGCTCTTTCGACGGGCGGGCTATTCCATTTCACGCGCCTCCCGAACCTATCGCCCATCCATTGATGATCCCAACTTTGAGATTCGCCTCCTCCGTGCCCAAGAAATCGCATCCTATGTGCAGGATGGCTTTCTTGATCTTGGATTAACGGGAAGTGATTGGATCCAAGAAACCAAGGCAAAGGTACAAACGGTGTCTACCCTGCGTTTCAGCAAGGCCACTGCCCAACCAGCGCGTTGGGTCATTGCGGTTCCCAATCGTTCCCCGATTCGCCGACCCGCCCAGCTCCGCGGCAAACGAATTGCGACGGAAGCGGTAGGATTGGTTCGTCAATACCTCGCCAAACGAAAGATCAAAGCGAAGGTGGAGTTTTCTTGGGGAGCTACAGAAGTCAAAGTACCCGAACTGGCTGATGCTGTGGCAGACATCACGGAGACAGGATCATCCCTCGCTGCAAATGGGTTGCGAATTCTGGATACCGTTTTGGAATCCTACCCTCAACTGATTGCCAACCGAAAGGTATGGTCCACGCCAGTAGATCGAACCCGCATTGAAAATCTTTCCATGTTGTTGGAAGGGGCCCTCCGCGCCAGAGATCTGGTCGGCCTGAAAATGAATGTTTCTCGCAGTTGCCTTCGCTCTGTAAACTCGATCCTATCTTCCCTTCGTGACCCGACCATCTCTCCCTTAGCTCGGGATGGGTGGGTTGCCGTCGAGACCGTCATGGAAGAAAAAACGGTTCGTTCGATCATCCCTCGTCTCAAGCAGTTGGGCGCAGAAGGTATCATTGAGTACCCTCTAAATAAGGTTGTCAGCTAAGCCTCCGAACGCCACGATGCCTATATGGGTTCAGTCAAAAAGAAGCGGAAATCAAAAATCGCAAAGCACAAACGCCGCAAGCGTAGCCGCGCGAACCGCCATAAGAAGCGTCTCCGGTACAAGACGTAAGTCTTGGGCGTTTACCGCCCTACTTACTCTTGCTCCTTTTTCTCTTCCTGCCGTCGATCCGGCCCGAAATGAACGGGTCGAGTCTGCCCTCTCCTTTGCCGAGGGTCGTCGTGCCGATTCCTTGGGTTTAAGCGGAATCGCTCTCGATGCCTATACGCGTGCCCTCGAATCCGATCCGACATCGCGCCAGGCCGCTCTCGCAAAGGCTGCCTCTCTCATCGATCTGGGACGTTTCAGCGAAGCCCTGCCACTCCTTCAATCCCTAGCGCCGTCCTCACAGGATGAGGCGGAACGCTCCACCCTTCTTTGTCTGGCCCTAATTCAATCTAAGCAAGGAGAAGCTGCATCCGTAGCCCAGCGCGACGCCCTGACAGCCTTGGCAGGCTGGCAGACCGATGATCCTGCTCGACTCGCCCGCGTTGCCGAAGGCCTTCTCCGTTCTGGAACTTCTCTATCCAGAAAATCCCAAAAAGAAATTGCAGCCTCTGTCCTGCCCGCCTTCATCCGAGCTGCCGACCTGAATACTGGTTTGGGAGGCTTCACTCTCCGCGCCGCCGAAATTGCCCTAACTGCCGACGACCTCCCCACCGCGATCCGCTACTTTCGTGAATTTGTCGACGAACGGCCTGACGAAGTCTCCTTCTTGGAGCAGTTGGCCGCAGTACTGATCCTCAATAATCAGTCTGCCGAGGCGGACGAACTCCTTCACCGCGCGGAACTGGAAAAACCGAATCGATCGAATCTCTATCCCGTGATGGGGAATCTGTATGACGAACTAAATCTCCCTGCCCGTGCTGAAATCTATCGAGTTCTCGCTCTCCACTGCCTCGAGAAAACTACTCCTGCCGATTACCTGCGACTGGCTCTTCTTCAGCTTAAACAGAATCAAACCCGCCGAACTCATCACACCTTGGCTCAAGCCGCCCAAGCGCATCCCGACTCATTGCAAATTCTTCTAGTCCGTGGGCTGACGGAAAAAGCTGAGAATCGCATGGCAGAAGCAGCGGCAACCTTTGCTCAAGTCGAACGTCTCGCCCAAGGGAAACCCGGCATTCTCGATGCAGGCTTTTACTTTGAGTACGGTTCTGCCTGCGAGCAGTCGGGCCAACCCAAACGTTCCGAAGCTGCCCTCCAAAAAGCTCTTCAACTGAACCCCGCTCATCACCAATCACTCAACTATCTTGGTTATATGTGGGCGGAACGGGGAAAAAATTTACCTCAAGCTCTCTCTCTGATCGAAAAAGCCCTTGCCCTCAATCCAGGCAACCCAGCCTACCTCGATAGCCAGGCATGGGCACTGTTTCGCATGGGAAATCCCCAGGCAGCCCAGCCATTGATTGAAGAGGCGCTTCGCCAGGTACCTGATGACCCGACGCTACTGGAGCACTTCGGAGATGTGACCGCTCGTCTGGGAAAAACTCAGCTGGCCTTGGATTCGTACCGTAAAGCGGTCCAACTCGGAGGGCCGCCTGTTGTTTTGGGGGATAAAATTCGCCTCAGCGCGCCATCCGAAAAATCGAAGTAAGCTCACGCCTTTCCCAGTTTCTCCGGATCTCCTCCCCAAGCTGCAACCTTCGCCTTGGCAGCCATCTCCTCCGCTTCTTTAATCCTCCCCGCTCTTCCGTAAGCTAAAGATAAACTTGTGTAGGCCAGCTGATCTTTCGGCCTCAGAGAGACTAGTTTTTGTAATGCGGAAATTGCCTCCTCCAGGAGGTCCAGCTTCACCAATGACATTCCAAGAGCCTGCCAAGCCTCTGCATTTTCAGGATCCAGCTCTGCAGCAGATCGATAAAAAACAGCCGCTTCTTTCATCTCCCCAAAAGCCAACGCCATGTGGCCTTCTTCCATCTTTTGTTCGGCAAGTGAATTCACGACTTCTTTAGGATGGCAGATAGAACCCCAGCAACCGAGGGTTCCTTCGCCACCGCGCAAACTTTCCAGCCCACCTTTTGTGCTGCACGGACCGTTGCGGGGCCAATCACAACCACCTTGGGTTCTGATCTCCAATGGGGGATAGCCTTACGGAACCTCTCAGCAGCCGTTCCGCTTGCGAAGACAACCCAGTCGGCACCCTCTCGAGCCAGAGCCTTACGAACAGGTACGGGAATTGCGCGAGCCTCACGGTTTCGATAAATAACCAAACTCTCGACTGAGAAACCCTTAGCTTGGAATAGCTTCGCCATATCGCCGCTGCCTGAATCTCCCGTGAGATGAAGAATCTTCCCTTTTGCCCACTTTGGCCAACCTTGAGCTAACTCTTTGGATCCAGGGCCTCGTCCCACCCAGTCAGGCTCCAATCCGATCGAGCGCAAGACATCAGCTGTGGATTTCCCCACGGCGGCGATATTGCACCGCGCAATCTTTCGCCAGTCCCCAACTATAGCAGGAAAAGCTCGTACTCCGGCAGCACTGGTAAAAATCAACCAGTCCGCTTGATGAATCTTATCGATCCATTCACGCTGGGGAGGTAGTACCTCGATCTGTGTCATAGGAATTTCCCATACCTCAGCGCCATTCTCTTCAAACACCTCTCTCCAGCCCTTCCTCAGATGATTACTCGCTGTGAGAACGATCCTTTTCCCGGCCAACGGCCTTTTTCCCCACCAAGCGAGTTTCTTCCGAAGACCGACAACTGACCCAACTACCACCACAGCTGGAGCTTGAATCCTGTTTTTCTTGGCCGACGTCGCCAAGGTCCCCACCGTTCCGATTAACACACGTTGATTTTGGCAAGTTCCGCTCGATATGACTCCCGCAGGCGTGTTTCTTGAGAAACCAAGTTCGATCGCACCCCGAAGAAAATCATCCAAACCTTCCACCGTCATATATCCCACCAGCGTTCTACCCGAAACCGAGCCCTCGGCACGATTTCCGATTCGAAAAACCACCTCGGTACTTAATCCCCTCTGCGTAATCGGTATCCCGGCGTAGGCGGGTGCAGCTACGCCAGACGTCACCCCCGAGATGACCTCAAACGGAATTCCTGCTTTCGCCAAAACCTCGGCCTCCTCCCCTCCACGACCAAAAACAAAAGGATCACCCCCTTTCAGACGAACTACACTTGCGCCCTTTTTTGCATAATGAATCAACTGGCGATGAATCTCTGCCTGTAGCATCTTCACGCCGCGAGGGGCCTTCCCTGCATCCACAAACTTCACTCCGCTTCGAGTGCCCAAGAGGATTGCCGGATTCACGAGTCGGTCATAAAGAACGACATCTGCTCTCGCTAAAATCTCTTTTCCGCGTTGAGTAATCAGTCCCGGATCACCAGGACCTGCCCCAACAAGCCATACTTTCCCTTTTTTACCCACGACGCATCTCCTCTGCTAACCGAACCCCCAAAAGCTCTCCCTCATTCGATGGGCCCTCCATGGAGCCGCGTTGAGGATAACCATGTAGATCCCGTACACCTGCCCTCAAATGTAATGTTCCGTTCGGTTGGATCTGAGCAAATGCGCCCAATGACTCGGAGCACCCTCCGCCCCATGTTTGAAGGAAGCTTTTCTCCGCGGTAACTCGTGCACGAATTTGCTGATCATCCAATCGTTGAGTCAGTTCAGTCGTTCGATGGTCATTCTTTCGGCATTGGACAGCCAAAGCCCCCTGTCCTGGAGCGGGAATCATCCACTCCACATCCAACCGCTCCATTTCAAGCCCACTCAACAATCCCCCCAAGCGGTCAATTCCTGCACAAGCCAACAAGATTCCCTGCCAATCCTTTTCGCCCAAACATCGCTCCATTCTCCGATCCACATTTCCACGGATGTTCTGAAACTCTGCTTGTGGATGTTTCTCGGTCCAAAACATCCTTCTCCTTGGACTTTCGGTTCCTACCCAAGTTCCCTTGGGGAGTTGGCTCCCTTTCTTGAAAACCCATGCATCCCGAGGATCAACTCGCTCGGGATATGCTGCGACTGTTAAGGAATCATGAATTCGTGTCGGAAGATCCTTGGCACTGTGAACCGCAGCATCAATCTCGTCCTCAACCAGAGATTTTTCCAAGGCGGAACTAAACTCACCGACTTCGGAGTGAATCTCATCGCCGAACTCAGAACGCGCGTCCCCCGTAGTTTTGAGAATGACCAGTTCGACACCTACACCCGGGCTGACTTTCCGAATCTGTTCTGCCACCCGTCTCGCCTGCTCCAAAGCCAGTCGACTTCCCCGCGTTCCCAACCGCAACTTCATCCCCGAAAAGCCTGAACCTTTTCACTTCGAGCCGTTCGCTGAATTGCAAAGTATGTTTCGTGTTTTCTCAGGACCTCTTCGGCCCGATGAATAGCTCCCAAGGATTCCGGCATCACTTCACTCCTTCTTGCTAATTCCTCTAGATCCACCCACTTGGACTGCGGAAAAGCTCTGCGGAGAGCCGTCAAAGTTCGAGGCACCCCTAAATCCAAAAGGAGCT
The DNA here is from genome assembly GCA_945878585.1 of Akkermansia muciniphila. Taxonomy (GTDB): domain Bacteria; phylum Verrucomicrobiota; class Verrucomicrobiia; order Methylacidiphilales; family Verrucolacustridaceae; genus Verrucolacustris. The sequence continues at coordinate 27,066 of CAMDXQ010000007.1, forward strand.
CAGGCCCGCTTCCTTTACATTCTGTCCATGTCAATTCACCCCCCGCCAAAGCAGAGACGACCACAGCAGCTGAATCGACAGCCCGTGCCCAATGCTCCCAAGGAACTGTTGATGCCCCCACTTCCACCGCCAAGGCGTTTGCGCGATCCTCCGATCGGGAGGAGATTAATATTCCGCGATTCCCAAACTCTTTCTCAACCATGGCGAAACTGCGAGCCGTGTGTCCCGAGCCCAATAAAAGCAGCGGTCTTCGCTCTTTACCCTCAAGAAGCTCTCCCATCGCCTCCGCCGCCAAGCGACCAACAGAAGCATCGCCTCGTCCAAAACCGGCCGCCGCCCGTGCAGCTCGGGCTGCCCGTAACCCTGACTGGAAAAGGGAGTGCATCGATGTACCTGTGCCCCCTGCTTCCCGTGATGCCGCATAAGCCTGACGTACCTGCCCCAAAATCTCTCCCTCTCCAACCACCATGGAACGTAATCCGGTGGCTACTTCAGCTAAGTGGCGCCAGCATGCGATTCCTTCATGCAAATAAACTCCGCGTGCATCTTTCCAAGCGCTCCCAAGGTCTGTAGGCATCGAACGAGCCAAGGAAGACATGATCTCTGGGCCTTTCTGCTCAGAACGCCCATAAATTTCCACACGATTGCATGTGCTAAGAAAAACGACCTCTCCAGCCCCCTCGTGCTCGATCAGGTGCTGAATCCAACGATCTCCAGCAAAGGAAGCCAACGCCTCCCTCACTCCAAGGGAAGTCGAGTGATGATCCACCCCGACACAAAAGATGCCTTGAGATGAGCTCATCCTTTGCGCATCAGTATCCGCGATTTCTTGGGAACTGCATCTGGAGGAGTCGGGACAGGATTCCCAAGTAGCTTTCTCACTTCCGCCTGCATCGCCTTCGGGGAATCTGCGTCCATCTCCGACCATACCACATCCCCGGTTTTTCCAAAGATCGTCACCTTCATCTTTTTCTCATCCGAACCCCATCCCAAGGAGTCGGTTGCTTTTCCATCGAAATCAGCAATTCCGCACAAATCCACCCTTGGATTGCCAGGATTCTTGTTCGCCCGATACCACGGAATCAGTCGTTCCCCCTCTTCATCCAAGTCCGCCTTCATCTTGCCTACCGTCCAGCCTTTGAAGAGAGTTCCAAGAGACCTCCTTAAATCCACGACTACGATCACTCGAAATTCTTTTCTTCCCTGCCAGCCATAGAGGGCACGCCCAAATTCTCGGGTGGTATCCGCCAAGGGTTGGCTGCTGGCCAGCACAACAGTGATTCTGTCTGCTGGATTGAGTTCCACGACCTTCCCGTCGCAATCCTTGGGATGCGAGAAATCCTTTGCGCCCACAGGAGCGCATAGGACGAGCATTGCCAGTGCAAATAGTCTCATTTCACCTCCAGAAGAAATCCGCTCAAGTATCTGCTTTCAGGAAAAGCCGGGTCCATAGGATGATCGGATGATTGCCCAAGGGTAGTTTTGATCTGCACTACCCGCCCCTCCTCTTTGGCAACCTGTTTGACCATCCCTAACAATTCCTCACTGCCGACGCGGTGCGAGCAAGAAAACGTGGCCAGTAATCCTCCCCGAGCGAGAACTTTCATGGAGTTGCGATGAAGTTCAGCCATTAGCTTGTTTCCTGCTTCCGCACTCTCGCGGCTTTTGACTAAACCCGGCGGGTCCAAGATCACCAGATCGTACTCACCTTTTCGACACGTTCTAAGAAAGCGTGTCACGTCTTCTTGGGCCCAACGAACCTTTAAACCATGATGTTCCGCGCTCTGCCGAGCCAACTCCAAGGAAGGACGGGAGCTATCTACCCCGGTCACCTCGCTGGCCCCTGCTTTTGCTGAACGAAGGGCAAACCCCCCATTGTGGCAAAACAGATCGAGAACCTTTCGTCCCCTACTCTCCTGGGCAACGATCCCGTAATTCTCCTGCTGATCTAAATAAGTTCCTGTCTTCTGACCGGACCGTAAATCCACCCAGACCTCCATTCCGCCAATTTCTACTAAAATCGGCTTTTCTGGAACCGTACCGAATGCTTCCCCCTGCAGGATCTCCAATCCCTCCAGTTTTCTTCCCGAAGCATCTCTCCGGATCCATATCCCCTCAGGCTGAAGGAGTTTAAGTGCGGCAGTCCGAACCAGCTCCCAGTTTTTTTCCATGCCCTCCGTGTTGATCTGGGCCACTAGATAACTTCCGTACTGGTCCAGTACGAGTCCCGGCATCGAGTCTGTTTCCGACCAAACAATCCTTCGTGCAGGTGTCCCTTTGCGTTTTTGCACGGCAACCTGCAGGGCCTTCTCGACAAATTTTGCATCAAAATCTCCAATATCCTTGCGAAATCTTCTCCAAGCGACTCGTCCTCCCTCGCGATAAAATCCGGTCCCAAGCAATTCCCCGTGCTCTCCTGTGGCCACGACCGGGCGACCGCTCCATTCCTTCCCGGGTTCTGTATCGATTTCCGACTTAAGAATCCAAGGGTGCCCAGCTAAAGCCTTTGATCTTCCGCCCGGCTTTAACCGGAGCGCCCCACGGTCTGAGTCGGTCAACCGTGAAGATCGGCCACACTGGATTGACCGATTTCGGGGTACTCATACACGTCGCCCCGGTAGTTCTTTAAAATCACCCTATCGTCTGCCATCCCCACAATATAGTTCGGCCCAACCGGAATCTTGCCGCCACCCCCCGGTCCATCCACCACGTACGTCGGCACTGCGTAGCCCGTGGTATAACCACGTAGCTGCTCCATGATATCCTGCCCTTCTCGTATCGTGGTCCGAAGGTGAGCCGAGCCGGTGATCAGATCACACTGGTAGAGGTAGTAAGGCCGAACCCGACAAAGGAGGAGTTTGTGGAATAGTTCCTTCAAAATCTCCGCTCGATCGTTGACTCCCTTAAGAAGAACACTCTGGTTGCCAAGAGGTATTCCTGCATCCGCCAAGCGCCCCAAAGCCTCACGGACCTCCTGAGTTAGCTCTTTGGGATGGTTGGTGTGAACACTCATCCAGAGGGGATGATGAGTTCTTAACATGGCTACAAGTTCCGGAGTAATCCTTTGAGGCAAGAAGATGGGGATTCGGGTGCCGATCCGAACAAACTCGATGCTCGGGATCTTTCTTAAGCGGGTTAAAATCGCATTCAACTTGGCGTCCGAGAGAAGTAGAGGATCGCCGCCCGAAAGAAGGACATCCCGAACTTCAGAATGTTTTTCCAAATAAGAAAACGCCCCTTCCAAATCTACTGCTAACTCCTGTTCCCCTGCTCCACTGACCACCCGACTGCGTGTGCAGTAGCGGCAGTACGAAGCGCAACGGTCGGTCACAAGGAGAAGAACCCGGTCTGGATAACGGTGAACCAACCCAGGAACGGGCATACTCGAATCTTCGCCGCAAGGGTCGAGCATCTCATCTGCAGCCGTCGTCGCTTCCTCAATCCGCGGAACCACCTGACGTCGGATCGGGCAATCGGGATCGTTACGATCAATCAGGCTGAAGAAATGGGGGGTAATTCCCAATGCCAGTTTCTTTCCCCCAAGAATGGTCCCGGCACGCTCCTCCCCTGTGAGTGAGAGTCGACCTTCCAACTGTTCGAGGGACTGGATTCGATTGCGAAGTTGCCATGACCAGTCGCTCCAGTCAGAAGCGGAAACTGAACCCCAATCCTCCGAACGTACCAAGGCAAACTCTTTGGCTTTCAAGGTTATAAAAGAAATTTACCCCACTAGAGAGCCCACGCCACCCAAAACTGAAGGCGTAGGAACGGCTTGGTTTCCTCTCCTCCTGCTAGATCTGGATCGATCCAGGTCAGACCCGAACCGGTAGAACAAAGAACGGCATCCCCTGCTTGAAAAACTCCCTCTGCAGAACGAAAACGGTGAAGTTGTGAAGTAACCTTGTGAAGAAGGTCTCCTTTTGAAAAACGAGTTGTCCGCCGAAAAAGATCGAGTTGGGAAACCTCTCCCACAACTTGGCTGCCAGTTCCTGAGCCCCGGAAACCACGTCGGGCCCGATTTCATAAACCGCCTCCGCATACACCCCGTGAGCCCGCATGTACTCGGCATAGCGCTCCGCATCCCGCTTCACGGAAGACTGAAGATTTCCAATTTCTCTCACCCCTTTGAAGTTTCCTGCATCCACCACACCCACTTCCGCAAAAATGTAGTTTTTAAAGACGTGCGGAAACATCCGCTGGACAGCCAGAAGAGTGTGAATCCCTAGTCCGTTGAACCCATTCACAAAAAGAACTGCTGTTTTAGCCTGATAATCCGCACTTACCGAAGGGGGAACGGCCCCGACGTGCGGTATTTGAAAGGCCTCAATTAAGGAATCGAGTCGCTTGAGCTGCGCATGAGCCATCCGATAATGGTGTTTAATCCCAAACGCCACCGCGATGAGTGCTCCGGTTACCACGATTGTAATCCAGCCACCGTGATCGAATTTGATAATACTGAGCGCGATCAGAATCGTTCCTGTGAGAATGAATCCAACTCCGTTGATCAGGAGTTTCTTTTTCCAGTGAAGGCTGTGGTGCCGCTCTGTTAGCCAGTGTACAACCATCCCAAGCTGGCTCAGGGAAAATGTCACAAAGACGTTGATCGCGTAAAGCACGACTAGCCAAGCCACCGATCCGCGGGAAACCCAGATTAGGAAAAGAGACGAGGCCCCCATGATCATGATCCCATTCTGGGAAACAAAACGATCACTCAATGATGCGAACCGGCTCGGCATCCAGCGATCCAGAGCCAGATTCGCCAACACGCCAGGGCCACCAAGAAAGCCGGTTTGAGCGGCGATAAATAGAATCGCAGCCGCTGAAAGCATCGCTCCCCAGATGAACCCATGAGAAAGCCACGGAGGCCATGAGGCGGTGATCTCCCCGAAAAGAACCGCATTCAAGGTCATTCCTTCCCTCGGAACGGCGTGATACAGCAGATACATCAGCAACAGTCCTCCCACCATGAAGGAGAGGGAAACCCCGATGTAAACCATTGTCCGTTTCCCTGTTTCGACTCGGGGCTCACGAAGAACGGAAAGCCCATTACTCACCGCCTCAATCCCTGTGTAGCTTCCTGCCCCTAAGCTATAAGCGGTTAGTAGCACAGCACCAATCTTCCACCATCCAAGCTCATCATGGGCAGCCATCACATCCTGCGAGGTCATCGTCACCAAGCTCGGTAGATTCCCCGCATGGGCAAAAAACCCGTAGACAATCATGAATCCGTGCGTGATCAAAAAGGCGAAAAAGATCGGCACACAAAAGATCACCGATTCCTTTACTCCCCTAAGATTGAGAAGAGTCAGCACCACCCCCATCGAAAGAGTCAGGGTCAATTTCCAGGGAATCCAGGAAGCAGGCAAAACCGAAAACAGAGCATCCGCTCCCGCCGCCACTGAAAGAGCGATGGTTAAAACGTAATCGACTAGCAACGCACATCCGCTGATTACTCCAACGGAAGGAGTGAGGAGCTTGCTGGCCACCAGGTACCCCCCTCCACCTCCTGGAAAGAGCTCGATAATTTGGGAGTAGCTGGCGCAAATCACCGCAATCGTGAAAATCGATCCTGCGGCAACGAAAAGAGTGAGCGCCGGATGTGCGATCAGTGCCCGCATTGTTTCTTCCGGTCCATAACAGGCGGAAGACAATCCGTCCGCACCCAAGCCAACCCAGGCTAGTACCGCTACGAGGGAGACCTGATGAAAAAGCCCTTTATCGGAGATGCTCAGGGCCTTTCCAATGAAAAGGCTCCTGATCCAACTGCCCAAACTTTGATTTTTCATCTTCTGAGCAACGAACAAATGAGACCTCAACATCAGAAGAAATCTTCGGCGTCCTTTTCGCTCGAAGTCCCTTGCAGATGCCGGCGGGGTTAGCTGACGGGCTGGGTCC
>CAMDXQ010000008.1 GCA_945878585.1 Akkermansia muciniphila
TCAAAATCGGCGGGAAGAAGGTGACGCAGCGATGATTTCTGATTCGCAAAAAACTCAGTCTCATCCACGGACTCAGCCAAGTGGGTTGTGAAGGGGAGATGATTCTGAGAGGCCATAGCCGAAAGTTCGTGGTAAAGAGATGGGGAAGCTGTGTAGGGGGCGTGTGGAGAAAGGGCCAAGTGCCAATCGGCATTCGGATGACGTGAGATCCACGAGGTCGCCTGATTCACAATCTCGGCAAGGTTTGGTTTTTCCCTGAGATCGGAAAATTCAAGCGCCCACCAAACTCGTGTAGGGGTTGAAGTTAAGCCAGCAAGAGCTGTGCGTTGAGTCAGAATGGAGAGAATCGAGGTCGTGCCTGAATGGGCGGCATGCCGAGTTGAGGTTAGAATGGAGCTACGGCGCACTTCGGGAGTGAGAGTGGGTAGAAGGGGAAGGAGCTCTTCCAGCCAACCCGAAAAAGTGTTCCCCTTACGTAGGAGTCCAGATAGTGCAGACAACTCAAGATGTGCGTGAAGGTTGATCCATCCCGGGGCCAACGTGATTTCAGGAATGGAGAGAACCTCTTCGCCAGGAAGGGGTGCGAGGTTAGATCCAACCGCGAGAATTTTGCCTTTTTCCATGCGAAGGTGACCTGGACGATGAACCCGGTTGGCGGATTCAATCAGGGCACCCGCACGAATCAGCATAAGGCCCTACTTCCTAGGTGGCTGATTTTGTAGAAGTTTTTCAAGTTCTGGTGCGAGAGTGCGTTTTGCATCTGGGGACATGCGATCGATAAAGAGAACGCCCATCAGATGGTCAACCTCATGTTGTAATGCTCGTGCCAAGAGACCACCCGCAGTCAGGGTTGTTGCACGCCCTTTAAGATCGAGATAATCCATCTGGATGCGGAGACTGCGTCGGACGGGGCCATGAAGACCAGGGAAACTTAGGCATCCTTCATCCTCATCCTCCCTGCGACGGGTAAGTGTAATCACGGGATTGCAAAAGAAGAGGGGCATGTGAACGCGCCAATCCACGGGCTTTCCGTGGAGTTCCATTGTGGAGGGGCGCTTCTCGACTTTTCTGAGATCAACCAAGGCAATTTGAAGGGAGATACCGATCTGGGGGGCGGCAAGACCGATGCCCTCCGACTCTCGCATTGTATTCTCTAGGACTCGTGAAAGATCCATGAGCTTATCATCCGGCGGCCGAACGGGTGTGGCTGTCTGGCGTAGAACAGGGTCACCGTAGAGACGAACAGGAAGAGTCGGGGAGAGCGATTTCAGGGGTTGGCAGTGGCGCCACCGATCTTGGAGGTACGGACGGAGATCGGGACGCCGGCGTCCTCGCACGCATCAAAGAATTTGAAGAAAATAGCAATGGGAGTCGTCTCATCAAAGTTGAGGATCAGATTCTTGACGTTCCTATCTTTGAGAGTCTTGGCCAGATCCGCGCGAAATGTGTCAGATTTGACGTTTAGTTTTAGAATTTGATCCCCTAAGTAGAGTGGAAATTCATCCGCATTGTAGAGTTTGGCATAGTCATCCGCTTTCTTGGATTTCATGGTTAACTCGGGAGGAGCTGTTTTCGCCTCCTCAACCTTTTCGGTGCCCTTTTCTGACTTGGGGGGGGTGACATCCACCGAAGCGGTTTTTTTCTTAAAAGTAGTCGTGACGATGAAGAAGATCAGAAGCATGCACAAGATGTCGATCAACGGAATTACGTTGATTTCGGCTCGGCGGCGTCGGCTGGGATTAAACTTCATCGCGGGCGAGCCCGGAACGGCCTTAGGCGGCGACTTCTTCGGTGTAGAGCTTCTTGAGGAGGAGCATGGAATACTCTTCCAATTCCACTGCCAAAACATCGACCTTTTTGCTGAAGAATGTGAAGGGAAACAGCATGACGATAGCCGTACCGATACCCAGAACGGTGGTGTGAAGGGCTTCGGCGATACCGGCGGAAATCTTTCCAGGATCCGCATTTTCAGTTCCGACGGCAGCGAAGATGGTGATCAGGCCGGATACTGTTCCTACGAGGCCGAGGAGAGGTGAGGCACCCACAAAGATTTCAAGGTAGACGATGCCGCGTTCCAGTCGGGCAACTTCGGTTCGGGCCAAGGTTTGGAGAACTTCCACATTTTCCCCTCTGGGAAGCGAGGAGTGTTCCAGGGAACTATTCACCAAGCGAGCGAGGGGGGAGTCGTTACGGACGCAGAGGCGTACGAGCGTTTCCGTATTTCCGCCCGCCTTGAGAGCCCGAATGGCATCAATAATTTCTTTAGGGGCAACCCGTTCGCGGCGGAGCCGCATAAAGATCACGGTCGATAGAAAAAGGCCGGAAATTAGGCATGAGACGAGGGGAAAAAGGATGGCTGCGATGATGAAAGGACTGACCTTGGTCAGATCTTGCAAACTGCTGATGACATCGGGTCCCATAAATGGAATACCTTAACGATGGTTGAGGGTTTGGCGAGTCCCGATCCTTTAGTAGATGCGAAAAGCAAGTTGCCAAGGAAAGCCGTTAGGCATTTCCGCTTTTAAGTCTGCCGGGAATGGTCCGATCAGATTGCTGGACTGCTTGATCGAGTCGCCACTGATCATTCCAAGTATCGAATTGGGGTTGCCTTGGACGATATCGATATCGGAGATGGTTCCGTCTGAATTTACATGAAATCGAACAACGACTCGATCGACTCCGATTTGAGCCATCGTTTGAGCCACCTTCGAATTCCATCGAGATCCGATGGCGAGGTAAAGCTTGTGCTGATAACGTCCCAAGGCCGTCGCCATCGAGGCAAAAGATGCATCCTGCCCCATTTGGGCACCTCCCGAGACGGCGCTTCGGTCTCGGAAGATATCGGGTGGGGGTGCCATGGCAGAGGAGGAGTCGGAGGCGTTCGAAGCCGCTTGGGCGGCGGAGGGGGGAGAGTCGCTTTGGTCTTGGCTAGGGTCATCTTTTGCCTCAGGGGTGTCATTAACTTTTTCGATGGGGGTGCCCGTGCCAGGGGTGGGTTTCAGGAGATCGGCTTTGGGGAGTGGGGGGGCAGGTTTTGGGGGTTGGGCAGCAGGTTTGGGGGTGGAGGGACTAAGTCTTGCGGAGGGAGGGGGTGAAGCAGGGTTGGGAGAGAATTGGCTGTCACGCATGGTCAGGGAGTCATCTTTTTTCCCTTCCTGTCCGCCCAACGTTGGGTCGGTTCCGTTCACCACTTTACTGGAGGCCGCGGTATTTCGATCGCTTTGCAAGGCAGTCCGAGGATCCGGTTTATCCACCTCCTTGAGTCCAGAGGCGTCGACAAATTGGCTTTGCATGGGGGGAGCCATCGGAGCTGGGGCCTGCATGATCCGTTGGATTTTTAAATTAGTTCTCAGAGGGCTATCGGGTGCTTTTTTTTGTAGAGCCGTAAGGGTTTGGGAGGAAATCCAGAAAAAGGCAAAAAGCAGGAAGTAGAGAATGGTAAAAATTCCGGCGACAATCATGTCCCGCCGTTCACGTGCCTCCTCGCTGGCGTAAGGAATCGGAGAAACCCCATCGGGGGGGATAGCCATCGTCATAAATTGAAAGTAGGAAGCAAAAGCGGTTAGGACAAGGTCGAGGGTTGTGTTTTTCGTGCCGGGATAAGCCGATCGATCAGAACATAAAATGCTGGAACTAAGTAGAGGGTCAGAAAAGTAGACGAGAGCATGCCTCCCACTACGGCGACCCCAAGCGGGCGTCGACTTTCTGCTCCCGCCCCAAGGCCTAGGGCGATGGGCACGATTCCGATAATGGTGGAGAGAGCCGTCATCAAGATGGGACGAAGGCGAACAGCCCCAGCTTGACGCATCGCCTCGACCGCGGAGATGCCGAGGGCACGGCGTTGGTTGGCAAACTCAACGAGAAGAATTGAATTTTTTGTGACGAGACCCAGAAGTAGGACTAAACCGATCAGGCTATACAAGTTCAAATTCATGGAGGGAATCTCGGGCAGGATTCCAAAAATCCATGCAACTGGGGCAGGGAGTGTCCCGGGGGGGACATACTGGGGAATAACTGCTAACTGATTGATGAATCCCAGAGAAAAAAGAAGAAGCAGAGCTCCAAATACTGCCAAGGGGAGGGCAATCATGATCGTGAAAGGGTGGACGAGGCTTTCAAACTGTGCTGCCAAGGCCATATAGACGATCAGAAGGGCGAGAAAGATGATTTGCCAAGCTTCTCCACGCCCTGAGCGAAGCTCCCGTGCTTCTCCGTCAAATTCCAGGGTCACTTCTGGCGGAAGAATTCGTTTTGCGATTTCTTCTGTTTTTTCGATCGCCTGACCCAGCGTGACTCCTTGGGGTTGGCCCGTAATGGAAGCACTTCGTTGACGCAGAAAATGGTAGATCGAGTTCACGGAGCCTTGTTCGGTTGTGTTGACAAGATTGCGGATCGGCACGAGCTGCCCGCTCTTTGTCCGAACGTAAAGGGAGTTAAGTTCGTCGGGAACAAGGCGGTCCGCTCGCTTGAGCTGGGCGATCACGTCGTACTGTTTGCCCTCGTAGTTAAAACGTGAGATGTCGAGGCCTCCCAAAAGGATCTGAAGAGCCTCGGAGATGTCCCTTACCGAAACTCCTAAATTGGCAGCACGATCGCGGTCGATGGCCAGGCTGAGCTGGGGTTTCTCATAGTTGAAATTGGTGCGAGGTTGGCTAAGAAAGCCCGCATTTGCGATTTCATCGCGCAATTGGCGGGCTGTTTTTTCCAGCAGAGCAAGATTGGAGGATTGAAGAATGACTTGGAAGGACTCTCCAAAGCCGCGTCCCACGGCCTTAGGAAGAAAGGGGATCACCACGGCTCCTTGGATTTCAGAAATCATGCGGGTGAACATCGATCCTCTGGCACCTGGCCGGGCAAGTTGAAGGGCGGAACGGTCTCGGTCCTTTTTGAGGCGGATGAACATAATTCCCAAGTTGGACTGGCCAGGGGCTCCGCGAGAAAGAGCGACGGCACTGAAGTAACTCAATACTTCGGGATATTCGGAGGCGATCTTTTCGGCTTGGCGAAGATAACGGTCGGTGGATTCGGAGGTCGATCCCTCCGGAGTCACGATTACAGCAATGATGGTGCCCTTGTCCTCATCTGGTAGAAACTCTTGGGGAATGGCTCGGTAAAGAAGAACCGTCAGAGCCAAGATTCCCGCCCCCAAGCCGATCAGGAGGCGAGGGGAGCGAAGCGCGAATCCAAGACTGGATGCATATTGGGCTGAAAGGCGGTAAAGAATTCGTTCCACCCATCGGGAGAAAGCGGTGGCGTGGTCTGTTTTGGGTTTTAGAAAGTGTGCGCCTAGGGCTGGGCTGAGAGTCAGGGCTACAAACGCGGAAATCGCAACGGATCCTGCCAAGGTGATCGCAAATTCACGAAAAAGAATGCCTGTAGTTCCGCTTTGGAACGCGATGGGTAGAAAGACAACGATGAGACTGGCAGTGATGGCAAGAACGGCCCCCGTGATTTCCTTCATCGAAAGAATGCTGGCTTCAAAAGGAGACATGCCCTCGTCGATATGTCTCATGATATTCTCGAGCACGACGATGGCGTCGTCCACCACGATCCCGATCGCTAAAACAAGGGCGAGAAGGGTGAGAATGTTAATGCTGTAGCCAAGGAAGTAGAGAAGCCCGAACGTCGCAAGAATAGAGAGGGGAATGGTCGAGGAGGGGATTACTGTGGCCCGGACATTGTGAAGGAAGAAATAGATGAGCAGCACGACAAGAACAAAGGAAAGAGCAAGCGTGGATCCAACCTCCTCGATGGCGGCTTCGACGTAGAGGGAGGAGTCATATGGAATATCGATTCGAACGTCCGGAGGCAGTGCGGGTTTGATCTTTTCCAGTTCACGGCGGACGGCCCGAGCCACATCGACAGCGTTTGCATCGGACTGTTTGACAACGCCGAGGCCGACAGCGGGTTGACCGCTAAAACGGGCGATTGTTTCCTCCACCTCGGGACCAATTTCGATGGTTGCAACGTCTCGTAGGTGAATTGTCGAGCCCTCGTTTTCGCGAACGATTAGGTCGGCATACTGTTCGGGGCGGTCCATCCGACCTCGGGATAGGATGCTGAGGGAGCGGGTTTGACCCTCAATTTTGCCTGATGGAAGCTCAACATTTTCGCGTTGAAGTAGGGCTCGAATATCTGCCGCGGTCACTTGGCGGGATGACATTTTTGAGGAGTCGAGCCAGATCCGCATCGACGGTCGTTTTTCTCCTCCGAAGTTGATGCCGCCTACTCCTTGGAGGATTTGCAGGCGGTCTTTGATCTGCCTCTCCGCTAGATTGGAGAGTTCCAAAGTGGATCGAGAGGGGCTGGAGAGGGCGACCCACATGACCTCTTGAGCGTCGGCATCCTGCTTGGCGACGATGGGCTCTTTGATGTCCTCGGGGAGTTTGTCCCGGACTCGGCTGATTCGATCCCGGATATCCTGAGCGCCAATATCCACATCGCGATTCAGCTCAAACTCAATCGTGATCGCACTAACCTGTTCGCGGGATTCGCTTCTGAGGATTTTGATTCCAGGAATATTATTAATTTCCTGCTCCATGGGTTCAGTCACATCGGCTTCGACCAGCTCGGCATTGGCGCCAGGGTAGATCGTCGTGACGGAGACTACGGGGGGGTCGATGTCAGGAAGTTCACGAACGGGAAGCCTAGAGAGACCAACCACACCAATTACCGCGAGGGCCAGGTTGAACATGACGGCCGCAATGGGTCGTCGTATGCAAAATTCTGGAAGGTTCATCCGCTGGGCGTGGCGGGGTTGAGGATCAGTTTTCTTCCAGGGGCTAATCGCAGATTTCCAGAACGGGCAACCTTATCTCCCGGCTTGAGGCCCTCGAGAATTTCGATTTTTCCAGGAGTACGAAAACCAACTTTAACGGGAACCAGTTCTGCCACGCCATCGGTCGCGCGATACACGGCGAAGCCCCCGTCATGCGGAAAGAGGCAATCCTCTGGGAGGGTAAGGGCTTTTTCCTTAGTGCCGACGGTCAGGGTAAGATTCGCAAACATGCCGGGTTTAAGGCGATGATCCGTGTTGGGAACGATCGCACGTACGCGTACGGTTCGGGTGGCTACATCGACTTGCGGTTCAATCAGGTAAATTTCGCCTGAGAAAGACTCCTCGGGGTAAGAAGCAACGGTTAGTTTTAATGTTTGGCCGGGGGTGACACGGGCGCTGTATCGCTCCGGAACACTGAAATTGAGTTTCATTCGATCCATGGCGTAGATGCTGACCAGAATCGTTTGAGGGCTGACGTACTGGCCGACACTCACATTGCGTTGGCCGAGAATTCCATCAAATGGAGCGGTCAACGTGTATTCGTGCATTTTTTTGCGTGCGAGGTTTAGTGTGGCCACAGACCGTTGGTAGGCAGCGCGTGTCTGATCGTGTTCCTGTTGCGAAATGGTGCCGTCTTGAAGGAGAGTGTCGGAGCGTTGCATCGTTTGCTTTGCGTAGTTGTAGTCGGCCTCGGCTTCTGCAACTACGGCAGCTTGTTTTGACTCATCAATCTGGAGGATGGGATCGCCCTGTTTGACCGAACTTCCCTCCGTCATCTGAATCGATGTGATTTCGCCTTCCACCTCAGGTTTGAGATAAACGGACTCATCAGCTTCAATGGACCCGATAGCCTCTAAAGTCTCTTTGAGAGGTCCCACTTCAACCGAGACTAGCTCTGCAGGGACAGGGGGGTCTTTGGGTGGCCCCCCTCCCTTCATACAGCCAGCAAGGGCAAGGAGCAGACATGGGATGAAATAATGTTTCATACTATGAATGATTAATAATGTGAAGTATCTACCCTACCGGGTCAAGCCGGGAGGGATTTCCGGATCGCGTCGAGAAGAGCGGGGAGGCCTTCTCCACTTTTTGCGGAAATAGGAAAGATAGCCCTTCGGGCGGCAGACCGAAGTGCAGCCAGATTTTTGGCCGACTCTGGAAGGTCGCTTTTGTTGGCGGCAACGAGAAAGGGGCGTTTTCCGAGAGCAGCATCGTGCAGTCGAAGTTCCTTGCGAAGCAAACGATAGTCCTCGGCGGGGTTCCTTCCGTCGACCCCTGCCGTATCGATGACGAGAAGAAGGACGGAGCATCGTTCGATGTGGCGGAGAAAATCATGGCCAAGACCTTTGCCCTCGTTCGCTCCTTCGATCAGTCCTGGAATATCGGCGAGAGTGAATCGGGTTTCTTCAGGTGACCCGACCACGCCGATGTAAGGAGCCAGAGTGGTGAAAGGGTAGGAGGCGATTTTGGGGCGGGCGGCAGAAAATGCAGCCAAGAGGCTGGATTTTCCCGCGTTGGGAAGTCCGACGAGCCCGACTTGGGCGATCGATTTTAAAATGAGAATAAATTCTCCCGCCTCTCCTGGGCGACCGTCCTCCGCATGGCGGGGGGTTTGTCGGGTCGAGGTGGCAAATCGAGAGTTCCCCCTGCCTCCACGGCCTCCATGGCAAAGGACAAACTTTTCTCCGGGATGGGTTAAGTCGACCAAGGGGTCTCCCGCTTCTCCCGGCGGAAGTGGATAGACCACGGTTCCGGGAGGGACTTTCAGCACGCAATCTTCCCCTCCGCGACCTGTGCACTGTTTTCCACTACCGCTTCCCCCGTGACGGGCGCGGGCGTGGGGTCGGTACCGAAGATCGATCAGGTTGTTGAGTTGGGGATCGACGATGAGAACAACGTCTCCTCCTTTTCCTCCGTCTCCCCCGTCGGGTCCACCTTTGGGCACGAATTTTTCACGCAAGAAACTGACAGCTCCACGGCCTCCGTTTCCTGCGTTCGCATGGAGCCGGACCCGATCAACGAACATAGGAGGCCTCCATCCAATGTCGTAATCGGGGAGCGAGGAGGGTGGCAAAAAAGGCTCCGACCGCCAGGGGCAATGCGCCGGAGTAGCCCTCCGTCTTGGCGGCGATCCAACCGGCACCCATCACGATTCCAGCCAAGGCCAGTCCCTCGAGGAGACAAACTCGTCCCCGATGTCCGGAGGAAAGACCCAGAAGGGAACCGAGAAGAAGAACAACAAGAATCACCCAAGAGGGAGGGTGAAGAATGGGTGCGGGGCCACGGCTTAAACCGGTCCAAGTCCGAACAACCGCTTCAGCAAGTGATCTTTGGCCAATGGGGGATTCAATGATCGGATCCACTTCGGCCAATCCTCCGGCAAGGATCACGGGTCTTTTCGAAAGATTTTTCAAATCATAGTATGGTCGAACACCGATCCGTTCCTGCTCGGCGGCGAGGACGACTCCGCGAATTTCCATTTTTTCAGGGAGTTGATCGGGGTGGCTCCAATCCACGGGAACCGATCCACGTAAATCGAGCGGGATCGATTGGAGTTCAAAATCCTGGCGGTCGCGGAGGATGAGCCGGCGTCCCTGGAGGCTGGAATGAGAAAGATCTGCGCCTAGGGCTTGAGCGTAGAGCTGAAGAAGCCAAGAGGGTGTGACGGCATTTTCGTGGCGGAAGACGAGGGGAAGGCGTTGAAGAATTCCGTTCGATTCGGGAGTGACTCTCCAGGCAGCTGTTTGTCCTGTGCGGCGCAGGCTTTGTTCAGGAGCAAGAAATGATTCGGCAGGGCGAAGAGAGGAAATCGAACCGGTATGGGGGATTTTTGGAAGAGAGAGAGTTTCCGCCTGCGGGAGGGAAGCCAAGGCGGTTGCCGGCAAGGCAGGGGAAAGATAGGCGGAGAGGGCTCGGGCAAGTTGGTCGTCCTGAACTGGCTCAAAGGTATCAGGAGCATCGAGGGGGAGAAGGAGACCGACCGGTTCGGGTCGGTAAGGAGACATCGCCCGAAGGGCGAGCGTGAGATCGAGTCGGGGCCAAGGCCAAGATTCCCCCGCCAGATCTTCGATCGAAATCAGAACCGGTGTGGGGACTGTTTTTGCTGGTGGGGGGAGGTGGGGAAGGAATCGCTGGGAGTATGGAACGAGAAGAACGGCGACCCAAAGGCCAAAGGCGGCAGCAGAAAGGAGGGCGAGAGTGCGGGAAACGAACATAATTCTTCTTAGCGGAAATCGGACAAAAGGCGATGCGGGAAGCGGATTGAAAAGGAGGGGGGAGGAACTAGGATTCAGAGATGCGTGCAGGGATTTTTGAAACACCTACACTCTCCCCTACTCAGGAAAGCGATTTTTCGGAAGCTTTTGCAAAGGGTTGGCAGGTGTTGGTCTGGAATGACCCTGTGAATTTAATGAGTTACGTGGTTTTTGTTTTCCAAAAGGTTTTGGGCTTTGATGAGGTCAAGGCCAAGAAACACATGCTGGAGGTTCATCAGCAAGGTCGAAGTGTGGTTGCAATTGAGACGCGGGAAAAAGCGGAGATGTACTGCCACCGTTTGCAGGAGTTGGGGTTGCAATCGACACTCGAGGCCCGGCCGGCTTGAGAATTGAGAGGGGAACTTCGGGGGGCCGAGATTTCGAATTCGCGGCTCCGGAAGCGGCTCTTTTGCGGCAGGCACTGGAGACCACACTGTTGGCTTATCAGACTCCTCCTGCGGAACTGGATCCGATGGTGGGAAATGTTTGGTATCGGCAAGCGGGGTTGCGAGAGGCGGGGATTCGCGGGGAGGATGCTCTTCATTGGGTGGAGGGACTGCACGAGGTCAGATTAGAAAGGGGAAAGCTCGGGCGTCGTTGGATGAAAACTCTTCCCCCAGTTGGGCAAGCGGGCCGTTGGTTTTTGCCCAAGGATGAAGTGGAAGCATTTGTCGCCACGTTGAATGATCATCGGTTGCGGCGTGCGGCGGAGTTTGACTTGGGCGAGGGGGATTTGGAGGTGCGAGCGATGGAGAAGGCCAAAGGGGATAAAAGGGTGGCTTTAGTGGAGATTCATTTCCTCGCTTGGATGATAGAACTCATTCTCCAAGAGTGAATTAGATTTGTATTAAGGTCCTTTTACTTGGTGTTCTGAAAATAGGTGCTAGTACATCGAGTAACCGATTTCATGAGTAGAAAGACCGATATCATTGTTGTGGGGGCAGGACCTGCGGGTTGTGCCGTTGCGAGAGCTTATGCTTTGTCCGGAAAAAAAGTGATTTTGTTGGAAGCGGAGCCGGAGGGGAAAAGTCGCAAACGTTTTGCCGGCGAATGGCTTCATCCCCAAGGGGTTGAAGCTTTGCAGGAGCTGGGTTTTGGGGCGATCACTTCGATGCAGGGGCGGCCCCGTGGTAGGGGTTTTGTGGTTTACCCAGGGCATGGGGAAGCTCCGGTAAAATTAGACTACGTGGAGGGACAAAGGGGTTTGGCTTTTCATCACGGAGATTTGGTGGATGAAATGCGGCAACTGGTGGCCAAGACCGAGGGGGTAAATTTTCGGCAAGGAGTCCGTGTTGCTACGGTGGATGATGGTGGAGTCACCTTAGAGGGTGGGGAGAGGTTAGAAGCGAATCGTGTTGTGGGGGCGGATGGTCGTTCCAGCGTCGTCCGCAGAAGTTTGCGTGGGGCAGGCAATCATAAGGCGATGTCGGCCATGACAGGAATTTTACTAGAGGGAGTGAACGCCCCCTATCCCGATTACGGACACGTCTTTCTGGGGAAACCCAGTTTCCTTCTCGGGTACGAGATTGCTCCGTCGGTGGTCCGAATCTGCGTGGATGTTCCCCTAAAGTACAAAACGGAGATGAAGGATCCCGAATGGCTGATTGCAGCCACTCGTGAAACCTTGCCACCTGTCTGGAGGCAACCTTGTGAGGAACAGATCCGTGCGGGTCATCTTCGTTGGCAAGCCAATCACTTTTTGGCCCGAGCCGACTATGGAAACGGACGCAGGGTTTTGATCGGGGATGCTGCAGGCCACACTCATCCGTTGACGGCGACGGGAATCACAAACGGATTGATCGATGCAATGGAGCTCGTCCAAAAGCAAGACTTCCGGGAATTTGCCCGCGCCCGTCGTCGGGCATGCCGGGTTCCGGAACTTCTGTCCCGAGCTCTCTATGACTGTTTTTCCAAAGAGGATGCTTTTTCCCAATCTTTGCGCCGAGCGGTCGTTTCTCTTTGGCGCAATGACGAGAAGGAGAGAGATCGGACGATGGGATTGCTCATGGGAAATGGTCGTTCCTTCCTTACGTTTGCAGGACCTTTTCTAAAGGCTTTGGTCGGAGCATGGAGGGGGCGAGACAACACCACGACGATGGGAGCGGATTTGGCTTCGATCGCAAGTTGGATTCGGTTGCCGATGGCGTATGCGATGGCGGGTTGGGTGCGGGCGAAATCGTAGAATTCCTATCTACGCCCCAAAAGGTGGCGGCCTGATTTACGAGCGCAAAAAAGCTGCAAAAGCTTTCAAAGGGAAGGCGCGTTTGTAGTGGTCGTAGCGAATTAACGTAGTTCGGTAAAAGAGGCCGGGAATCGGTTGCGGAGGAAAATCTCCATCCGGCTGTTGCTGTTGTAAGAGAAATTTCAGCCCTCGAGTGACGGAAGGGTCGTCTTTCGGTCCGCTGGAGAGGAGGGCAATCACTGCCAAGGCGGTGGCTTCGATCAGTCCTTTTTGGCTCGGAATCGGTCGTCGTTCGACACAGGAATCCGGATGTTCCCCCCAGCCGCCATCAGCCAACTGGTGTTCCAGAAGAAATTTTCTGCCTCGGACAATGCGTGGGTCATCGATGGGAAGGCCCGCGGCGCGAAGACCGGGCAGAGCAAAGGAGGTTCCGTAGTTGAAACAGATTCCCCAGACCGCTTCCCAGGATCCGTCTGTTTTTTGAGTTTCGGTCAGGTAACGCAATCCGTTCCGGATCGCCTGATCCACACCGGTTCGCTGCATGTCGGGGTAGGTTTTGCGGATGAGGGCAAGAGCCGAAAGAACCGATCCCGTGCACTCGGCAAAGGAGTGATCCACCATGATGTCGGCAAAGACATGGGACGCGTTGAAAATTTCGATCCATTGGGGACCAACCACCTGGTCACAACTTCCCCAGCCTCCATCACGGTTCTGGTAACTCAGAATGAAGCGAACTCCTGCCTTGATCACCGTGTGGGGAGCGGGGCTTGGTAGAAACGGCTCCGCATCGACCAAAGCGAGAAGGCTTTCGGCGGTGCAATCCGCGATCGACCAGCCGTTCTGGCGCTCGCTGAAGGGCCATCCGCCTTTTCGTGGAAGTCGGTGATAACGACGGGGGTTGGGAAGTTCGTCGACCACCTGATTTTCCAAAAGGTAGCGACATCCTTTTTCGATCACCCCTCGGGGGGCGAGTTCAGAACTGAGGTGAGTCATTCCCTGGAGGGTGAACGCGGTGTCCCAGACTTTTGAGGAGGTGAAGCCTTGGCAGGCGATGTGGTCCGGGTGATGCCAAAGGTAACGGGGGAGTTGACGCCAACTGCGTTCGACCCGATCGGTCTGTCCCTCCACAAAATGAGCCAAGGTATTATAGCAGGCGTTGACAGGGGCTTGCCGGATGTAGTCCGACTGTTCGTCCTCGTAACAGATATGCTCATAGGTCAGACGGAGAGCTTTTTTGCGTAGAAACGAAGGAATCCAATTTTCGATTTTGCGTACGATCGGCATGGCAAGTCGGACGAGGAGGCTTTCTGGAACGATATGATCGGTGGGAGCGAGATCGGCACGATGACGGGGCCAGTCGATCTGATCGAATCCTTGCGGGAAAAGTTCTTCTCTGAGTTCTTGGAGTAGGGGATCCAGCGGGGCCTGCCATCGGCGACCGTAGAAGTAGGCCATCGGGAGGTAAACAATCCGGACGTAGCCGGAAATGTTGATCGGTTGAACCGGAACCCAGGAAGGAAGTAGATACAGCTCGGGTGGTACGGGGGTGACCCCGGACCAGTCGTAGAGGTTGAGAATCGCGAGGATGAACTTTCCCCAGGCGGCGGCTTTAACGGGTGTTCCAGAGGTGTGGATCCAATCCCTGAGGCGACGTAATTCCGCACGATCCGGCTTTTCACCTAAAAGACGAAGAGCGACGTAGGAGATAGAGCTCGTAAAGACGGCTCCCTTCTCTGACTCCTCATGAAGTCCGATCGATCCGTCCTGCAGTTGAGGGCGAAGGAGTCCGGCGACGAACTTTGTGCGCTCGGCTTCTTGCACCTTGCGTTTCGTGAGGTAGGTGGTGATGACATAGAGCGGGAGGAGAAAGTTGGGGCCTGTGTAGGGGACCGACCAACTTCCGTCGGCAACTTGGGTCCGTTCAAGGAAACCGAGAAGTCGCCGGGTTGAGTCAGTGACCGACGCTTGCAGGTGGCTCATTTCTTTGGGGCCAACTTTTCGATGCGGGCAAGAGTTTGGGTGCGGAAGAGGTCGAGGGCAGATCCGACAAAATTATGGAGGGAAAGATTGGTTTCAAGGAGGGGGCGTAGATCGAGGGCAAGGACAACCTCCTGTTCGGAATCGGGCTGAGTCGGATTTCCGAATGTGGCTTGGGCGTGTCTTCGACCCAGTGCAGCTCGGTCGTACCGTTTTCCGCCTTCGACTTGGGAGTGAAAGCAGTTAAGGAGAGAAGTCCCGAGATTTTCAGGGGCGGAACATGGGAGGCGGACGACGTGGGAAGAGGGAACCCAGTCGAGATCTCCCCATACTTCGCAGCCATAGATTTCCTTGGGTCGAGCTGAGACGGGCAGTTGTTGTAAGGCCTCGAGACAGGCCAGAAGAACGGCGATGTGGGTTTCATGTCGGTCGGCAGGGTTGTGTAGATAAAGAGTCTGGGGTCGGGCTACTTCGAGAATCTGGATGAGATCTCCAATCACGGCGGATCGATCGGTTTGGCGGACGGTTGAGCTGGGGTGAGTCAGTTGAATGACGGAGGCGTATTGCCCGAGATCGGCGGCTTGGCGTTGTTCGGAACGACGGATCTGCATCAGGTCGGCATCCGAGGTTCGTGCGAACGGGCCGGAGCGTGGAGCTCCCGCACCATCGGTGACCACGACTCCAGAAAAACGATTTTTGGGATGCTGAAAACAGGCGGCAATTCCTGGGAAAGCGAGAATTTCGAGGTCATCGGCATGGGCACCGATCCCGAGATGGGTGGTGGAGGAGAGCTCAGCCAAGGGATCTTTTCCGCTTGGGGCATAGAGGTCTGCAGAGGGTTGAAAGAATTTCATCGGCGAAAGACCCAAAGAGAGGCGAAGAGGTAGTTGAGGAGGGAACCGGTTGCCACGGCGACGGCATTGAGGACAGCCGTCTCAATGGGGCGATCGGTTTCGAGAAGAAGAAGGAGAAGATTGAGGAGAAAGATCTGAAAGAGAAAAGCGAGGGCAGCGGAGAGGTAGTAGTTTTTGGCCTGTCTCCACGAGGGGGGCCAAGCATGGAAAGTCCATGCTGCGTTCAGGAGGAAGTTCGTCCCGCAGCAGACAATCCAAGCCAGCAAGGCAGCTCCCGTGGCAACCCGATGACCGCCTGGATCGAGCCCAAGAAAAATGCTTCCGAGGGAGAGAAGTCCCCACATGAGGAGAGCGTTGAGAAGGGTTCCAGCGCCACCGACGAGTCCAAAGCGAAGGATTCGGTTGATCTCTTTCGGAAAGGCGCGGGTTCGGGCTCGGGTATGTGGATGGGCGACTTGGGGCACGGAAACCAGAATGCCGAAAAAGGAGCCGATCGGCAAACGGGGAAAGGCTGGTAGGACTTGCCATCGTCCTGTGGGAAGCGAAGTTCGGGGCATTGGGAACTGGGTAAAGTTGTGGATTATTCATTATGGGTATGAACCAAAAAAAATCGAAACAGAGGTCTACTCAGCGTTCTGTTCATGGCGAACGTTCTGCGAACTCCCGAACAAGAGAGGGATCGGGGGTAGGAATTGGCAAGCGGGGGCCGATGAGTCCGAAAATATTTTGGGCCGGTTGTGTTCTGATCGGTTTGGTTGCCTTGGGAATGGGACGTTCGGGCGATTCGATTCCAGCCTCCGAGTTGCGGGGTAAGGGGGATCTCTTTTATCGGCAGGGAGAAACGGAGCCATTTACGGGAACGGCGGTCACTCAAGTAGGGGGCAAAAAAACAGAAGCGGAGTTTTGGCAGGGGCGGATGCACGGGGCATATCGGAGTTGGTTTGCGAATGGTCAGATGGAAGGAGAGGCGTACTTTGAAAAAGGAGTGCGGGAGGGGCGGGCTAGACTTTGGAATAAGGATGGGCAGATGATCAAGGAGACGCGGTTTCGGGAAGGATTGGCGGATGGACCTGCGACTGAGTGGTATCCGAATGGAAAAATGGAGCGACGAACCTCTTGGCGGGCTGGGAAGCGGCACGGGGAGATCGAAACTTGGTTTTCGAGCGGGCAGCGGAAAGGGGTAGGGAATTATGATCAAGGGGAAAGGAGCGGAACATTCGTTGTATGGTGGGAGAGCGGTAAAAAAAGGCAGGAGACGAATTACAAAAGAGGGGTGCCAAATGGTTGGTGGGTAGAATGGACAGAAAATGGGGAGCCGGAGAAAAAGGCGTACTTTGTAAATGGAAAAGCCAGCTCGGGTCCGACACAGGGTGAGTCTTGAACCGATCGGGCGGTGGGATTAGGCTTTCCCTTCCAGAAGCACCCGTAGCTCAACTGGATAGAGTGTCGGCCTCCGAAGCCGAAGGTTGCCAGTTCGACCCTGGCCGGGTGCAGAATCAAACCGGATTGGCCCAAGGGGAACAGAAAAGTGGCTCCGGAGGCTGGGATCGAACCAGCGACCAATGCATTAACAGTGCATCGCTCTACCGCTGAGCTACTCCGGAAAGCAGTTTGGTAACCTACCGAAAAACTGGAGAGGACTCAACCCCCACGGATGAGTGAAATTAAGTCCACCGGGGCAAAAGAAAGTAGGAAAGGCTATCGGTGAGCGCAAGGGCGCTTGCCTCGAGAATATTGCTTGAGACACCCACGGTGCCCCATTCGCGGGTTCCGTCGCTTGATTCCACCAGAACCCGAATCCGGGCGGCGGTACCCCCGCGGGAGCTTACAATGCGGACTTTGTAGTCGATCAGCTTCATTTTTCGCAGGGAAGGAAAGGCCGGGAGGAGCGCTTTACGAAGTGCAGCATCGAGGGCGTTCACAGGTCCGTCTCCCTTGGCAGAAGTTTTTTGAATCTTTTTTCCGATGCGGACGGAGATCGTGGCGTGACTGGTTTCACGGGCCGAGGGACGGGCCCGGACCACCTCCACTTTGTAGGACTCGATCTGAAAAGGGGCAGGGATCTTTTCGAGAGACCGGCGAACCAGGAGCTCGAAGGAGGCATCGGCTGCCTCAAATTCGTAGCCGTCTTTTTCCAGCTTTTTTATTTTTGCAAGGATGGCGCGGGTTTGCGGGGATTTCTCCTCGACGGCGATGCCAAGTTCGCGGGCCTTCATCATCACATTCGCTCCGCCGGAGAGTTCGCCGACAAGAATCCGTTGGTGATTCCCCACGCTGGCGGGATCGATGTGCTCGAAACTGGAGGCAATCTTGTTTACGGCGTTGACGTGCATCCCGCCTTTATGGGCAAAGGCGGTACGGCCAACAAAAGGGGCGCGGGGATCGTGATGGAGGTTGGCCAGTTCGTCGACAAAAGCGGAAAGTTCGGAAAGTTGTCGGAGATTTCCCTCGGGCAGGATTTTTTTTCCGAGTTTGAGTTCGAGAAGGGGTAGGAGAGTGGTGAGATTACAGTTTCCCGTGCGCTCCCCGTACCCGTTCATTGTTCCTTGGACTTGCAATGCGCCCTCTTCTACTGCGGCTACAGCATTCGCAACGCCGAGTCCGCAGTCGTTGTGGGTATGGATGCCGACCTTGGTTTTTGGAAAGCGGTTGCGGACAGTGCGAACCGTGGTGGCGATTTCCGACGGAAGACGACCTCCGTTCGTGTCGCAGAGGACGAGGTAATCGGCTCCTGCTTCGGCGGCAGCTTCCAAAGTGCGGAGTGCGTATTCGTTGTCGGCGGTGAAGCCGTCGAAGAAGTGTTCTGCATCGTAGATAACCTCACGGCCCTCTTTCTTAAGAAAGGCAACGGAGTCGGCGATCATACGAAGGTTTTCCGTGGGGGTGGTACGGAGGACTTTTTCGACGTGAAGGAGCCAGCTTTTTCCGAAGATGGTGACTACGGGGGTTTCGGCTTCGAGGAGGAGTCGGATCTGAGAATCGGCAGAGGCGTCAATGTCGGGGCGGCGGGTGGAGCCGAAAGCGGCGAGTTTGCAGGAACCCCATGAAAGTTTTCCTGCCTCGGCAAAAAAATCGCGATCCTTGTCGTTGGAACCGGGCCACCCGCCTTCCACATAGTCGAGCCCGTAAGAAGCGAGTCGTTCGGCCAAGCGAAGTTTGTCGGAAAGGGAAAAGTGGACTCCTTCCGCTTGGGCGCCGTCGCGAAGGGTGGTGTCGTAAATAGTGAGATGGGGGGCAGCGGACATAGAGGGAGATCCTAACTGGGAATAAAGAGAGGCGAAAGAAGGAAGGAATCGGCTCCGAGGGGCTAAACTTGACCGGCACGAAGGTCGGATTCGGCAATTCGGGTGGCGGCCACTTTACGAACATGGGCAGCAAAGTCCGGGAACTGTTCAAGAACGAGGGAGAAGGTTTCCCGATCAATCAGGGAGAGGGCACAAAAGGTTTTTGCACGGACATCGGCCAAACGGGGGCGATCTGGATCGAGTAGGGCCAGTTCTCCAAAATATTCGCCCTCCCCCAAGGTGGCCACTACGCCTTGTTTCGGGTCCACGACTTCGACTTCGCCGCGGTTGATAAGGTACATGGCCGAGCCGGGTTCACCGTGGTGAATGATGGTGTCTCCTGGGGTATAGACGACGGAGGTCAGTCCACTGATCAAACGGTGGAGGACGGGTGTTTCTGCACCACGAAGCATCGGAATTTGCTCCAAGATATGGCGGTTGAGGAAAAGTCCGACCGACCGGCGCAGGCCAGGGGAGAGATCCCCAAGGAGGTCATCATGATCATGGCCCAACCCGGTCTGCCAGAGGTATTCATGATATCCGAGGATCTGTTTCTGCAGGGAGTCGGGCATATTTTTGTATTTCATGAGGGTGTTCAATCGTTCGATTTTTGAATCAAAAGCGGCCCGAGCGCTGTCGGAGCGTGAGATGAGCGAAGCCACGTTCGCCACGACGGTGGCATAGAGACCTGCCCCGAGAATCATGGCCAGCATGGTATAGATCATCTGAGGTTCAGTTTTTGGGGTGATATCGCCAAATCCGGTTGTCGAAACGGTGGTGACCGACCAGTAGAGAGCTCGGATGTAGGTATGGCCGGCGGTGAGACCGTGGGTCACTCCATCTACGGCGATCCACCCACAGGCAAGAAGGTGAATGACCAGAGTGATCCAAAGAAGGAATACAGTGAGTCGTCGGGCAATGAAAAATCGGGAGGGAGTGCGGACAAAATCCTTGCTGAAGACCACGACGCGGGCCAACCGGAAGAGGCAAAGAAAGGAGATGGGCTCCGACCAGACTCCTTGGGGAAGGAAAAGATTGCTGATGAAACCCCATGGTAGGGACCCAATGAGATCCCAGAAAAAGTAGGTCTCTAGATAATGAAGGCGGGCCTGCTTTCCGTGCAGAGTGCCGCGTGCTGTGGAAACAGGGCGTTGGAAGCGGAGTAGAATATCGAATATTAAAAGGAGGGAAGTCGTGAGGTTTACACTGAGTACCAAAAGGGGGGCTGACTGAAGAAATTTGAGTGCGACGATGGCCGGGAGTTCGACGCTGCGAAAAACAGCCACAGAAACGACCAGCCAATCCAAGAACTTCCAGAACCAAGAGGTCCCTTCGGAAAGCGTAATTTTAGTTTCCTTCGATTTCATGAAAGCGCCTGAGGATACTGTCCCTTTTTATCTGAAAAACAGATGCAAATAGAGCTGATTTTTATAGGAGATAGTCAACTAGGTGGCTGATTCCATAAGTAATTGATAGTCATAGTAATTTAGTTTTTTTTGCTTGAACTTTTTTGGCATCAAGTTGTCTAAATTCTCCAATGGCGAAAATAATATTTTGGGGTAAGTTTGGGAAGAGGAATTTAAAGAAATCAAGCAATATGTAAGTTCATAATGAATAGATACTTAAAAATCTTTTCAGGGTTGATTTTGCTGGCTCTTTTTGGTGCCTTTTTTCTTTTCTTTGCTTGGAGCGAAAAAAAGTTTCCAAATCAGATAAACAAAGTCCCGGTCGCGACTCATGAGAAACCCAAGACCGATGATCCTCATTTACAAGAATCGAAAAAAGATGCTCCGCAAAGTTCCGGTGTCGCCTCCTTACCCGGAACAACAACCCCCAACACGCAACTTTCCTTCGTTAAGGCGGATGGCTCACCCCTACCGAATGTCATTTATCTGAATGCGGGACCGATTGATACGGATCTACCGGGGACAAAGGCCCGGCGACAACCCTTGGCCTACTTTTCGGGAAAGCAGCTTCAGTTGATCCAGTGGAATGGACCGGTACAAGCGGGGTGGATCGATGAATTGAATCGCCTCGGCGTCGAGATCATTGATTACATTCCAGAGAATGCTTTCTTGGTCTACGGCGACTGGAAAGTTTTGAGCGCCATGCAAAAAAAGATGGCAGACAAGGATTATGTTCGGTGGGAGGGCTCCTATCGGCCGACGGATAAGATCCAGCCTGGCGCATTGGACGCAAGTCGAGAGGAGCCCGATCTTTTTGCGGTACAGATGGTGCTCAACCCGCAGTCCAATCCCGAAACCTTAAAAACCATCCGTTCCCTTCAGATTTCTGAAACCATTAAGGAAGAACCTGCTGGAAAGTACTATAATGTCATCACTCGTTTGCCTCCGGTAAAGATTGCCAATCTAGCAGAGCGACCAGACATCATTTCCATCGGACCCTACACCATCCCAAAAATGTTTTGTGAGCGTCAAGCCATCATCATGACGGGTCAGTTGAATGGAAATGTTCCAGTGCTGGGGTCTGGGTACCTGACTTGGCTAGCTGGAAAAGGTTTTACTCAAGCGCAGTTTGACGCCTCGGGTCTTGTGGTTGACGTGACGGACTCCCCAATCGACAACGGCACAGTGAGCCCCAATCACTTCGCCTTATATAAAGGCGGCGATATCGTGAATGCATCAAGGATGGTTTATTCGCGTTTGGAGGGAACGGCGAATTCAGGGAGCCGCACTCAAGCAGTCGACGGGCACGGAAATCTGAATGCCCATATCATTGGGGGGCAGGTCAACATGAACACGTCGCCCCATATGGACTCTTCTGGATTTCATTTTGGGATGGGGATCTGTCCTTTTGTCAAAGTGGGTGGATCGATCATTTTTGACACCAGTTTTTTCACGAACCCGAATTATCCCAATCTGGCGGCACGGGCCTACCGGGACGGAGTGAGGATCAGTTGTAACTCATGGGGAGCAGACACGGCAGGAGCCTACGATTTGGATGCACAGAGCTACGATGCGTTGGTACGGGATGCCCAGCCGACGGGTTCGGCTGTGGCTACGGCTGGCAACCAGCAGGTGACCTTTGTTTTTGCGGCCGGGAATGCCGGATCCGGGGCTAAGACCGTGGGGTCGCCTGGAACGGCGAAGAATGTGATCACGGTCGGTGCAGCAGAAAATGTTCAAGCATTTGGCGGTGCGGACAGCAGCGGGGTAGCCGACTCCGGGGCGGATAGTGCGAACGACATCATTGATTTCTCAAGCCGAGGTCCTTGCTCGGACAGCCGAGCCAAGCCGGATATTGTCGCGCCAGGAACTCATATTTCAGGCGGTGTGCCTCAGGCAGTGAAGACCATGAGTGGAACGGGAACCAAATTGTCTGTTTTTGACGGGTCTGGAGTAAGTGGAGGGGTGAGCAGCATCTATTTCCCATCGGCTGGACAGCAGTTTTACACTGCCTCTTCCGGAACGAGCCACTCCACTCCCGGAGTCGCGGGAGGGGCAGCGCTCGTTTATCAGTGGTTTTTGAACCGAGGATCTGCCGCACCTAGTCCTGCGATGGTGAAGGGGTTTATGATGAATTCTGCCCGTTATATGTCGGGAGTTTTCGCCAACGATAATCTTTATTCCAACAACCAGGGAATGGGTATGGTGAATTTGGAAACCTCGTTCGATGGTGTTCCACGTCTGTTGAGGGATCAAGTGACGGCGGATCTTTTTACGGCTACCGGACAAAGCCGGACTTGGACGGGGACCGTGACTTCCACAGGAAAGCCGTTCCGGGTGACAGTGGCGTGGACGGATGCGCCAGGGTCAACCACGGGAAATGCTTATAAAAACAATCTCGATTTGACCGTGGTCGTGAATGGGACGACATACAAAGGAAATGTTTTTACTGGGGCCAATTCGACTTCCGGTGGGGTGGCTGATGCCAGGAACAATGTGGAAAGCGTGTTTTTGCCTGCGGGTACGAGCGGAAATGTGGCAATCACCGTCGCCGCGACGAACATCAACTCGGACGGGGTGCCGAACTACGGGACAACGGTGGATCAAGACTTTGCTTTGGTTGCCTATAACTTTGCGGAAGGGAATCCAGCTCCGACCGTTGTCATGACCGCTCCGACAGAGGGTACAACCGTGCTACCCAATGCTCCGGTGACATTAACTGCTACGGCGACTGATCTGACTCTGACAGGTTCGGCAGGAGTAGTGAGCAAAGTGGAATTCTTTGATGGTACAACTTCCTTGGGTTCCGTGAGTTCTGCCCCTTATTTGGTCGTATGGACTCCAACAGTCAGCGGAGTGCATGTCCTCACCGCGAAAGCGACCGACAGTGAAAACGCGGTGGGAATTTCCCCCGCCGTGAACCTGAGGGTTTTGTCGGAAAGCGGGCAACCAACTTTGACCTCCTTCTCGCCAACCAGCGGAGTAGCTGGAAGCTTGGTGACCATTTCAGGCGATAACTTTGCGGTCGGAGCGGGCACTTCCGTGAAGTTTAATGGGGTGGACGCCGCATTCACGGTCAATTCCTTGAATCAGATCACGGCAACGGTGCCCGCCTCAGCCACCACTGGAGTAATCACCGTGGCCACGGCTTATGGGACTGTGGTCAGTTTGGGGAACTATACGGTTGTACCGATTGTGTTGAGTGAAGATTTCTCGGCGTTAACGGCAGGAGATAATACGACGACCAGCGGGTCATCTACAGCGTGGACGGGAGACACTTTGTTCCCGACCGTGGTGAGAGCATATCAGGCAGGTGGTGCGGTGAAGCTTGGGACGAGTAATGTCATTGGATCGATTACCAGTAAGACCTTGGATTTGAGTAGTGGGCCTTTCGACGTGAGTTTTGATGTCAAAGGGTGGAATTCGGCAGGTGAGATCACTGTGACCGCAAATGGCCAAACACAAAATGTGACATACACGAGCATTATGAGTGGAAGTTTCGAAACCAAGATTTTGCGTTTTTCGGCCGGTACGGCAAATACTGTGATTACTCTCTCAACCACTAGCGCAACGAAGAGGGCTTTTTTGGATAACATCATTGTGACGAAAGCGGCCTCGGCTGTCAGTGCGCCTGTAATCAGCAGCTCCCTGACACAGACGGGGACGGTGGGTGCCACGTTTAATTATCAGATCACGAGCTCTGGAAGCCCGACCTCTTATGGAGCTGCAGGTTTACCTGAGGGACTTGGCATCAACACATCGACGGGAGCAATCACAGGAACTCCGACTGTGACGGGAACCTCGAATGTGACGATTTCCGCAACGAATGGTTCGGGAACAGGAACGGCCACATTGGTGATTACGGTGAACTCATCAGCTTCAGCTCCTGTCATTAGCAGTTCCCTGACACAGTCCGGCCAGGTGGGAAGCATATTTAATTATCAGATCACCGCTTCTGGAAGCCCAACCTCCTATGGAGCAACAGGGTTGCCCGTGGGATTGAGCGTCAGCACATCCACTGGGGCAATCACAGGAATTCCGACAGTGGCGGGAACATCAAATGTGACGATTTCTGCAACGAACGGATCGGGAACAGGAACGGCC
The DNA here is from genome assembly GCA_945878585.1 of Akkermansia muciniphila. Taxonomy (GTDB): domain Bacteria; phylum Verrucomicrobiota; class Verrucomicrobiia; order Methylacidiphilales; family Verrucolacustridaceae; genus Verrucolacustris. Next base: position 23,837 of record CAMDXQ010000008.1, read on the forward strand.
ACCCTGGTCATCACGGTGAATCCGAGCAGTGGTGGAGTCACAACTTTACTAAGTGAGGATTTTTCATCACTCACGACAGGAAGTGAGGCATCACCTTCGACAGTTGAGGTCACGAGCAACCTAACAGCTAACTTTCCAGCATCCATAAAGGCTTTTTCCGCTGGAGGTAAAGTGAAACTGGGAAACAGCAGTTTGGCTGGTTCCGTAACAAGCAAAACGCTGGATTTAAGTGCGAATGGGGGTGTTTTCAATGTCAGCTTTGATGTGAAGGGTTGGACGACTGTAGAAGGTTCAATCAAGGTAACAGTCGGTTCTCTCGCGCCTCAAACAGTTGCCTACAATGCCACGATGTCGTCTGCCTCATATGAGACCAAGACTCTAAACTTTACAGGTGGGCAGGCTAATTCGACGGTTAAAATTGAGACAACCGCGAAACGCGCTTTTATTGATAATGTGATTGTAGCCACCTCGGGCTCATCCTCGGCACCTGCAGTCAGTGTGAGTGGAACGCTGTCGGCAGTGAACACGACGTATGGAACTGCATCCCCGGTACCGACCAGTTTCACAGTCTCCGGTTCAAATCTGACGGAAGGGATTTTGATCAATGCGCCATCGGGTTATGAAGTCTCCCAGACGCCGGGAGGTGCTTCTGGTTACGCCCCCACGCAGACGGTAGGTACGGCAGGGACAGTGTCGGGGACAACGATTTATGCGCGCTTGCAGGCGACGGCCCCCGTGGGCACGTATTCCGGAAATATCACTTGCAACAGTGCCGGATCGGCCGGAGCCATTTTAGCCACGGTGGAAAGTTCTGTGGCAAAGAAGCAGCTTACGATCAGCGGTCTTGTTGGGTTGGATAAAGAGTATGATGCAACTAATTCAGCAGGAGTTACTGGAACGCCAACTTACCTCGGATTAGTCAACGGAGATGTCTTCAGTGTAACAGGGGTCCCCACCGCCACTTTTGCAGACAAAAATGTGGGAATAAACAAAGCCGTGACCACCTCAGGATTTACCGACCCAAATGGAAACTATACAGTCACGGCTCCGACGGTGACGGCCAGTATCACGCCCAAAGAGGTAGTCATCTTGGGGTTAAGCGGGGTTAATAAAACCTATGATGGAACGTCTTCAGGCGCCTTGAGCGGAACGGCTAGCTTGTTGGGGGTTGAGGCAGCAGATCAGCCAAGTGTGATATTGGGTGGAACTCCATTGGTTTCGTTTGTCAGCGCCAATGCCAGCCCAGCGGTAGAAATGGTGATCTCCGGATACTCGTTGAACGGTGCAGAAGCAGCGAATTATATATTAATCCAGCCGATCGGTTTGGCAGCGGATATCACTCCGAAGCCGGCCACGATTGTGGCGAATGACCTTTTCAAGGTTAGTGGTACAACGCTGGTTTTAGGAGCAGGCCAGACAGAATTCACCTCAAGTGGCCTGGTCAGCGGCGAACGAATCGGCTCGGTGACGCTAATGGCGAGTGGGGGAACGGAAGCGGGTGCACCCCGAGGTATCTATTCCATCACCCCCTCTCATCCCGTGGCTGCGATCACCATTCCTTCGAACACATTTCGTGAGGGGAACTATGAGATGACCTACACTCAAGGAAGCTTGAGTGTGATTGATTCTCCGACGACTATCACTCTTTCGGATTGGGCGGATCAAAATGGTCTTACCGGGGTAGATGCCTTGCCTGATTCGGATCCTGACAAGGATGGAATGTCCAATTTGATGGAGTACTATCTAGGACTTAGTCCAAACAGTTCTTCAGGTTCAGGAGGAATGTTCAGCCTCTCTAGGGGACTAAATAACACAGTTTCATTAACTTATCGTAGAGCCAAGGGCGTCAGCGGGGTGTCGGCTGAGGTACAAGCCACCGGGGACCTTTTCAGTATTTGGGGAACGAGTGGGGTGAAGGAAACAGTGGTGGATAAGGGCACTTACGAAGAGGTGACGGCTACGGTGACAAATGCACCGGGTGAGACGAAAAAGTATATGCGGTTGAGGGTGACTGCGCCGTAGGGCGTGTTGCTTTCCTAACGGTTAGGGGAGGTGGGTTGGTAAGTTTTGGAGATTTGATTTACCCCTTGAATGACAGGGGGGCCTGAAAAGATGGTGGGGCGGGTATTAATCCCGTTGCTCGGCGGGGACGGGGAGAATGATTGATTCGGGTTCGGGATCGGGCTGGGAGGCCATACGTGCTTTGATTCGATGCTGAGAGATCAGAACGACATCCTTTACGAGTCCAAGTTTTTCGAAAATCCAAATCAACCAGGCCGAGGAATCAGGCTGAGTCCAGTGCATGCCGTGGCGGGCAGAACGCGGAAAGGCGTGGTGGTTGTTGTGCCAGCCCTCGCCCATGGCAAGCAGACCGAACAGCCAATTGTTTCGGCTGGCATCGGTAGTTTCAAACGAGCGCTTTCCAAAGGTGTGACAGATCGAATTGACCGACCAGGTGATGTGCTGGTTTAGAAAAAGGCGAACAAATCCGCCCCAAACCAGACCCCCGAATGAGCCAAGAAGGACCGATTGCCCGAAGTAGCCAGCGGTTAGTCCGCCAATGGCGGTAGGGATGAGAAGGCCGGTAAAGACCCAGAGCCACCAGGTGTTGTTGATGGCAACAATGATGGGATCTTTCAAAAGTGCGGGAGCGTAGCGTTGGATGTCAGGTTTGAAATTGTCGAGGATCCATCCCGCGTGGGCGTGCCAGAGGCTTTTCAGGGGGCTATGTGGATCTTCCTCTTCGTCCGAATTGGCATGGTGTTGGACGTGGGTGGCGGCCCAGTGAAGGGCTGGGCCCTGCATGGCCATTGAGCCACAGATGAGAAGGAAAGTTTTCAGCCAAGGATGAGCCTGAAAGCTTTTATGGGTCAGCATTCGATGGTAGCCGAGGGTGATTCCGTAGCCGCAAAGGGTGAAAAAAGTGAGAAGAAGGGCGAGATCGACCCAGGTCACGTACGAGTTCCATAGAAGGAAAATTGCGGAAACGATTCCAAAAATGGGCAGCCAAACCAGAGCCAAAAGGATGAGCTTGGTCAGGGGAGTCGTTGCGTGAGCGTGGGAGATGGACGAGGACAAGGAACTAGTATGGTTCAGAATATGTATGGGGGCAAGTCTGGGGGTAAATTTTCTTCGATACGTCACCTCCCTCCACAGATGGGCTTTAAAATCGCAAGAGGTTGAGGCTTAACGAGGGCCGCGGGGTGGGTGCCGCATGACGGTGAAAAAGAAGAGAAACTCCAAGGCATAGATCAGAAGAAGGGCTAGTAGAAAAAAGTCGAAACGGGCGAGGGGTAGAGAGGTCAGCCAACGAAGAAGCCCATATGCGGCCAGAGGAATCCCAAACATTTTGGTGGAAAGAGCGAGGCGAGGGCGGAGCTCCCTATAGCGGGGGTGGAGAACGGAGAGGGCGAGGGTGATGGCGACCGACCCGATGGTGATGAGGAGCAAAAGAACTAAGGAGATTTCTTCGGTGGCTTCCATTGTCCGAAGAGTAGCACGAAATCAGGGATGGGGATTGATCAGGCGGGAAAGTTCTTTTCGGCGTGTTTCGAGATCTTTTGGGGAAAGGGAAGCGAGTCGGTTCAGGCTGAAATCCTCCACGGCAAAAGAGGCGAGGAGGGTGCCCTCGAGAACCCCGTGGGCCAACGTTGAGAGATTAATCTCCTTTTGGCCGGCGAGGTATCCGGTTAAGCCACCGGCAAACGTGTCTCCCGCACCGGTGGGATCGAGGACTTTATCGAGCGGAATGGCGGGTGCTGCAAAGGCGCCCTCTTTTCCCGATAGAAAACATCCGTGCTCCCCTTTTTTGATGGCTACGTAGCGGGGACCCCGTTCGCGAAGCCAGCGGGAAGCGCGGAGAAGATTCGATTCCCCTGTGAGGAGGGCGGCCTCGGAATCGTTTAGGATTAGCATGTCGATCCGGGGGAGGAGTTCGAGCAGGCGGGGTCGAGCGATATCGATCCAGAGGTTCATGGTGTCGGCCACGGTGAATTTCGGCTTTTCCATCTGGTCGAGAACGAGGTGCTGGAGGTCGGGGGCAATATTGCCCAAGAGTACGAAGGGGAGTTTCTTCTGTGCGTGGGGAAGTTCGGGTTTGAAATCGGCAAAGACATTCAGTTCGGTGGAAAGGGTGTGCCGATTGTTCATGTTCTCTTCGTAGCGCCCGTGCCAACGGAAGGTTTTACCCTGGGCGACTTGAAGTCCGGAAAGATCGATTTTCCGTTTTTCCCAAACGGCACGGTGATGGGCGGGGAAGTCGTCACCAACGATGCCGATCAGACTAACCGGAGCATGGAAACTGGCGGCCAGACCGGCGAAAGAGGCGGAGCCACCCAGAAGATCGGAACGGTCTTCCTGAGTGGTTTCAATCCGGTCGATGCCGACCGATCCAACAACGAGTACGCTCATGGCTGTTTAGCATCCTTGAATATGGGCTTGGTGCCAAGTCGGGAAAGAATTTCGCTGGCGGCTTTTGCCGGATCGGGGGCAAGAAGAAGATGGCTGACGACGCAGACCCGAGTCGCCCCAAACGAGGTAGATTCGGTGACACGCTCGGGGTTCAGTCCGCCGATACAAAAAAAGGGAATGGTGATGTGGGTTGCGATTTCGCGAATTTTGGCGGGGCCGATCGGAGTGTAATCGGGTTTCGTTCCGGTGGCGTAGAGAGGACCAAAGCCGAGGTAGTCGGCACCAAGAGCCTGTCCGGCTTCGGCCTGGCAGGGGGAGTGAGTCGAGAGTCCAAGAAGGGTGGCAGAGCCGAGCAGGCGACGGGCTTCCGGAATGGCGAGGTCGTCTTGGCCGAGGTGGCAACCTGCCGCGCCTGAGGGTGCGACCAGATCGGGGTGATCGTTGAGAATGAGGGGGAGACCTCGCTGGGCAAGGAGAGGGGCAAGGATTTTTGCAGAGGTGAGGATTTCATCTTTCGTGAGATTTTTTGCGCGGAGTTGAAAGATTCCCGCACCACCTTCAGCGAGTTGGGTCGCAAGGGTGGGCCAATTCGAGGGAGGGGAGTAGGAGGCGTCGAGAATAGCGTAGAGGCGGGCTTGAAGCAGGGCGGACCGGGCACGGGCAGGATCCAGAGCTGGAGCCATGGATCAGGAGGGAGTTTCGACTTTGCGCTCGAAAAACCGTTCTAAGAAGTGGGTGGAGTATTTTCCACGGCGGAAGTCCTGATCGCGCACGATCCGTTGGCCCATAGGGATGGTTGTTTTAACCCCGCGGATGATTGTTTCATCGAGGGCGCGTTGCATGCGGGCAACGGCGGTCGCACGATCGGGACCAGAGGCGATGAGCTTGCCGATCATCGAATCGTAGAAGGGTGGGACGGTGTAGCCGCCGTAAAGATGGGAATCGAGACGGATACCGATGCCCCCTGGGGGGTAGAAGAGGTTGACCGTACCAGGGCAGGGGCGGAAGTCGTTCGAAGGGTCCTCCGCATTGATACGGAACTCAATGGCATGGCGGAGGGGGCGAAGGTTGTCGAATTCGGAGCCGAGCCGTTCTCCGGCCGCGATTTTGATCTGCTCCTTCACAAGGTCGATCCCGTACACCTCTTCCGTGACGGGGTGTTCGACTTGAATCCGTGTGTTCATTTCGAGGAAGTAAAAGTGCCCTGCATTATCGACGAGGAACTCCATGGTACCTGCGTTTTCGTAATGAACGGCTTCGGCGAGCTTAATGGCGGCTTTTCCCATCCGTTTGCGTAGATCGTTATCGAGAAGGGGAGAGGGGGATTCTTCGAGAAGCTTTTGGTGGCGACGTTGAATTGAGCAATCGCGTTCCCCGATGTGAATAATCTTCCCGCGCTTGTCCCCGAGGATCTGGAATTCGATGTGATGAGGTTCTTCGATGTATTTTTCGAGATAGACATCGGGATTTCCGAAGGCTTTTTCCGCCTCCATACGTGCGGCGAGGAAGCCTTTGACCAAGCTGACGTCATTGTGAGCGGGACGCATTCCTTTGCCCCCACCACCAGCAACCGCCTTAATCATGACGGGATAGCCGATCTTTTTAGCCGCTTTGATGGCTTCCTGCTCAGAGGTTACCGGGCCATCGCTTCCTGGTGGAATGGGGACTCCAGCCTTGCGGGCATTTTCCCGAGCCAAAGATTTATCCCCCATTCGGCGAATCGATTCGGGGGAAGGACCGATGAAGCGGATATTGCAGGATTGGCAAACCTCGGCGAAGTGGGCGTTTTCAGATAGAAATCCGTAGCCGGGGTGAATGGCGTCGACATCCCCGACCTCGGCGGCAGAGATGATCCGGTCGATTTTTAAGTAACTTTGGGCACTGGGACCGGGTCCGATGCAGATCGCCTCGTCGGCCGCTTGGACGTGGAGAGAGTCGTGGTCGGGTTCGGAATAGACAGCGAGGGAGCGAATGCCCATGTCTTTGCAGGCGCGAATGACGCGGAGGGCGATTTCACCACGATTTGCGATTAGGATTTTTTCGAACATGGTTGGGAGTGGGTTCGGGAATGGGTTCGGGAGTGGGGCTCCCGAGGTGGGTTAGGCAGGGCGGATACGGAAGAGTGGCTTTCCGAACTCAACCGGTTTTCCGCTCTCCACGAGAATTTCGGTAATGGTGCCGGACATTTCCGCTTTGATCTCGTTCATCACCTTCATGGCTTCGATGATGCAGACAACGCTTTCGGGGGTGACGACCTTTCCGACCGATACATAGGGGGGTGCGTCGGGGGCGGGAGAGGCGTAGAAGGTGCCAACCATGGGTGAATTTATCGAGGGCAGGGATTCGGCCGCGGGGCCGGGAGCTGGGGTTGGAGCCGCCGGGGTGGGGATGGCCAAAGGAACGGGAACAAGCGCAGGGGCAGTGGCTACGCCTGGGGTGGTGGTGAAGACTTGGGGTTTTCCGTCGGGACCCCGTTGGATCCGGATTTTTGTACCGTCTTTTTCGTATTCGAACTCGGTCAGGCTGTTTTTCCTCATCAAATCGATCACCGCCTTGATCTCTTTAATATCCATATAGTGGTAATATTACTTACCGTTTTGGCATAAAATCAAAAGAAAAATACTTTATCATTAAAGTATGTGTAAAACATAGATAATATTGATATAAAATAGAAGAATTAGACAGGTGGATATAAAGGTTTGCCTTGGATTTGCTAGGTTAGGCCTGCGATACGGAGGCAAGATACTTCGATGGCGAGGGTAGGGTCGATATTCCGAGCGAGGGCGAGGCGGAGTTTTTCCAAGGCATCTATTTCCCGGACGATTTCGGGGCGGAGGTTCGATTCGGCACGGGCCCAGGCAGATCGGATCAGGTGGGTAATGATATCTTCCCGGACGCGAACCAGTTGGCCGGCCAAGTTTGCGGATTGGGCGGATTCATTCTCGTCTCCTTCTTCCTCGGCTTCCGGATCGTTTTGGGTGTTGAGTCGATCCCGAGTCGAGAGAAGAAAGGATTGTAGGAGGGAGGCACGGCGGTAGGCAGCGAGGGCTGTGGGTTCAGAGGATTCGGCCCAGAGGCGGGTGAGTTCGTCGATGCCATGGATCGGACTGGGGTTTTGGTCGGGAAGGATCGGGAAGGTGAGACAACGGGAGCGGACGGTCGGAAGAAGCTGTTCGGGGCGGTCGGAGGTGAGGATGAGAAGGGAGTGGTCGGGGGGTTCCTCCAAGGTCTTGAGGAAAGCGTTCGCCGCCTCAGCGGGAGGGAGGCACATCCGTTCCGCCTCGAGGATCAAAGCGACTTTGAGAGGGGCTCGGTGAGGTTTGCGGGAGAGGGAGTGTTCCAACTGGCGGACTTGGGCGATCGAAACCCGTCGGGATTTCGATTCTGGTCGCAGAATAAAAAAGTCGGGATGTCCCTCAAGATCGGCATCGAGAAGGTTGGCGGCCAAGCCTCGTCCGAGGGATTCCAGTTCGGAAGGAGGAGCTCCGGTCAGAAGATGAGCGTGGGCCAAGCGCCCTTCCTTGGCGGCGACTTGAAACAGTTCCTCAACACGGGAGGGTGGGAAAGGCATGGCGCAGCTCCTTTTGGATGCGGGCAAAGGTCTCTTCACGGGAGCCAGAGGCGTCGATCAGTTTGACCCTTTTGGGTTCCCGCTGAGCGAGGGCACGATACCCTTCGGAAACTTTTTGATAAAAGCCGAGGTCGAGATCTTCGAGCCGATCCTTTTGGCCAACGGGCCGAGGTCGGCGGAGGGCTCGGGTGCGGGCCTCGGCAGGGTCGAGATCCAGAACAAGGGTCAGATCGGGTTCGCGGTGAGCAATGGCAAAGCGGTTAATGAAGCCTACCTCTTCCATGGGGAGGCCACGGGCATTCCCTTGGAAAACGGTGGTGGAGTCGTGAAAGCGGTCGGCAATGATCCACTCTCCTCGGGCCAGGGCAGGAAGAATGGTTTGGCGTACGAGTTCGGCCCGGCTGGCGGCAAAGAGAAGGAGTTCGGTTTCAGGCTTCATCGATTGGCCGGCGGGATCGTGCTTGAGCAGTTGGCGAATGGTTTCCCCGAGGGCGGTTCCTCCGGGTTCGCGGACTTCGTGAACAGTGAGTTTTGCGCTGCGAAGCCAGGAAAGAGTGGAGGTGATTTGTGTGCTTTTGCCGCACCCTTCGCATCCCTCAAAGGTGAGGAACCGACCTGAGGCGGTCATTCGGGAACGTCGAGGGCAGCGACGGCAAGGGCGGCAATGCCATCACCCCGACCAATGAAACCGAGCTTTTCGTTTGTGGTGGCCTTCATGTTGACTCGGTCGACGGGCAAACCGAGGGCGGCGGCGATTTTGGCGCACATGGCGGGAAAGTGAGGAAGTAGTTTGGGAGCTTCAGCCAAAAGGGTGGCGTCCACATTTAAGATTATGGCTTTTTTTTCTTTGGCGAGTCGGGCGGACTCGGCAAGGAAGAGGGTACTAGCGACATTCTTCCATTTTGGGTCGGTGTTCGGGAAGTGGGCTCCGATATCGCCCGCACCGAGGGCTCCGAGAACCGCATCGGTCAGAGC
>CAMDXQ010000009.1 GCA_945878585.1 Akkermansia muciniphila
AGAACTTGGAGATGGAGGTGAGTAGAGTTCCTTTTCCCGGAATGGGGTTGGGAAGAATAACATCGTAGGCGGAAATGCGATCGGAGGCGACGAGCCAGATCTGATTTTGCCAGCGGTAGATGTCGCGAACTTTTCCTGAGCGAAGTAAAGTCGGTTTCACGTAACCCGATCGTAGCGGTCGGGAAGAAAATTGGAATTTTCGATTCTTTTGGTCTGGAAGGTCAGGGGGTGGCACTGCCTTGACTTCGAGAGGCATGTAAGAGATTCTATAGGGGCGCTTCTTATCAAGAGCAGTGGAGGGGCTGGCCCTACGAAACTGCGGCAACCGGACCCCATCTTCGGATGGGGTTGTTAGGGTGCCAAACCCAGTCAGGCGCTTTCCCGAAAGGGGGAGTGTCGGAAAGGATGAGAGGATCGGCATTCCGCGTATAGACGCAGTGTGATCCCCCATTCTTACAGGCGAACAAACCGGCCATGACTGGGTTTGAAATCGGGCAGGGGCGCACGAAAGAGACATGGCTGGAAAATTTTTCTCCAAGTTAAAGTGTCGCGAATGTGGCCGGACCTATCCGGCTCAGGCGATCCATGTGTGCGAGTTCGATTTTGGACCTTTGGAGGCAGACTACGATTATACGGCGATTGGTTCCGTCTTGAACCGAAAGTTAATCGAGTCCCGTCCCGATTCGATGTGGCGTTATCGGGAGCTTCTTCCGCTTGAAGCAGAGCCCACGGTTGGAAAGCAGGTTGGGTTTACGCCTTTGGTGAAGGCAGATCGACTGGCCAAGGCTCTTGGGGTGAAGGCTTGTTATGTGAAAAACGACACCGTGAATCACCCGACGCTGAGTTTCAAGGATCGGGTGGTGGCGGTGGCGCTTTCGCGGGCCCGGGAGTTGGGATTCAAGGTGGTGGCCTGTGCCTCGACGGGAAACTTGGCAAATTCGGTCGCGGCGAATGCGGCGAGTGCAGGTTTGGAAAGTTGGGTTCTGATTCCGGCCGACCTTGAACAAAACAAAGTCCTCAACAGCATCGTCTATGGAACGAATGTGGTTGGCATTGAGGGTGCGTATGACGCCGTGAACCGGCTTTGCTCCGAGATTGCCGGTAAGTACGGGTGGGGATTTGTGAATGTGAATTTACGTCCGTACTACGCGGAGGGTTCGAAGACATTCGGGTATGAAATCATGGAGCAGTTGGGTTGGAGAATTCCTCGCCACACGGTGGTTTGTATGGCCAGCGGCTCGCTTTTAACAAAAATCCACAAGGCGTATGGGGAATTTACGAAGCTGGGGCTGACATCGAAGTCGGCCTTTTCGATTCATGGGGCGCAAGCGACGGGTTGCAACCCGATCACAGCTGCTCGTAAGAGTGGTACGGATCTGATTCGCCCGGTTCCCCATCCGAAGACGATTGCGAAGTCGTTGGCAATTGGAACACCTGCGGACGGCTATTATGCGGTGAAGTCGATGGCTACGACGGGAGGATGGTCGGAGGACGCGACGGATGAGGAGATTATTGAGGGCATTCAGCTACTGGCCGAAACGGAGGGGATCTTTGCGGAAACCGCCGGGGGAGTAACCGTCGCTTGTGCCAAGAAGTTGGTGCAGACGGGGAAGATTCCCAAGGACGAGGAGGTGGTATTGTGCATCACGGGTCACGGCTTGAAAACGGTGGAAGCCTTGGTCGGACATTTGGACAGCCCGTCGAAAATCAAACCCAGCCTAAAGGATTTTGATGCGTTGCTTTCGTCCGGACTCGCCAAAAGGCACGTCCAAGTCTAGAAAAGGGATTATGGCCGTTTCTGTCAGCATTCCGACTCCGCTTCGCGCCCTGACCGGGCAGAAGGATACCGTAGAGGTGGAGGCAAAAGATGTGCATGCGATGTTGGCATCGCTCGAGAAGTCGTTTCCCGGGATCCACGATCGGTTGGTGGATGAAAAAGGGGAGGTCCGTCGTTTCGTGAATATTTATGTGGGCGGTGAGGATATTCGTTTTCTCCAAAATCAGCAGACTCCGCTCAAGGCTGGAGATGAAGTGAGTATCGTTCCCGCCATTGCGGGGGGTTGATTTGTATGGCGACCAAGCGAGTAAGCCTCCGGTACTGGCTGACCTTTGATCCGGAGACCGGAAAGAAGCCTTTGCTCTATCTGATGAGTAAGAAGTTTGATCTGGAATTCAATGTGCGTTCGGCTTCGGCAGACCGAGATGTGTTTGTGATGGCATTGGAGTTCACGGGAGCGCACGAAAAGATTGATGAAGTGGTGAAGTGGTTTGAAAAACAGGGTGTTCAGGTAGAGCCTGTCGAGATCAACACGATCGAGGGATAAAGGGCGGCATGAAGGTCCTGATTCTCGGGGCCGGGGGATTGACCGGGCGGTATTTGGTGAAAGAGGCGAAGCGACGGGGGATGGAAGTGACGGCACTGACCCATTGTGATCTCGATATCACCCAGCCCGATGCGGCGAATGGAGCGTTGCTCAAGTTTCAGCCGGATTGCGTGATCAACGCTGCTTCTTTGACCCGTTTGGAGCGTTGTGAGGAGGATCCGGTCGCGAGTCGAAAAATCAACACGACGGCTCCGGCGGATTGGGCCAAGGAGTGTGGAAAAGTGGGTATCAAGTTTGTGCATTTGGGAACGGATTACATTTTTGATGGAACAAAGAAAACGCCTTACGTTCCGGAAGATCCGGCGTCTCCTTTGTCTCGCTATGGCCACGACAAAGCGAATGGGGAAAAGCAGGTGCTTTTGGCGAATTCACAGGCATTGATCGTGCGGTTGGCTTGGGTGTTTGGACATGGTGGTTCAACCTTTATGAGCCAGCTTCCGGGAATTTTGGCCGAGCGGGAGGTAGTCGAGTTGGCGGGGGGACGGAGGGGCTCGTGTACCTATGCCGGAGAAGCGGCGCGGATCATACTCGATTTGGCGAGGGGAGATGCACGGGGAATCTTTCACGGAGTTCAAAGTGGGGAGACCACGTGGAAAGAATTTGCGAAAAAGGCGGTGGAGTTGATGCGGGGGAGAGGAGGGAAGGTCGCTTGTCGGGAGATTCGGGAACTTTCCTTGGATCAGATTCCGGGGATGAAGGTGGCGCGTCCTGCGTTTTCGCCTCTGGACGTTCAGCAGACGGAAAAGTTTCTTGGAAGAAAAATTCCGAATTGGGAAAAGGGATTGGAAGAGTATTTGGCAGAAATCGGTTTTTAGCGAAACTGGTTTGAAGAGTTTGGAAACCTTGCTAGTTCAAAATGATGTCATCAAATCTTTCACTTTTGGTCATGGCAGCGGGAATGGGAAGCCGGTATGGCGGATTGAAACAGCTGGATCCGGTGGGTCCAGGGGGGGAGGTGCTGCTCGACTATGCAGTTTACGATGCGAAGCATGCAGGGTTTGAGCGGGTGGTGTTCCTGATCCGGAAGGATCTGGAGGCAGATTTCCGAAAAGCGATTGGGAAACGATACGAAGGGAAGATCGAAGTGGATTACGCCTTTCAGGAGCTGCATGACCTGCCTAAAGGGTTCGTGGTTCCCGAAGGAAGAAAAAAGCCGTGGGGTACGGGTCAAGCGATCCTCGCAGCCGGATCGGTGATTCGGGGTGGCTTTGTTGCGATCAACGCGGATGATTTTTATGGTCGGGAATCGTACCGACTTTTGCATGCGCATTTGACGTCGCCGACTGGAAAGGGGAAGGGGGAGTTTTCGATGGCGGGATTTCGGCTGGATCAAACGTTATCGGATCACGGAACGGTGACCCGAGGAGTATGCCAGCGAGATCCAAAAGGCTTTCTCGTTGGGGTGGAGGAGTATTTTGATCTGCATCAAGAGGGGGGCAAGGTGAAGGGGAAGAATCACTCCGGTCGGGAAGGTGTATTTCCCGGGGAAGATCCGGTTTCGATGAATTGCTGGGGGTTCAACGCATCGATTTTTCCCATGTTGCAGGAGGGGTTTGAGACCTTTCTGAAAGAAGCGGGTTCGTCTGAGAAATCAGAGTATCTCATTCCTAATGCTGTGGGTGGATGGATTCGGGAGAGGAAGGCTCGGGTTCAGGTTTTGCCGACATCGGAAAAGTGGGCTGGAATGACCTATCCGGAAGACAAACAACTGGTGGCGGATTATCTGAAGGGTTTGGTTGCCAGGGGAGTCTATCCTCATCCTTTGTTTTGAGTTTTTTTGGAGGTAGAATTTCCTCATGAGAAATCCTTGGCAGTTTTGGATCGGATTGGGCCTGCTTGCAGGGCTGGCGGTGTGGTGGTTTTCAGGGCATCTTGGTGCGATGACACAGGGAAAAGAAAAGAAACAAGGTGAAGGCGTGATGGTTCGTCTTATGACGGAGGAAGGGACGACCGGACCGGTTTTCGAAGTTCCAAAAGTAGTGCGATCGGACAAGGAGTGGGCGGCGCGTCTGAGTATCGAGCAGTTTCGAATCGGAAGAACCGCTGGAACAGAGCGGGCCTTTTGCGGAGTGTTTCACGATAACCACAAAAAGGGGGTGTATTTCTGTGCGGGTTGCGGTCTGCCGTTATTTCGATCGGGAGACAAATTTGATTCCGGCACGGGTTGGCCGAGTTTCTTTCAGCCGTTCGCCGAGGAGAATATTGGGGAGCAGACCGACAACGAACTGGGCATGACCCGGACGGAAGTTCACTGCATTCGCTGCGACATGCATCTCGGCCATGTGTTTCCGGACGGGCCGAAGCCTTCTGGATTGCGATATTGCATCAACTCAGCTGTGTTGAGCTTTCAGGAAGAGGGTCCGGCTCCAGAGTTGGAGACGCTCGATCTGGGGGCAGGATGTTTTTGGGGAGTGGAGGAGGTGTACTCGAAATTTGTCGGAACTCGAAAAACAGAAGTGGGATATGAGGGAGGGTGGACCAAGGCTCCGACCTATCAGGAAGTGTGTGGTCATGGAACGGGGCATGCGGAGGTGATGCGACTGGTTTACGAGACGAAGAAAACCAACACGCGAAAAGTGGTGGAATATTTTTTCAAGATTCATGATCCAACAACGCTGAATCGTCAGGGTCCGGATGTGGGGGATCAGTATCGGTCGGCGATCTATTTCACCCGACCAGAGCAGGAAATGGTGATTCGCAGCGTGATCGCGGAGTTGACGCAGCAGAAAAAGTTCTCAAGACCGATCGTTACTCAGGTGGATCTGGCGGGACCATTCACCCCTGCGGAGGAGTATCACCAAAAGTATTTCCAAAAACATGGCGGTGCTGGTTGTCACGTTCCGCAGTAAGAAATTGTCCGAATCCGGGAAACTTTTCTGTTTTGTGAATAAGTAGACCATTGAGGGGGTCGTTTTTGCGTAGGGAAAAACGACCTATTCGCTTTAATTTAAGAGATATACGAACAAAATTAAAAAATTTCGCAAAGTCTATTGACACGTAAAATTCTCACACTACATCTAGTCCCCTTGAACACATTCAACACAACTCAAAGGTGTTGCGGGCTAAATAAGGTATTTACGCATATTAGCGTAAATAATAGTGAAAATGGCTCCTGCGGCGGGTATGCAAGCCTGGCCCTCGCAGAAGCTGGAAAGCGGGATTAAATTATGATGCAAACAGAGTTCACCGTGGGGGGGCGTAAGTTCGTTCTCGATAAGAAAAAAGCGGAAGAGGCATTTGCGGGGAAAAAGGTGATTCTTGGTAAGGAGACGATGACCTTCAATCTTCTCCCATTAAAATATAGCTGGGCGTACGACCTTTACCGAAAGATGAAGGCGAATCACTGGGAGCCTGAGGATATCGGGATGGGTAAAGACATTGAGCAGTGGAAAGACGGCAAAGTGGTTTCCGACGTGGAGCGTTGGATTATCCGGATGGGCATTGGTTATTTTTCCGCGGCAGAGGGAATCGTCGGGGACAACATTCAGCACGTCGTTCGCGAAATGGTCACAGCTCCGGAGCTCAAGCTGGTGCTGGGTCGTCACGCCCACGAGGAAAACATCCACGCCGACTCGTTGCTCTATATGATCAGCTCGCTGGGGATTAACCCGCATGAGTGTGAGGCCATGTTTGAAGACGTGCAGTCGATCGTGAAAAAGAATGAGTTTGTGACTGGAATTTCCAGGGAACTGCGCCGGGATTTGGATCTGACGAAGACCGAGAACAAGAGACTTCTGGCCAAGAATATCTTTGTTTTTGGTCAGTGCATGGAGGGAACGCAATTTTACGGATTGTTTGGGATGATTCTTTCCCTCTATCGGCAGAACAAGTTCCCGGGGATTGGTCAGATGTTCCGTTACACCCTGCGGGATGAGTCGAACCACATTGAAGTCTTCCGTAACCTCTTCATGGATCTTGTTGAGGAAAACCGAGAGATCTGGAGCGAGGACTTCAAGGAAGAGCTGCGGCAAACGATGGCCACGGCTGTGGAGTTGGAGAAGACCTTTATCAAGGATTGTCTCCCGGTGAATGCGGTCGGATTGAGCTTGGAGGATTTCCTGTCCTACATCGATTACATCGCAGATCGGCGATTGGAGGGGGTTGGGTTGAAACCCTTGCGGGGCGAAGTTGCCAATCCGTTGCCCTGGCTGGCCGAAATGATGGACATCAAGAAGGAGCAGAACTTCTTTGAAGGCCGTGTGACCGAGTATCAGAAGTCTTCGGCGTTAGCGGCAGTGCACGACGACGAACTTTAATTTTTAGTAAAAGCAGAAAGAGGAGGATTGTATTATGAAGATGGACCCGCGTGATGTGGATGTGGATTTGGCCATGAAGCGTTTTCTCAACCTACCGGACGGTAAGTCGGATGCGTGGGGTGAGTCGATCGGCGAGTTGCAGGTGGACATGCCCGAGATCGAGGTGATCGACGGGGATTCCCACCACGCATTTCAGTTGGCGGAAGTAGCAGAAATGGTCGGCCGGAGTTTGGCTCGGTGGTTGAAGGCCAAGGGGCAGGAGTCGATTTTCACCGAAACAAATCGCCGTTGGGTTGCTAAAATTTGTACGGAAGTTGGTCGCAACCTAGCCCGTCAGGCCCTTGCCGAGAGGCCGTTGAGACTTAAGATTGAAGATTTGCAAACCTTGGTGGAGAAAACTCTAGTGGATAACAACGCGTATGATGTGGCTCGAAGCCTGGTGGGAGAGCGACGTGAGCGTCCTCCCGTTGTGCCGGGGCCCGGAGAGCCTGCTGCTTGTACGGTGCGATTGATCCGTCGGCAGGGGCAAACGGTCCCGTGGAATGAGTCGAAGATCGAGGTGGCGGTATGTCAGGCGTTTCTTTCCTTACGGATGGACGCATCGTCCGCTCCAGAGATTGCCCGTGCGGTAACGGTAAGAGTGACCGAATTGGGTCAAGCGACCGTGCATATCGAGGAAGTCCAAGATCTGGTGCAGGAAGAGCTGATGCGGGCCGGGCACTACAAGGTGGCTGAACGTTATATCATTTATCGCGCCATGCGTGCCGATCAGCGTGAGCGGAAGGCCCGGGGCGAGGTTGCTGCGGCTCCAACCGATCCGACGGAGGGGATGGTGGTGGTTGCCAATTTGGATGGAACAACCTTTTTGTGGGACGGAGCGGATTTGCGTTCCAGGATTGAGTTTGCCTCGATCGGATTGGATCTGTGTCTTTCTGCCGGGGAGATCGAAAAAGAGTTGCGGAGGTCTGTTTTCGATGGAATGAAGCGATCGGATCTTAATAACACAATCAGTCTGAATGCCAAGACCCTGATCGAGAAAGATGCGGATTTCGCTAAATTTGCCGGAAGAATTCAGCTCACCTTTATTTATGAGGAGGTGCTGGGCTGGGATATTTTACGGGATGGAATCCGTGCGTTGCGGGATTTCCACCGTAAGAAGTTTGTGGAAACGATCCAGCGCGGAGTGGAGATCAACCGGTATAGCGCAGTTCTGCAAAAATATGACCTAGAGAAACTGGCGGCGGCACTTGATCCATTGGCGGATCTGGAGTTGGACTTCTTGGGAGTCCAGACGTTGTACGATCGGTATTTGATCGTTGATAAGCAGGCGGATGTTTCCCGCAGGTTGGAGACACCTCAATTCTTCTGGATGCGTGTCGCGATGGGGCTTTTCCATGCAGAACCGAAAGATCGGGAAGTACGGGTTCTAGAGCTCTACAATCTCTACAAGAGTCGGCGGTTCTGCTCGTCGACGCCCACGTTGTTTAATTCGGGAACGAAGCACAGTCAGCTTTCGTCCTGCTACCTGTACTGGGTCGACGATTCGATCGAGGCGATCATGCAGCGTGGCGTTGCGGAAAATGCAATGCTTTCGAAGTGGGCGGGCGGCTTGGGAGGTTCTTGGACCAGCGTCCGGGGAACCGGCAGCTACATCGGCGGAACGAACGGAGAGAGCCAAGGGGTCATTCCTTTCCTTAAACTGCACAACGATCTTCTCGTCGCAGTGAATCAGGGAGGCAAGCGGAAGGGTTCGGGCTGTGCCTATTTGGAGACTTGGCATAACGACCTGTTCGACTTTCTCGAGTTGAGGAAGAACACCGGGGACGATCGGCGCCGTTGCCATGACATGAATACGGCCAACTGGATTCCTGATTTGTTCATGAAGCGGATGGAAGCCCGAGAAGACTGGACCTTCTTCCGGACGAGTGATGCTGCGGACCTTCACCATCTCTATGGGAAGAAGTTCGAAGAGCAGTATGTGGCTTATGAGAAACGGGCCGAGAAGGGCGAAATTTGGAGCCATAAGGTTCCTGCCATCGAGGTTTGGAAGAGAATGCTCTCCATGCTGTTCGAGACGGGGCATCCGTGGATCACCTTTAAGGACGCCTGCAACATTCGGAGTCCCCAGGATCACGTGGGCGTGATCCATAGCTCCAATCTTTGCACGGAGATCACCCTCAACACGGGGAAGGATGAAACCGCTGTTTGCAATCTGGGTTCGATCATTCTCGACACCCATATCCTTCCAGACGGATCGCTCGATCATGCGAAGCTGCGGGATACGGTCCGAGTGGCGGTCCGAGCTTTGGATAATGTGATCGACATCAACTTCTACCCAACGGAAGCCGCAAAAACGGCGAATTCCCGTCACCGCCCGATCGGGCTTGGGGTGATGGGGCTCCAGAATGCCCTCTACATGAAGGGGCTTTCCTTTGAGTCGGAGGGTGCGGTGGAATTTAACGATGAGATGATGGAAGCGATCGCTTACTACGCATACGAGGCTTCGAGTGATTTGGCGGCGGAGAAGGGCACCTATTCCACGTACAAGGGTTCGAAGTGGGATCGTGGACTCCTTCCTCAGGATACGGTTGACCTACTGGAGCAGGAGCGGGGAGTCGAAGTCGAAGTCCCCCGCGGCGGCCGGATGGATTGGAAACCGTTACGAGAAAAAATCCGCACTCATGGAATGCGAAATTCCAATGTGTTGGCGATTGCTCCGACGGCAACCATCTCGAATATCACCGGAACGTCTCCTTGCATTGAGCCGACTTACAAGAATCTTTTCGTGAAGAGCAATCTTTCCGGGGAGTTCATTGTTTTGAATCCTTTCTTGGTGAAAGATCTAAAGAAGGCCGGTCTATGGAACCAGGAGATGGTGGATCAGCTGAAGTACTTTGACGGAGAGCTCGGTTCGATTGAAGGGATGCCCGAGGAGTTGAAGAAGAGGTACCTGACCGCCTTTGCAGTGGGCTTTGAGTGGATCATGAAGGCGGCGGCTCGCCGGCAGAAGTGGATTGATCAAGCCCAGTCCTTGAACCTGTTTTTGGGTCAGCCTGACCTGAAGGTTCTTTCAAGGATGTATCGGTTGGCCTGGCATCAAGGACTGAAGACGACCTACTATCTACGGACATTGGGAGCTTCGAACATTGAGAAAGCCACTGTGAAGCTGAAAAAAGAGGTGAGAGCTGGTCTGCAGGATCCTGAAGCTTCACATGATGCATCCAAAAAAACCTTCAGTGCCGAGGAAAAGTTGGCCTGTTCAATCGAAGCCATGCGCAATGGCGGCGAGTGCGAGGCCTGTCAGTAGGTCTGAAATGGCTTGAAGCGAGCAGGAAAGTGCCCAGCCTTACTCTATGAACAAACAACAGATCCAATTCCTCAGTAACCTCTGCTTCGCCTTGGGATTCTTGTCGATCATCGGTTCAGTGATGATCTGGTTTTCTGCAGGTGGCCAATTTGGTGCACCCGGAGTGGATGCTTTGGCAGACCTAAAGCGGGCGTATGCGGAACGTTTTGGAATCTTTGTCGGGCTTTGGGCCCCGACGTTCATGATTCTGTCGAATCGTCTACACCACTACGCTGAAAAGCGATAATTTCCAGCACCTGACAGATCCCAGTTCGTTCTTTTAAACTGTTCTGGGTATCGAACGGACGATTTGAATTCCGTTATTGTCGGCTGAAAGAACCTGGATCTCGACGGATTTGAGGCCTGCCTTCTGTAGAGATCGTTTCATTGCCGCACCGATTGTGGATTCTCCTTTGAGACAGATCGCCATGACCGTGGGCCCAGCTCCGCTCAGAAAAGCTCCAATGGCTCCCGCCTTTTCGGCGCTATGGATCGCATCCTTGAGTCCGGGCACAAGGGTGGCACGGTAGGGTTGATGGAGACGATCGGAGAACGATCCTCGAGCTTCTTCATACTTCTTTTCAAAAAAGGCTGCTGTGATACGAGAGGCACTGCGTAGATTCGCTACGGCATCCTGAAAGGGGACCCTGGAGGGAAGGAGGGAACGGGCGGCACGGGTGGAGGTTTCGAGTTTTGGAATGGCGGCGACGAACTTCAAACGATTGGAGACTTTGGTGCGGGCCGGATGGATTCCGGCACAAACGACAAATCCACCCAAAACGGCGGCGGTGATATTGTCGGGATGCCCTTCCAGAGTGGTCGCGGTCTCAATCAACCAAGGCAGATCCAGGGTTCGACGGTGGATCTTGTCGAGAGCGGCGAGCATGCCAAGGCGGACGGTGGCACTGCTGCCGAGACCACGAGAGCGGGGGACATGTCCACGAACTACGAGGCGATATGGTTTCCTTGGGAGTTTTCTGGATTTGTGATAAGCCGCTATGATTTCTGAGGAGAAAGCATCCGGAGTCTCGGGATGTCCAGGCTCGACGGTGATGTAGTTATAGAGATTGAGGGCGAGGCCAAAGGCATCAAATCCCGGGCCAAGATTGGCGGTTGTAGCTGGAACACGAATCCAGAATGGGATAGGAGGTTTCACGATATGGAGGGGAACCGGAAGAACTTTTCCGCAGCTGAGGTCGTTTCGCGAGCGATTTCTTCCAAGGTTGTTCCACGGAGGGAGGCTACCCTTTCAGCTACCAACCTTGTGTATGCAGGTTCACACCGCTTGCCTCGGTGGGGTTCGGGAGAGAGATAGGGGCAATCGGTCTCAAGAAAGAAGGAACCTGCGGGAACTTTTTGGACACAGGCATGAAGGTCGCGGGCATTTTTAAAGGTGACGATCCCTGTAAAGGAGATGGAGTGGCCTAGTTCGATCAGTTCTTGGGCTTGAGTATGGCTTCCTGAAAAGCAGTGAAAAACAGCCCGAAGACGACCCGAAAATGGCTTCAGGTTGGACAAAGTATCGGCCCAGCTGTCTCTTTGATGGACGACAACGTTGAGTTGCAGTCGTGCAGCCAGATCGAGCTGCTCTTGGAAAAATGTGGCTTGGCGATTTTTGATCTCTGCATCGGCGAGAAGGAGTTCCTCGCTTCCGGGGGGAACTCCGCCAGTGGTCGAGGAGGATTCGGCAAACGGAGTAGATCGGCTGGGGAGGCGATGGTAATCAAGTCCGCACTCTCCTAGGGCAACGACCTTAGGATGTTGGGCGAGCTTTGCGAGTTGCTCGATGGCTGAATCTGGAGCTTCCTGGACTTCCGAGGGGTGGAGACCCACGGTGGCAAAGACATGGGGGTAGGAGTCGGCTAAGGCAAGGGCAGCCCGGCTAGTTTCAAGGGTCGTTCCAATCGAAATGAGGCGAGTGACGCCTGCTTGTGAGGCCCGTTGGATGACATCAGCGCGGTCGGCGTCAAAATCGGGGAAGTCGAGGTGGCTATGGGTATCGATCAGCACAGCAAGGGCATGTTAAAGCAGGGAAAGTCGAAAAAGGAGAGTTTTATCCAAAGAACAATTTCTTTTCCCGCCGAGAAAGAGGAAGGTAGAAACCTTCCATGAGTCACAAGTGCTGCTCGGGGGAAAGTCACGACCATGGGGACGTCCCAACGGCAAAAGAGATTGAAAATCGGCCGCAGGAGTGTGAGAGGATCGTTCGTCGACTTCTGGAGCGAATCGACACTCACGTCGCGTCGTTAGCCAAAAGCGATCTCAGCATCAACTGGGCGGAGATGCAGCTGGTCTTGCTTGCCTTGGATGCGGATGCGGAGGGTCGGGATGTGAATGTGCATTTGGACGGAGGGCATGAAATCTCTGCTTATGTGAGGCGGAATCTTTTCGATGAGCTTGTGGGGGAACCGAGCAATATCTTTTACACCACCCAAGTGGATGCCAAAACGGTGCGGTATGAAGCGTTGCCGAAGGACTTTTGGAAAGAGTGCATTGCACTCTTGAGACAAAAGCTGACAGAACTAAGACAAAGAGATTAGTGGGTGCAGCTTGTCAGTGGTGAGTTGCAAGAAGGTTTGGCAGGGAGACAGGCTTGGCTGAGGAAGTAAGCCCCCACAACGGCAATTGCGACACCGCTGGCACGTAGGAGGAAGGAGTGGCGAGGTTGGCGGGTAGCCAACCAGCCCAGAAGCACGCCTGAGAGGTGAATCAGTGTGGTTCCAAGAACAAACCCCAACGCGTAGAGAGCGGGTTGGGCCGATCCGGGCATTTCCTCCCCGTGAGCGTGTCCATGGAAAAGGGCGAAGAAGGCAACACCAGTCATGGTGATAGCCATGGGAAACTTTTTATCGATGGCGATGGCCAAGCCGAGAGCAAGGACGGAAGCGGCGATCGCAATTTCCACCGAGAAAAAAGGGATTCCGAGCATGCCAAAGATTCCGCCGACGAGCATGAACGAGACAAAGGTCAGGGGAACAGTCCAGATCGCACGACCGCCCATCTGAGCGCTGAGGATCCCGACGCTAAGCATCGCCAGGAGATGATCCAGACCCAAAACGGGATGGGTGAAGCCATTGGTGAATCCCAGCGCTTCATGGCCGGTGTGGGCAAAGAGGGGGGCGGGCAGAAGGCAAAGAAGGAGCAGAATTAATTTCATAGGGCAATTGTAAGTGGGAAAAATGAGGGCGCAAAGTGAAAATCGGAGTGGGTGAATTGGATCCGTGTAACGTTGAGGAGAAGATCGTTCATGAGCGTTGACCTGGGGGTCGGATTCAGAAAAGATGCAGGGCATGGGACACAAAGGTTGGACATCAAAACTGGCGGGTCCGGCGATCGGGCCATACCGGCAAGCCACGGAAGCGGGCGGCTTTGTTTATCTTTCAGGGCAGCTCGCTTTGGATGAGGCTGGAAATTTACTGAATGGATCCGTGGCTGAGCAGACACGGAAGGCTTTGGAACGAGCCCAAAGCCTGTTGAAAGAGGGAGGGTTGAGTCTAGCGGATGTGGTGAAGGCGACTGTTTTCTTGACCGACCTAAAGACTTTTCCTGAGATGAACGGGGTGTATGCAGAATTTTTTCCCCAAGATCCACCCAGTCGTTCCACGATTCAGGTCGCCGCATTACCCAAAGGGGGAGCAGTAGAGATTGAGTTGCTGGCCCGACGTCCAGGCTCATGACCGCAGATCAGGTTCTTGAGGTTTTTCGCCGCTGCGGAGCCCTCCTCCATGGGCATTTTATTCTGCGATCGGGTTTGCACAGCCGAACTTTTTTTCAGTGCGCCCTTGTTTTGCAAGACCCGGTAGCGACGTCCGAGTTGTGTGGGGCCTTGGTGGAAAAGGTGAAGGTGGACAAGTGGGTCTTTCATTCGGTGATTTCGCCAGCGATGGGGGGAATTTTGGTGGGTCATGAGGTGGCCCGGCATTTGGGGCGGAGACATATCTTTGCGGAAAAGGTTGAAGGTCAGTTAAGGATTCGGCGATTTGACGTCAAACCCGGGGAAAGATTTCTGGTGGTGGAGGATGTGATTACCACAGGAAGCGCCGTCCGGGAGGTGATTCAGCGGGTCAAAGAAGCGGGTGGGGAAGTGGCCGGAGTAGCCTGCCTGGTAAATCGAAGCGAGACCAAGCCCGAATTGGGTGTGCCGATGTGCTCTCTTTTGTCCCTTCCGGTTGAGACATTTTCGGCTAGCTCGATTCCTGAAGATTTGCAGAAGATCCCTGCGGTGAAACCGGGAAGTCGCTAGGAGGTTTCCGGCTTGGCCTTTGGTCGCATATGCGTTCCAATTGATGGATGAAACGCACCCCTCAACTGATCCGTTTCACTTGGGATTTGGGGAAAGTGCCCCTCCAGCAGCCCTCTCTTCCCGCCAAGCACGAGATTAAACTCCAGCCGAATCCCAATGTGGAGGTATTATGGGAAGGGATTCAACGGGCCTTTTTGAACGAAAAGTCGTGGATTGTGGGTCTGGAGGCTCATTTGGAGCAGTTGCGACAAAAAACTTTCCCCGAGGGCAAGCCGCTGGTTGGAATGGAAATTCTAGTGCTATCCCATGGTTCCCGAGTCATTGGTTTAAGCGCTTTGCAGCCGAAGGAGGGGGAAGAACCCCAGCTTCTTTCCGGGGTCATTCTGGATTATGAGTACCAGCGACGTGGCTTGGGGGTGGCTCTGTTACAGGCTTCATTACGCCATTTGGCGGAAAAGGGATTGGAGAAGGCTTCGGTGATCACACGGGAGGGAATTCCTGCTGCCCGTTATCTTTATCCCAAGTTTGGCGGACAAGGTTCGGTGATTGAATCCAAGGCCCCGACTGGGGTCTAACCATGACGCCTTCTTTTGACCTGGCCGTAATCGGCGGGGGAAGTGCGGGTTATGCGGCGGCGCGAACAGCGCAGGGACTAGGTCTGAAAGTGGCTGTGATCGAAGGGGGGAAGGAGGTCGGAGGCCTTTGTATTTTGCGTGGATGTATGCCGACCAAAACATTCTTAGAGAGTGCCCATCGGAACCATGAAATCGCACGCGCGGCTGAATTTGGAATCCGAGTGGGTAAGCCAAAGCCTGACTGGAAAGCGATTCTGAAAAGAAAAGACCGTCTAATCCGGGAGTTTGCCGATTACAGAAAAGGACAGTTGGAGAGGGGAGATTTCACCTTTTATCGGGCTTATGCAAAATTTCGGGGACCGCATCACCTCGGGTTGGAGTCTGTGGGCAAAGACAAGGTCCCGGCGGAAATCGAGGCGAAAAGTTTTGTAGTGGCGACGGGATCAAGGACAGCCAAGCGTGAAATCCCGGGATTGGAAAAGACGGGGTACTGGACGAGTGATGATTGTTTGCGGGTCGGGAAGCCGATCAAAAGCCTGATCGTGCTTGGAGGGCGGGCTGTGGGGCTGGAATTTGCCCAGTATTACGCCCACCTGGGAGTCAAGGTCACTGTTATCCAACGAAGTTCCCAGTTGTTGCCGGAATCAGACCCTGAGGTGGGGCAAGTTTTGGGGAAAGTCTTTCGGCAGGATGGGACGGATGTTTTTTGCGGGACGGAGATCGTGCAGGTGATCCAAAAAGGAAAAACAAAGAGGGTGGAGTTTCTGCAAGGGGGTAAAAAAAAATCAGTGGAAGCGGAGCAGATTCTTCAGGCTCTTGGTCGGGAGCCGGATTTGTCGGAGCTAAAGTGTGAGAATGCGGGAGTTGAAATCACAAAGGGCAAAATTGTGGTATCTGAAACCCAGCAAAGCGGTGTTCCGCATATCTTTGCGGCGGGAGATGTGTGTGGACCGTACGAGGTGGTACATCTGGCGATCCAGCAAGGGGAGGTAGCAGCGAAAAACGCGGCTCAACTTCTTAAGGGTGGAGATCTGCGGGAGAAGATGGATTATCGAATGAAGCTGGAGGTGATCTTTACTTCGCCCGAGGCGGCTGGGGTGGGGTATTCGGAACGGGAGTGTCGTGCAAAGGGGTGGGATATCCTGACGGCGAGTTATCCTTTCGCCGATCATGGGAAGTCGATTGTGATGGGGGAGATGAACGGCTTTGTGAAACTGATCGCATTAAAGGAAAGGGGACAAATTGTGGGTGCAGAGGTGGTGGGCCCCCATGCCTCAGATCTGATTCACGAGCCGATGGCGGTGATGAGGTATCGTGGGACGGCGACAGAGATTGCGGAGATGCCCCACTATCATCCCACCCTCTCCGAGATCTGGACTTATCCTGCTGAGGATATTGCGGAGAAAATCGGCACTTATTGACACGGAAATCTGTGTTTTGTTGTCTTTGGGTTTTTGCTCTGGTTTTTTGAAGAGATGAACAAACACATTTCAGTACTTATGTTGTCGGCGTTAGCTTCCATCTCTTTTGCAGATAGTGCGCCAGAGGCTTCTGCGCAAGACACCAAGAAAATGGTTCAGAACAACTTTGTCGAAACGGCTCAAAAAGGGATCAAGCTCAGTGGTTATGTCGACGCCGGATACAGCTACAACTTTACTGGATCAGGAAATAACTCGATGGTTTCGACACGTTACGCAACAGATACGGCCCAGCGTGGCGATTTCAATCTCTACGCGGTGAAGTTGGCTTTGGAAAAAGCGCTAACTTCGGAGAACAAGGCCCAAGCTGGGTTCCGAACTGATGTGATGATTGGTGAGGACGCCTCTTATTTTATTAACCGGAGTCCCAATGCCGGTTACAACACGAATAACAACTCAAACAGTCTCTTCTTGGAGCAGGCCTACGCCTCGATTCGCGCCCCTGTGGGGAACGGATGGGACTTCAAAGTGGGCAAGTTCGTTTCGACCATGGGTTATGAAGTGATGGAGCGGCCTGCCAACTTGAATACCAGTTACGGGATTCTCTTTAATGTGATGCCTTTGTACTACACGGGGGTTTTGTCGTCCTACAGGTTTGATGACTACCTCGACGGAAAACTCGGTGTTGTAAACGGATCGAATAGTGACAATAATACCACTTTGAATCCGAATGCGGGCGATGGAGTGGCTTTGTTAGCCTCCCTGAACGTCACGGCCCCTGGAGGTAATGCAAACTGGAGCAATAATTTCCAGTACAGCAGTGGATATGATAACAACACGTCCACGGGGTCGACCAATAGCAGTTTGACCTCCTCGAGTCAGCCGGCTCGGGCCAACAACGGGGATATTTCAGCCTACATGCTCCTATATAATTCTTGGGGAAATTGGGCCCCTAAATTTGCCGAGGACAAGCTGTTGCTGGCCTTTAACACAGTCTTCGGGAACATCAGTGGAGTCTCGCAGGATGGCCCCGCGAATATTAACACGCATTGGTATGGGGCAGGAGCTTATGCCAAGTACCAGTTCAACGACTGGTTTAGCCTGAGTAGTCGTGGTGAGTATCTGGGCAGTAATAATGACGGTGTGATTGGTTATGTGGGAGCCAGCACTACACATAACACCCCAGAAGCAAATAATCCTACCCGCCATGTCACTGGGGTAAACTTTTGGGAGTACACTCTCACAGCCGGATTCAATGTGATCGACAATCTGCTCATTCGGGCGGAATACCGATTGGATTGGGGATCCAACCTTTATCAGGTGCAAAGTGGAGCAGCCCAACCCGAAGGTCAGAATGGTCCGGCTCACTACGCGGGTGCGGAAGTAGTTTACAGCTTCTAAAAAAAGTTAGAATAAGACTCTCAAACAAAACCCCTGGGACCAGCGATTGGGTCCCGGGGGTTTTTGTTTTGGTGATTCGCCTCCTAAAAACCCGCCCTTGGCCTTTCCGGTCACCCCTATGGGTCGGTTGAGACAACCGACCCTGCGACAATTGAAGGATGTGCTTTCCGATTAGGAGGCCAACTCTTCGACGGTTGGGCAGGAGCAGATGAGATTCCGATCGCCGTGGACGGCGTCAATCCGAGAGACAGTGGGCCAATATTTCCATGTCCGTGTCCACGGAGCGGGATAGGCAGCCTTTTCGCGGCTGTAGGGGCGATCCCAACCATCCGAGATGACATCGGCTGCGGGGTGAGGGGCCAGTTTTAAGGGGTTGCGGGCACGGTCCATTTTGCCCGACTCAATTTCGGAGATCTCCTTACGGATGGAGATGAGTGCATCCGCAAAACGGTCGAGTTCTTCGCGGGATTCGGATTCGGTGGGTTCGATCATCAGAGTTCCGCCCACGGGCCAGGACATGGTTGGGGCATGAAATCCGTAATCCATCAACCGCTTGGCGACGTCTTCAACCTCGATCCCAGCGGAGGCTTTGAAAGGTCGAAAATCGAGGATGAACTCATGGGCAACCCAGCCTCCCGCACCCCGGTAAAGAATCGGGTAGTGGGCAGAGAGTCGTTTCGCCAGGTAGTTGGCGTTCAGGATGGCGACTTCGGTACAACGGGCGAGTCCCTTGCCACCGACCATCGCCAGGAACATCCAAGGAATGACCAGAATGCTCGCGCTACCGTAAGGAGCGGAGGCAACAGCTCCTACCTGATCTTTTTCCAGAGGCTGGTGAGGATGAGAAGGAAGGAACGAGGCTAGGTGGTCTGCCACAGCAATAGGGCCGACCCCTGGGCCGCCTCCGCCATGAGGGATGCAGAACGTTTTATGAAGATTGAGGTGGCAGGCATCGATTCCAAATTCCCCGGGGCGACAGATGCCGACCAAGGCGTTGAGGTTGGCGCCGTCCATATAGACTTGGCCGCCCGCTTGGTGGACTTTTTTACACAGTTCCCGGATGGCGGTTTCAAAGACTCCATGTGTAGACGGGTAAGTGACCATGGCGGCGGCGACGCGCGGTCCGTGTTCTTTTAGTTTTGCGTCGAGGTCGGTCAGATCGACATTCCCTTGAGTGTCACAAGCGACGGGAACGACCCGAAAACCGACGAGGACCGCACTGGCGGGGTTCGTGCCGTGTGCGGAGACGGGAATCAGGCAGATATCCCGCTGGGTTTCTCCTCGGGAGTGATGCCACGCACGAATCGAGAGAAGACCGGCATATTCACCTTGGGAACCGGCATTGGGCTGGAGGGACACATGCGGAAGTCCGGTAATTTCTCCCAGCCATGTTTCCAGGTCGTGAATCATCTTAAGGTATCCGGGGTTTTGTTCAGCAGGGGCGTAAGGATGAGGTTCGGCGACCGTCGACCAACCGAGAGGGGTGAGTTCGGAGGCCGCGTTCAGTTTCATTGTGCAGGAGCCGAGCGGAACCATTGACTGGGCGGGACTCAAGTCTTTGGCGGCGAGGCGTCGGATATAGCGGAGCAGTTCATTTTCGTTCGCGTGAGAGGTGAAGATCGGGTGGCGAAGGGCGGGTGTGGTACGGGATAAAGCGGTGGAGATCGGCAGAAATTCTGAAGCGGGAGGCGGAAGTTTGGTTGCTCCAAAAAAGGAGAGAAGGCGATCGACTTCGGCATCGTCGGTACGCTCATCCAACGTGATGCCGAGATCCCCATTTGGGAATTGGCGGAAGTTTGTATGGGCTTGCGAGGCTTTCGTGAATGCGGTTTTGAGTGTCGCGGCTGGGCCTTGAATGTGGAGGGTATCGAAATAGGTCGAATGGACGATCGTAAGGCCGAGTGTTTTGAGACCAGCCGCGAGCCGTTGGGTATGCTGATGGATACGGAGAGCGATTTGGTG
The DNA here is from genome assembly GCA_945878585.1 of Akkermansia muciniphila. Taxonomy (GTDB): domain Bacteria; phylum Verrucomicrobiota; class Verrucomicrobiia; order Methylacidiphilales; family Verrucolacustridaceae; genus Verrucolacustris. The sequence goes on from CAMDXQ010000009.1 coordinate 19,586, forward strand.
AAGGCCTTTGGGGCCGTGATGGATGGCGTACATCGAGGCGAGAGTGGCAAGGAGGGCTTGGGCTGTGCAGATGTTGCTGGTGGCACGGTCCCGGCGGATATGTTGCTCGCGAGTTTGGAGGGACAGGCGATAGGCGGTACGACCTGCAGAATCCTTCGAGACACCGATCAGGCGGCCAGGAAGAAGGCGTTGGTAGGCGACGCGGGTGGCAAAGTAGGCGGCGTGGGGTCCCCCAAAACCGATGGGGACGCCGAATCGCTGGGTGCTGCCAACGGCGACATCGGCGCCCAGTTCGCCCGGCGGAGTGAATAGAAAAAGGGAAAGAGGATCGGCGACCACAATGGAGAGAGCCCCAGATTTTTTTAAATTTTCAATGGCGGGGCGTGGATCGGCCAGATGCCCATCGCTTTCGGGGTAGGCGAGGATTCCGGCAAAAAGAGTAGGAGCATCTTTTTTGGGAAAAGTTTCCGAAATCAGAATCTTCCAGCCTAATGCAGCCGCGCGGGTCGAGATAACCGAGGTCGTCGAGGGGTGTAGGCCTGCGGTCAACCAGAGAGTTCGGCGATTTTTATCGGTCATGGCGGCTTGGGCGAGCGAGGCGGCTTCAGCGGCAGCGGTGCCTTCATCCAAAAGGGAGGCATTTGCAATTTCCATGCCGGTAAGCTCGAGCACCATGGTTTGGTAGTTGAGGAGGGCTTCCAACCGGCCTTGGGAGATTTCCGGTTGGTAAGGGGTATAGGAGCTGTACCAACCGGGGTCTTCGACGATGGCGCGGCGTAGGACAGGGGGGGTGATAGTGCCGTGATAGCCCAATCCGATGAGAGAGCGGAAGGGCTGATTTGTGGCTAGAATCTTCTCCAGATCGGCAAGGGCACGGGTTTCGGATCGGGCAGGGGGGAGACGAGGTGGCTGGACAGAGGCTAGCCCTTTAGGGAGGGTAGCTTGGACGAGCTCTTCCAGGGATGAGAGCTCGAGGGTTTTGAGCATCTCCTTTTCAGTCGCCTTGTTTGGGCCCAGATGACGGGACAGGAAGGAGAGATCGTCGATGGGTGAAGATGTCTTGGACGACGGGGTGGGAGAGGCGGGGGGCGATGATTTGGATCGTTTAGCTGCGGTTACTGGCACGTTCCGAAAGTAATCTGGGGTAGTGGGTTGGCAAGGGGTCGAGTAAAGTTGGTCAGATGGGGTTGGGAATAGTTAGTCTAAAGGTATGCATCAGCATGTGGTCAAAAACTGTGGGTTGGATCTTCTGGCCCATGAACTGGCTGAATCATCCGATTTGAGGGGCGTGTCGATCTCCTTTCATGAGGGGCGAATTGATTATGCAACGGCCGGGCAGGGTGAAGGGGAGAGGAGTGCGGTTGGTTTGGCTGAGGCTGTCCGTAGTTTAGGAGGTGAGAGTGTATGCCGGTGGACCCCACCGGATTCCCGCTGCGGGAAGTGTGGTCGACTACTGGAGGGAAAGTGGGAAGAAGGTGTTTTTCTTCGGAGGGAAGGAGAAAAGATTGTTTTGGAAAGGGAGAGTTGCCCGACAGCGCCCAAGTTCTGGCTTTGGAAGATATTGAGCGGGGTGAAGCTGGAGGTGAGGCAGTTGCCTTCGGTGGTGGGGGCTGGAAAAAAATGGAAAGTCCCACTCGTTTTGGCACTGGTTTGCGGTGGTGCGGGAATCATGGGGTGGTGGTTGGAAGGATGGATGGGAAAAGCTTTCTTTCTCTTTGCGTACCTTGCGGGGGGTTGGAAGACGGGAGAGGAAGTCGTCCACCGAATCCGTACCGGTGTGTTGGACATCCATTTCCTCATGTTGGCTGTTGCTGCAGGAGCTGCAGCTGTCGGGCACTGGGATGAAGGAGCTCTGCTACTTTTTCTATTTTCCTTAAGCGGCGCCTTGGAGGAGTTGGCGGCTTACCGGACGGAGCGGGAGTTGGCGGGGTTATTTAAAACAGCCCCAAGAGAGGCCGTAAAAATTCTGGATGATGGTTCGGAAGAACGGGTTCCCGTGGAGCTATTAGAACCGGGAATGCGGGTGAGAGTTCGCCCTGGGGATGGTTTCCCCGTCGATGCTGAAGTGGTGGATGGGAAGACGAGTGCCGATGAATCCAGTCTGACAGGGGAAGCGGCTGCCGTGGACAAAGAGATTGGATCTGTCGTTCTTGCAGGAACTTTGAATTTGTGGGGCCGAGTAGATTTGCGGGTTGTACGGCGGGCCAAGGAGAGCGCTTTGGAGGGGATCCTGCGATTGATACGGGACGCTCAAGAGCAGAAGGCACCGGCACAGCGTTTTACCGATCGATTTGGAACGAGATACACCCAGGCGATCCTGACGCTTAGTCTGGTAATGTTTTTGGTTTGGTGGGGGAGGGTGGGATGGGTCCGCGCGGAAATGGGCTCGGCTTTCTATAAAACAATGACCTTGCTGGTGGTGGCCTCTCCCTGCGCGTTGGTTCTCTCGATTCCTTCGGCGATTTTGGCGGGGATTGCTTCGGGGGCTCGGCGGGGAATTCTTTTTCGAGGGGGGAGTCCGATGGAGAGGCTTGGGTCGATCCGTCGGGTAGCCTTGGACAAGACGGGGACGCTCACCACGGGAGAGATGAAAGTTCGCGGGATCGAAGCAGAGAAAGGTTGTACCGAGGAGCAAGTTTTACGGGGTGCTGCAGCCCTCGGGATGCAATCTCTTCATCCAGTTTCCGTTGCCATTGTTCGTGAGACCAAAAAAAGGGGATGGAGCACACCTGCTTTGAAGGAGTTTTCGTCAGCGACTGGCGGTGGGTTGATGGGCAGAACGAGTGAGGGGCAGGTGTGTCGACTTGGGAGGAGAAGTTTCTTGGGGGAACCAAGCTGGATCAAAGAGAAAGCAGCACCCGCTCCAGGAGTTTCTGAGGTTTTCTATGATGCGGGGAATGTCCGGGGAAGAGTTTTATTAGAAGATGAAATTCGAAAGAGCAGCCGCCCTTTGTTGGAATGGTTGGCTCGGCAAGGATTGAAAGTGACCATGCTCACTGGGGATCGGGAGGCGGCTGCCCGATTGGTTGCGGAGCAGGTCGGATTGAAAGACTTTCGTTTTGGGCTTCATCCCGAGGACAAAGTGGCGGCAATCCGGGAGTGGAGTGCCCAAGGCGAAAAAGTGGCGATGGTAGGAGATGGTGTGAATGATGCGCCGAGTCTCGCTGTTGCAGAGATCGGTGTGGCTATGGGGGCACGCGGAACAGGGGCCGCATTGGCGGAGTCGGACATCATCCTAATGCGGGATCGTCTTGAAAGCTTTGCCGAGGCCTACGATTTGAGTCGGCGAACCCGAAGGATCATCCTTCAGAATCTTGTGATTTCGTTAGGTACGATCCTGGTTCTGGTGGTGGCGGCGATGGGGGCGGCTATTCCGCTGACGTGGGGAGTGGCGGGTCATGAGGGAAGTACGGTGATCGTGGTGTTGAATAGCCTTCGCTTGTTGGCGCCACGGCGGGGATTTGGTGAGTTGCGCAAGACGGGGGAGAAGGTGTAGGAAAGAAGGATGCGTTGGCGCGCGATTTTGCTGTTTGGGGCACCCGGTTCCGGGAAAGGAACGCAGGGAAAGGTTTTGGGTACGATTCCTGCCTTTTGTCACATCTCTTGCGGGGATGTTTTTCGCGGGATGGATCTGAGAACTCAAGTCGGGCAGGCCTTTCTCAAATATTCGAGCGCAGGCCAACTGGTCCCCGATGAGGTTACGGTCGACTTATGGCGTCAACATATGGCTCATTTGGTCACCTTGGGAAAATTTAAACCGGAGATCGACCATCTTGTTTTGGATGGAATTCCCAGGAACGTCGAACAGGCGAAGTTGTTGGAGAGCGATCTGAAGGTGGAAGCGCTCTTTCATCTTGTTTGTCATGACAAAGCTAAGCTGGAGGATCGTCTGAAGCGTCGGGCCTTGCGGGACAACCGTCTAGACGATGCCAGTGATTCTGTGATTCATGATCGACTATTGACCTACGAAAAAGAGACAAAACCCGTCTTGGAGTACTATGGCAAAAAGATTGTGAAGGAGGTCGATGCTGAGCAGTTTCCGTTTGAAGTGACCCGTGACATCCTGAATCAAGTTCAGTCGACCAAAGCGAGTAAAACGAAGCGGGCGGTGGCCGGGGTGGGTATCTAGTCGCGTGCGGATTGTTTTTGCCGGCACGGGAGAGTTTGGGGTTCCCTGCTTGGAGGCGTTGGTGGCCTCGGATGATCATTTTGTCCTCTCGGTCATCACCCAACCGGATCGTCCTGCCGGCAGGGCACAAAAGTTGCTCGCGTCTCCGATCAAAGAGTGTGCTTTGCGGCATCAGCTGACCGTGTTCCAACCCGAGGACGTGAATTCCTCAACCACCTTGAGTCAGATCCGGTACCAGAAGCCTGACTTGATGGTGGTGGTGGCTTACGGCCAGATCTTGAAAAAACCGATCCTCGAACTGCCGGAAATGGGTTGCTGGAATGTTCATGGCTCGCTTTTGCCGAAGTATCGTGGCGCTTCTCCGATCGCTGCAGCGATTCGTGACCGGCAAAAGCGGACTGGAGTCACAATCATGCAAATGAATGAGGGGCTGGATACGGGGGATATGTTGGGAAAGATCGCGACACGGATCCGTCCCGCGGAGACTACGGGAGTGTTGCATGACAGGCTGGCGGGGAAAGCGGCTCCCCTTCTTTTGGAACTTTTAGAGAAGGCGAAAAAGGGGAAGTTACGAAGTGCTCTTCAGAACTCGGCAGAAGCTTCCGTTGCCCCGCGGATGAAAAAGGAGGATGGAAAGATTGATTGGAATAAGAGCCCTGAAGAGATTGAAGCACATATTCGGGCCATGCAGCCATGGCCTGGCGCGTATACTTGGATTCCGGACGGACAGGATCAGAAGATGCTAAAGGTGTTTACGGTTATTCTATCGAGAAGGGCGAAGGGAAAACCCGGGGAGATTGTGGAGGTGAATCCGCATGGGATTCTCGTGGCTGCAAAAAAAGGCGGGGTCCTGCTTCGGGAGGTTCAGTTGGAGGGTCGGAAACGGATGACTGCGGTGGAGTATGCGCGTGGAGCGGGGTTGGTAGCGGGCGTGGTTTTGGCCTAGGGGACTCTTTACTTTTTCAGCCATTTCTCTTTTTGCAGAACCAGTTTGCGGTTCACAGATTCCAAGGGCCCGGGGTTTCTTCCGGCTGCATAGAGGTCCGCACGACGAAGGATCGTTCTGATGTAAGCCTTGGTTGTTGGAAAGTCCATTGCCTCGAGAAAGTCCTTGGCGGTAAGCGTGGGATTTTCTTTTGCCCATCGGCGAGCATGGGTGATCCCTGCATTGTATTCCGCCAAGGCGAAAACTTCCGGGCGATCGGCATTCGACCACCGTTTCATGGCACGGGAAAGGTACCAGGACCCTGCAGAGAGATTGGTTTGAGGATCGAAAAGGTCGGTTTCATGAAATGTTCGGATTCGGTGGGCTTGGGCCCAGTCCTGGCCTGCACCCGGCGTCACTTGCATCAGTCCTCGTTCTCCTGCCCCTCCGAGCGCACGGACTTCAAAATTACTTTCGCGCCAGACAACCGCCCGAAGTAGGGGAAGGGGGATACCAGACTTTTGGGCCGCTTGAACGAGTAGGGGTTCTAGGGCTTGGGAGCGGTGGATTTCACCCAACCAAGAGAGGCCGATCAGGAAAAAGGGGGCCAGAATAACGGCTAGTGCGGCCAGGATTCGTGGACGGGCGAGAAGCATGAAGGGATAGGGTATCGAAAAGGGTGGGAAAGGAAAGACGGTCAAAACTTGCCTCCTAAGAAAAAAGAGAGCAGAGCCAAGGGGTGAATTATCCCGAATTTGTCAAAGTAGCGCCCGAACTGGGGCTAGATCGGTTGTTTGACTATGGGATCCCGCAGCGTTTGCGGGGTCGGATTCAGCTTGGGCAGCGACTGAGAGTGCCTTGGGGGAAAAGGAGTATCATGGCGTATGCGGTGGAGTTTCCCCTTCGTCCCGAGGTGGAGCAGGTCAAAGATGTGGAGGAGGTGGCTGGGGAGAAACCGCTGATTCCTTCTGGTTTATGTCAGTTGGCGCGGTGGATGGCGGATTACTACGCATGTGATTTAGGGGCGGCTCTCAGGACCATTTTGCCGGGGCCCGTTCGATCCCACGAGGGGGGAGGAAAGATGGCCTGGTGGATTTCTCCCGTTCCGGGAAGGGAGGAGATGGCGAAAGAGATCCTTCGTGGTGCAAAAGCACAGGAGAAGGCGTGGCTTCATCTTTTGGGCTGTGGGGGCGGTTGGCAGACGGTTTTAGTGAAAGAGTCGGGAGCGGGAACGGCGGTATGGAGGGCTCTGGTGGATCGGGGTTTGGCGGAGCGGAGTGAGAAACGGTTGGTACGAGGGGAGGAAGCTGCAGAGGGGGGCTGGCCTGGATCGGAAACACGGCCTGAGTTGGGCAAAGAACAGACAGAAGCGATGTTGGCTTGGGAAGAAGAGCGACAAAGAGAGGGCGGGGGACGCCCCATTCTTTTGGAAGGAGTGACTGGGAGCGGAAAAACGGAAATCTACTTGCGGGCCATGGAGCAAGTCTTGGGTGAGGGGAAAAATGTGATCATTCTCGTTCCTGAAATCTCCTTAACGCCACAAACTGTCGCACGGTTCCGTGGTCGTCTAGTTGGGAGGAAGATCAGGCTCTCTGTTCTACATAGCGGGCAAACGGTGGCGGAAAGGAGGGAGTCGTGGCATGAGATTCGGGAGGGTAGGGCAAGGGTGGTGATTGGTGCGCGATCGGCTCTTTTCGCTCCCTTGGAGAATCTGGGGTTGATCGTGGTCGATGAGGAACATGATGGGGGGTACAAGCAGGCGGAGGCACCCCGGTATCAGGCCCGAGATTTGGCGGTCGTTCGCGGCCGGACGGAAGGAGCCCCTGTGATTCTCGGAAGTGCGACACCTTGTCTTGAGAGCGGATGGAATGCGGATCGTGATAAATATCGGCGTGTTCGGCTGACGCAGCGGGTGGACGGGGCGAAATTACCAAAAGTTCATATCGTTGACTTGCGAAAGGAGGACAAACCGTCAGGTGGTGGACCGATCCTTTTGTCGGAAGAGTTGGTGACGGCTTTGAAGAGTCGACGTGAAAAGGGGGAGCAGAGTCTGGTCCTCCTGAATCGGCGTGGGTATGCGCCGAGTGTCCAGTGCCCACACTGTGGGAAGGTCGAAGAGTGTGATCGGTGCGCAGTTCCCATGACGTATCATCGAATCGACGGGAAGCTTCGGTGCCATTTCTGTGATGCAGATCGGGCTTCCCCCGTTCGGTGTCGTGAGTGTGGATCTCCAGTATTGAAATACACAGGAGCGGGCACGGAGCGATTGGAGGAGGGGGTAACGGAAATAATGCCAGGGGTCAGGTTGACCCGAATGGATTCGGACAGCATGAAGGCAAGGGGTGCCCATGCAAAAGCTTTGACCGAGTTTCGGGAAGGGAGGACTGATATTCTTTTGGGCACACAGATGATCGCGAAAGGGTTGCATTTTCCCAATGTGACTTGCGTCGGTGTGGTTGGGATCGATGGGGCGTTGAATCTCCCCGACTTTCGGGCTTCGGAGAGAGTCTTTCAGCTTTTGGTTCAGGTCGCTGGACGAGCAGGACGAGGGGAGGTTGCAGGCGAAGTGTTTGTGCAGACCTACACCCCCTTTCATCCTGCGATTCAGTTTGCGCGACACCACGATGTGGACGGCTTTCGTGAGCAGGAGTTGGAGTATCGCAAAGCCCATGGGTATCCACCTTTTCGGCGTGCGATCTTGCTCTCTTTTTCAGGCTCAAGTGAGGCCCAGACTCTTGCTTCGGCGGAGCATGTGGTGAAAAAACTTCGGTTGGCTTGGGGAGACAAAGTGGAGGTTCCGGATCCGTGTCCTGCTCCGATTGCTCGGGTGGAGGGGAGATTCCGGTTTCATGTTTTCCTTCTCGTCGATAGGGGAGTTCCCATCTTGGGAGATCTGAAGCGGGAAGTATTGGCACCGAAGTGGCCGAGCGGGTTGAAAGTTTCGGTGGATGTGGATCCGCAGGATCTTCTTTGATCGAACTTCAGCCATTCTTCTGCTAGAAAAGTTCAGGATGGACACCCTTTTTCTTACGACAGCGATCGACTACGCCAATGCGCAACCTCATCTCGGACACGCGTATGAGAAGGTTTTAACGGATACGTTGGCCCGTTTTGCCCGCCGAACCGGGAAAAATGTCCGCTTTTTAAGCGGACTGGATGAGCACGGGCAGAAAGTGCAACAGAGTGCTGCAAAAGCAGGCAAGAGTCCTCAAGAATTTGTCGACGGCATTAGCGTTCATTTTCTGGATCTATGGAAGGATCTACGAGTTGAGCCGGATGATTATTTGCGGACAACGGAATCCAGACACAAAAAGTTGGTCCAAGAGGTTTTGGCACACCTGTATGCCAAGGGGGACATTGTTAAAGGCACGTTTCATGGGTTTTACAGTGTCCGGGCCGAACAGTTTCTGACCGAGAAAGAGAGGCAGGCCGACGGAAGCTGGCCCGAAATCTTTGGGGAAGTAGTGGAGCTGACGGAGGAGAACTATTTCTTCAAGCTATCTAAGCATCAGGACTGGTTGAAGGAGTTGTACCAGAAACACCCCGAGATCATCTTTCCGGAGTTTCGGGCGAAGGAGATTTTGGGTGCTTTGGAAAAGCCTTTGCCCGACCTGTGTATTTCGCGTCCGAAAACGAGATTAGCTTGGGGGATCCCACTTCCGTTTGACGAGAGTCAGGTGACGTATGTTTGGTTTGATGCCTTGCTCAACTATGTGACAGGCGCTGGAAAAGGGGAGGGGAAGCTGGTGGATTGGGTGCCGGCAGTGCACGTGATCGGCAAGGACATTATGGTGCCGGCTCACGGAATTTATTGGCCCTGTATGTTGCGTTCTCTGGGATTGCCGATGTTTCAAAAGCTGTTGGTGCACGGTTTCTGGACGAGGAAGAGTGAGAAACTTAGTAAATCAACAGGCAATGTGGTGGATCCCAAGCTCCTTGCGGAAAAGTATGGGGCAGATTCGTTTCGGTACTATGTTTTGCGCGAGATGGCACTTGGGCACGATGCGGACTTTGATGAGGCTTCCTTGGCGGCGCGACGCAAGGGGGAGTTGGCTCATGAGCTGGGGAATTTGCTTCAGAGGGCAGGATCGATGATTGGACGTTATTGCGAAGGGAAGATCCCTGATGCGCCAACTCCAGACGCGGTTTCCGTGGCTTTTCGGGCAACGGTGTTGGGGGCTTTACGGAAGTGGGACGAGTTAATGAAGGCCAATCAGATTCATTTGGCTTTGGGGGAGCTGTGGAAAGCGGTGCAGGCAGGAAATCAGATGATCGAGAGCAGGGCGCCTTGGAAATTAGCCAAAGATCCTGCCTTGGCTGGGGAGTTGCGAGCCACCTTGGCGGATGCGATGGCGGTGTTGGAGTTGGTTTTGCAGGAGGTGGAGTGTGTGATTCCTAGCACGGCACAAGCAGGGTTGAGGCAACTTGGGCTGGAGGGACGTGTCGATGCGCGGGCTAAGGATTGGCCTCAGTGGCCGAGCACTCAGGCGGGTCGGGCGTTAGGTAGAATTGAGCCTCTTTTCCCTCTCCTTGAAGAGGAGAAAACAAAGGGTTAGAGGATGACACGGCGGGCGGTTGCACGCGGTATTGCGGTGAGGCATCTTGGAGGTTCGAAGGAAATAAACTTATGAGCAAAAAAGAGTACATTCATCCTGAAGCTTTGGTTGAAACCGACTGGCTGGCCCAACATCTGAATGACCCTGGAATCCGGGTGGTGGAAAGCAACGAGGACGTTCTACTGTACGATACGGGGCACATTCCGGGAGCGGTGCATATTGATTGGCGGCGGGATTTGCAGGATGCCTTGGTGCGTGACTACATCAGCCCCCAAGCTTTTGCTGAGCTTTGTGGACGAAATGGAATCACTCCCGACACCACAGTGATCTTCTATGGTGATAAATCGAACTGGTGGTCTTGTTACGCTCTTTGGGCATTTCGCCTTTTTGGTCATACCAAAGTGAGAATTTTGAACGGAGGTCGGGATAAATGGGTGGGGGAGAAAAGAGAGTTAACCCGCGACAAGGTGAAAGTTCCCGTAGCGAACTATCCTGTGCCGCCACGCAGGCTGGATTCGGAGATTCGGGCTTTTTATGAGGATGCTTTGGCATTCAGTCAGAAAAAACTGCCCCTGATCGATGTTCGTTCCCCCGGAGAGTTTAAGGGGGAGGTCACTCATATGCCCGAGTACCCGCAGGAGGGAGTTCTCCGTGGTGGTCACATCCCTGGCGCGAAGAGTGTCCCTTGGAAAACGGCGGTGAAGGAGGATGGAACCTTCAAGTCAGCGGATGAGTTGGAGAAAATCTACGTTGAGGGTTGCTCATTGGCACCTGAGACGGAGGTGATCGCTTATTGTCGGATCGGGGAACGGTCGAGTCACACCTGGTTTGTCTTGAGCTATTTATTGGGCAGGAAGAAAGTGCGCAACTACGACGGATCTTGGACCGAGTGGGGAAATCGGGTTCGCGCGCCGATCGAACGCTCGAACTGAACTTAAGGATTCCCGCTGGGGGGAGTCGATGGAGCGGGAGGGGTAACGGAGTTTGGGGACGCGGGCTGATAGTCGGTCATCTGGCTGACCTGCTTCTGGGCCATACGATATCCCATAATATTCAAGTCGAAGGTCATGAGGAAATTGGAGGGGACAGGGATGTTCAACGAGGGGAGCTCAGAGGTTTCGTAGGAGAAATCCATTCCTTTCATCGATGCTAGGAACCAGGCCACATCGACCTCTTCGGTCAGTTTTCCCTTCGTCTGGATAATGCTGAAGTCGTTTTGATCGATCCAAATCGTCCCGCCAACCTTATTAATAACTTTCTCCTCCCGAGTGGAGAAGGGTTGATCATCTTTCGGGGTGAATTTAATGACGAAGCACGGGCGGTTCCGGAGAGTCTCATCCGCGATGCGTGAATACTTGAAGCGGGGGGCGATTTTCCCCATGTCGAGCATGGCATTCACCTTTTTTGCGTCCTCCACATCTTTGTTGGAGTCATCGTCATCGTCGTCCGACTTCTTCTGTTTTGATTGAAGTCCGCGGCCACCGGTTGCACCTGCATAGGTTGTTTTGCTGGAAGAATCGTCATCGCCCTTCGAGTCGTCATTGAAATCGGCGCTGAAGGTGATGTCTTTGCCGGGTTTGATTTTCGCAGTGACGGTTTTGGTTTTATCGGGAATGACCTTGTTGTCGTCGTCGAGGCGTTGGGTCACCAGTTTCAGTTGGTAGGTGAACTCTTCGCGTAGTTCCCGGAGCTCCTCGTCCCTGCGGATAGCATTTTGGATGATCTGATCCACCGACAGTTTGGAGTTATCTGCATTTGCGGCCACAGGGGCAGGGGAAGCGGATGGCGCGGGCGTAGGGGTTGGATCAGATGCTGGCACGGCCTTGGCGACCCGCTCGTTATTCACCTCTTCGTCGCACGTGGTCTGGAAGTCGGGGCTACGCCCTGGGTCACGGGAGTTGACCTGGGCAAGGAGGGGGCTGACCACGAGGAGTGATGAAACAACGAGAAGGTTATGTTTGCGCAAATGCATAGTTCCCCTATCTACCCTATTTATGTCTCACATCAAATTATATATCCCTGGTCCGGTCGAAATCTCCCCCTCGGTTCTACAGGCCTTTGCCAAGCCGATGATTGGTCACCGCGGAAAGGGTTTCCAGGATCTCTATGCAAGGGTGCAACCCGGTCTTCGGCAACTATTTCAAACCCAACAGCCTGTCTTCTTGGGGACGGGTTCAGCCTGGTCGGTGATGGAGGCGGCAATACGGAATCTGGTCCAAAAGAAGGTTCTAGTTTGTATGAACGGGGCTTTTTCCGATAAGTGGTTCGATGTCGCCCAAAAGTGTGGAAAACAGGCGGGCAAGGTGCAGGTGGAGTGGGGGCAGGCGATCAAACCTGAGATGGTTGAAAAAGAGCTCTCCCAAGGGGGGTATGATGCTCTGACCCTAATTCATCATGAGACTTCCACCGGAGTTTTGAGCCCGCTGGCTGAGATTGCGAAACTAGTTCGAACAAAATTTCCGGACGTGATGCTCATCACGGATACCGTTTCCTCGTTCAGCGTGATGCCGATTCCCTTCGATGAGTTGGGGTTGGATGTGATGTTGTGTGGCACACAAAAGGCGTTGGCTTTGCCCCCCGGAGCGGCTCTTTTTTCTGTGAGCGAGAGGGCTTACGCCAGATCCGAAAAGGTCAAAGATCGCGGGTACTACTACGACTTTCACGAGTTCCGTAAGCAGGCGGAGAGCAATATGACCCCTTGCACCCCCTCCATTTCCCATCTCTATGCGTTGGAAGTGAAGTTGGCGGAGATTGTCAAAGAGGGAATTGCCCAAAGACACGAGCGCCATCGGAAGAACGCGGAGCGGGGTCGGGCGTGGTTGGCTGCGAATGGGTTCGAGGTGTTCCCTGAAAAGGGGTATGAGTCGCTCAGCCTGACCTGCGGCAAAAACACGCGTGGGGTGGATGTGGCCAAGTGGATTGCGTGGCTGAAGGAAACCCACGGGGCGATTTTTGACGGAGGATACGGAAAGATGAAGGGTCTCAATTTCCGCGTTTCCCACATGGGTGATGAGACGGAGAAGGGGATGGAAGAGCTGTGGGGCCGTTTAGCGGAGGGATTGAAGAAAATCGGGTAAAGCCTTTAAGCGGCTTTGCGGGATTCTTTCCGTTTGATAATCGGGGCGCGATGACCCTCGGCCACAGCCTGATTGATGATCACCTCCTCGACGTCGTCCCGGGAGGGGATGTCGTACATCAGATCGAGCATCATGCCTTCAAGAAGGCTACGCAGGGCTCGGGCACCAGTGCCTTTCTTTAAGGCTGTCTCCGCCAGGCAACGCAGAGCATCCCTGGTGAAATTCAGTTTTACTCCCTCCATCCCGAGCAGTTTTGCGTACTGCCGGGTTAGCGAATTCTTGGG
>CAMDXQ010000010.1 GCA_945878585.1 Akkermansia muciniphila
TCAAAATAGTTCACCAACGCCCCTGCCAAACTCCGGTTCCCCAACACCTCCGGATTACTATCCGCCAATCGGGCATTCAAATTTAAAATATCCCCACCGACAAAAAGTCGGATGTCCTCGGTAGGACTCCAATCAATTGTCGGCTTAGGCGCACTTCCGTTCAACAGCCAATCCTTGGCAAATCTCCATCGGATTCCGGGCACGGGAATCACAGGAAAGAACTGAAAGGCATCCACCCGAACCGCAATAAACCACTGAAAATCTTCATTCACGATGTTCGTGAACGCTGCCACACCCGGCATGTTTACCTGATGCCAACCGATGCTTTGCAATGTTCCGTAAACGCCCGGTTCCAACTGAATCCGCATGAGCCATTCGCTCGCCTCGTCCAACTGCACATCCACCCCAAAAATTGCATTCAACCCCTGCAGATTTTGCGGGAGGGGAATATTCGATCCGCTGTACCCAAAGGAAAAAGTCTGCCAATCGCCCCCCACAATCCCCACCAACCCATCCGTAATTTTACGACTCGCCAACACCCCTACCTCCGCCGACTGCTCTGTCACCGTTCCTAACCCCTGTTTCAAACTCGCCGACGCCACATAACCGTAATCTGCCCCCACTTCAAAATCCCAATCCTCCGTCGTCTGACTCTTTGCCGGTCCAAACGCCTGCCGCCCTGGCGCCAACCTTACCGGGGCTAACGGGTCTTGTATCTCCCCCTCAGGCGTAATAGGACCTGGCCCAGGTTCTTGCGCCTTAATAATAGCCGAATTAAATAGCCCTAAAGCTATAATAATCAGAACTTTGAGATAAAATTTCTGCTTCAAGATAAAGGAGTTAATATAGATTTACTTGTAAAATCCAAGAGAAAATTAAGACAGGAAACGTAGATTAAGGATTAATCTGTCTCTTGATCTCTTCGCAAGCTCCCCGCACCTCCCGCATAAACATCCCCTCCGCCACCATCCTAGCTGTCGCTTGTGCCAACTGGCTCGGATCGGTTTGCACCACATCCATCCGACAAACGAGCGACCGCCCCTCCGAATACGGCCAAATTCCATAAAAACTGATCGATCCAAAATAGCCGCTGGAAACATAGTAGTTCATATCCGCCACTTCCCACCTCCCCCCCATGCCAGGTCGTGCTACCCCACATCCCAGAGCCACCGCCGGTGTTTTATCCACCTCCATCAGTTGCCAGTAGTCATTCACCTCGATTTTTTCTTTTTCGTCCCTCCCCCCATAGGCCAAAGCGGTCAACAATCGCCGAAACTCATCCCGAACAGGGCCATTTTCCTTCAAAACCTCCCGCAACTCCGCATCAAAATCCACTTGAGCCTCCGGTCCCGAAGGCACTCCAATCGTTTCCTTCCAACCCCCTCGGTGGAAGGTCTGAACAAGTTTCGTTAAAACCGAAATCCAACCCGAAACCTTATCCTGGCTGATCTGCCCAATTTCTTCCGGATGCAAATGAAGCTTCCCCTCTTTTTGATCTTGGACTTGGAGTATCGTATCAAAAGGCAGACCCCCCAAAGCCTCTCGGAATCGGCTCCAATCAGATTCCACAGAAGGTCGGGATATTTTCTGAAAAATCTTCACCGCTCCGGAACCCTCCCAAGGCAGCGTTTTTCCCCCGGTCGGATCAAACTGCAAAATCGATTTTGCAACCTTCTTCGGGTCTCCAGATGCCAAGAAAAATACCTTCGCCCCCAAAAAACCCGGCCTCCCTCCCGCAATCAACCACTTCTGTCCGACAATCTGCCCCTTGTCGATCTCCTCGATTGGCACCTCAAACCCTATTCTTGCGAGATCCTCTTTCCACCCTCCGACTTTGATCTCCTGCGCCGCCACCTTACCCTCCGCCCCGTCGCGTAACGGCATCTCCACCGCCGACAATCCCGCCATCCCCATCCACCCACAAAGCAAAGCCAAGCATCTGGCATTGACTCGAAATCCTTTTCGCATAAGGTTTTCTTCTTATGGCCACGCTGACAAAAAGCAAGATCATCACAGGCAACCGCCTGCACGACAAAGATACCGGTTCCTCCGACGTCCAAATCGCACTCCTGACAGAACGGATCAACCACCTCTCGACCCACCTCGAAAACGCCGTCAAAGACTTCGCCTCCCGCCGTGGCCTCCTCTCCATGGTCAGTCGCCGTCGCCGACTCCTCGACTATCTTCACCGCACCGAACCCAAACGGTACCGCTCCCTTCTTGAGAAACTGAAACTGAGGAAATAAACCCAACCACCAACCAACCGATCCAGTCCCTCCGAGCGGGAACTCCCTGACCAGCCTGAGCTGAGCAGATGACACCACGCAGGCTCCCTGGCCTCCGCTGTGTCCTCTGAAGCCAACCCAGGCAGACCTTGAGATTCCTCCCCTGTCCCAAGACTTTCCTCTCTTTGGGACATGCTCTGCCGTAACTCCTCCATCCAACTATGAGCAACAACCATAAATCTATGACCGCCCGCGTGGGCGATCGCGACCTCCACATCGAAACCGGTAAACTCGCCAAACTCGCCGATGGCGCCGCCCTCGTGACCATGGGCGAAACAGTCATCATCGTCACAGCTGTCTCCGCCACGAAAGTCAAAGATGGCCAAGACTTCTTCCCTCTCACCGTCGAATACAAGGAAAAGGCAGCCGCCGTCGGTCGCATTCCTGGAAGCTACTTCCGCCGGGAAGGTCGGCCCACCGAAAAAGAGATTCTCACCTGCCGAATGATCGATCGTCCCCTTCGGCCTCTCTTCCCGAAGGGCTACTTCTACGACACCCAAGTCATCGCCATTCTTCTCAGTGCTGACGGCCAAAACGACCCCGATATCCTCGCCCTGAACGGTGCCTCCGCCGCTCTCATGGTCTCTGATATCCCTTGGGCGGGCCCCATCGCCGCCGTTCGAGTCGGACGCGTCGCAGGGAAATTAATCGCGAACCCCACCCATAACGAGAATGCCGAAAGTGATCTCGACCTCGTCTACGTCGGCACCGAACACGAATCCCTCATGATCGAAGGCAGCGCCAAAGAACTCCCCGAAGCTGAATTCAAAGCCGCTCTCGAGTTTGCCCAGCAATCCATCCAGCCGATCATCAAGATCCAAAAAGATTTGGCCGCATCTTGCGGAAAAAAGAAACGCCAAGCTCCCCTCCTCCTCGTCAAAGACGAACTCCTCGAGGTCGCCTACAGCGTTGCAGGATCCCGGATTGAAGCCGCCATTTATCAGCCCTCGAAAGTCGATCGCTACAAAGCCGTCGAAGCGCTGAAGGACGAGGTCAAAGCCAAGGTCTTGGAAAAATTCCCCACAGCCACTCCTTTCGAAATCTCCCAAGCGTTTGACTACCTCCAGAAAAAAGCCTTCCGAACGAGCATTCTGGACAAAAACAAACGTTGCGACGGTCGCCCCGCCGACCAGATCCGCAATCTCACAGGCGAAGTCGGCATCCTTCCCCGATCCCACGGTTCCTCCCTCTTTGCCCGAGGCGAAACCCAAGCTGTTTGCTTGGCAACCCTTGGACCCTTAGACGAAGCTCAGCAAATCGACGCCTATACTGGCGGATCCGACAGCAAACGCTTCATTCTCCACTACAACTTTCCTCCCTTCTCGGTCGGAGAAACCGGTCGCTTCGGCGGTCAAAGCCGTCGTGAAATCGGGCATGGTGCTCTCGCCGAACGCTCTCTCGAACCGGTTATTCCCCCAGGCTCTGAATTCGGATACGCCATCCGCGTCTCCTCCGAAATCATGGAGTCGAATGGATCCACCTCAATGGCCTCCGTTTGCGGTGGAACTCTCGCCCTCCTCGATGCCGGTGTTCCCTTGAAGGCTCCTGTCGCTGGCATCAGCGTAGGACTGGTCACCGAATTCGATGCCTCAGGCACGAAAATGCTGCGCCACCAAATGCTCACCGACATCATCGGAAGCGAAGACCACTTCGGCGATATGGACTTCAAATTGTGCGGTACCGCAAAGGGTGTGACCGGTTTTCAGCTCGATCTGAAACTTCCCGGCCTTCCCTTGGCCATGCTCAAGGACGCCGTCGACCGCGCCACCAAGGCCCGTCACGACATCCTGAAATTCATGAGCACCATTTTGCCCGCTCACCGTTCGAAACTCTCCCAATACGCTCCGCAGATCGAAATGCTAAAGATCGCTCAAGACAAAATCGGGCTGCTCATCGGACCTGGCGGCAAAACGATCAAGGGGATCTGTGCTGAAACCGGAGCCGAGGTCAACGTCGAGGACGATGGTACCGTCCGGATCTACGCAAACACCGGACCCGCGATGGCCCGAGCTAAAGAACTTATCTCAGGCCTCACTGGGGATATCGAGGTCGGCAAGACCTACAAAGGCCGAGTCGTCTCCCTCAAGGATTTCGGTGCCTTTGTCGAAATCTTCCCGGGCCGCGACGGCTTGGTTCATATCTCCGAACTCGCCGAAGGTCGGGTCGAACGTGTTGACGATGCCGTCAAGATGGGCGACCTGATCGAAGTGAAATGCATCGGAGTCGATGACAAGGGACGAGTCAAACTCTCCCGGAAAGCGGTTCTTCGCGAGGCATCAGGTGCGAACGGCGCGCCTGGCAGAAACTAAAAAAAGGACAAACTCATGGCCATCTCCGTTGGAACAAAAGCACCCGATTTCACTCTGAAGACCAAACGGGGCGAAGATCTCAAGGACATCAAACTTTCCGATAACTTCGGAAAGAAAAAAACCGTCCTCCTGTTCTTCCCTCTCGCCTTCACCGGCGTCTGTACCAAAGAGATGTGCGATGTTTCCGCTGGCCTATCCGCTTACGAAAAGCTGGATGCCACCGTTTACGGAATCAGCGTCGACTCCCCTTTCGCACAAGAAGCCTGGGCCGAGAAAGAGAAGATCTCTCTCCACCTCCTGAGCGATCTCAACAAGGAAGTCAGCAAAGCCTACGGCACCCTGCTACCCGACCTGATCGGATTGGGCTCCGTCAGCGCCCGCGCTGCCTTCGTTATTGATAAAAACGGAGTCATCAAATACTCCGAACAGACCCCCACCCCGCTAGAGCTTCCCGACTTCAAAAAGATTCAATCCGCCCTCGCTGCATCCTAAAAACCGAATTTCTATACTGCGGGCTGGGTTCATTGTCCGAACGAGTTGCACTGGGCTAAGAATCCAATTCTTGACCCCCCAACATTCCATGGAATGTTTGATTTATGAAATCCATCCTCCTTCTTCCCGTCCTTACCCTCGCCCTCAACCTTTCCGCCTTCGCCGCGGTCGAGCCTGGCGAAACCGCCCCTGACTTCACTTTGAAAGACTCCAAGGGGAACTCCCAAAAATTATCCTCCTTCTCTGGAAAGTTTGTCGTTTTGGAGTGGATGAACTCGGAATGTCCCTTCGTTAAAAAACACTATTCGATCGGAAACATGCAATCCCTACAAAAAGAGTACACCGGGAAAGGGGTCGTTTGGCTCTCCATCATCTCGTCCGCTCCAGGAAAACAGGGCTACTGCACTGGCCCCCAAGCCGAAGCGAACACAAAAGACCAAAAAGCCTCCCCCACGGCCGTCCTCCTCGACCCCTCTGGGGAAGTAGGTCAGATGTACGGAGCCAAAACCACTCCCCACATGTTTGTCATCAACCCGGAAGGAAAACTTATCTACATGGGGGCCATCGATAGCATCCGCTCCCCGAATTCTTCCGATTGCGCAAAAGCAGACAACTATATCCGGCAAACCCTCGATGCCGCACTCGCCGGCAAACCCGTCCCCACTCCCGAAACAAAATCGTACGGCTGCTCCGTTAAATACTAAACCTTACGCGATCTCTGACGGTCGAACTAAACATCTACCGAAACGCCAATCTCTTAATCTTCACTCCGGCCTTCTCCGAAAGCTTCTCTTTCAAACCCATTCTTCTGCCAATTTCATGCCGCCGAGTTGAACTCAGGCATCGAATATAAGCCACCCCTTTGAATCGATCGACATACTCCAACATCGATTCCTGCGCTGTCTCCTCCCCCGCCACCGCCGCCCATATTTCCTGTAATTTCACCTCCCCACCCCGCGCCCGATTCTCCACCTTTTCCACGACCTCCGCCAATAAGCGACGCCGGATCCCCGTCGCCTTTGCCTTGAGATCAGGTTTGAAATCCACTCCCGCCTCCCCAGCCGCCTTTCCATACAACTCCAACTCCCGAGGTGTCATCCCCCTCCCATGCGCCTGCCGAAACGCCTCTCTCAATCCGGCTGCTGCCGCTTCACGCGCCCCCAAGCGATCATACGTTTTTCGCTCAATCCGCAACTGATCCACATCCGTAGCTTTTCTCCGACCCAAATACTCGGCCTGCACACTCCGTCTCGCCTCCAAATATTCCGCCCGCGTCACTTTCAACCATGGCCGCTCCACCGTCCCCTCCCCAATATAGCGATACAACCCCACCTGATCTGCCGCCGACCTCCGACGAATCGACTTCATCTCCCGACCCAACCCCAACATCCGATATGCCCCTAACTCCTTTTTCTTGGTCTGACTATCCCCTTGGCTCCACGACAGATTTCCCATTCCGTAACTTTACCCGCGCCAAAAGCATCCCCCCCAGTAAAAACCAAGCCCCATTGAGCAAAATCGCCCCACGCATTCCGAATAACGCAACCATTCCCCCAAAAAAGAGAGGCCCAACAATCCCGGCCAGCTTTCCTGCAAAACCCCATATCCCAAACAACTCTCCCTCCTGTCCAATTGGGGTCAGCTCCGCCACCGCCGCCCGCCCCGCCGATTGCAACCACCCCATCCCCAACCCCGCTCCAGCTGCCACCCAATAAAAGGATTCGACCGACCGACTTGCAAATGCCCCCAAACTCACCCCAACCCACACACCCAACGAGCTCAACAGCACGACTCTTGAGCCGGCCCGATCCTGCCATCCCCCCGTCACCAATGCCCCCACCGCTGCCGCTAGCTGCAAACATACAAATAACTTCACCGTTCCCTCCAAAGTGAAACCAATCTCTTTCGTTGCGTAGATCGAGGCAAATCCAACCACCGCGCTCAACCCCGTCAATGCCACCGTCAGCCCCAACAGTAGCCCCATCAATTCAGGATGCCCTTGTATAGTTTTCCAAATCATCCTCCATTCAGGTTCCTCCGATTTGATTTCTCCGGGCACGGCACGTTCCCGCAGAAACAACATCGTCGGTAAAGACGCCAAAAAGATAAAGAGTCCCGTCGCCCAAAAAACCTTTCGTGCCGCAGCTTCTCCTCCATCCCGCAAAAGAAAAAGTGCCAACCCCAACGAACATAATCCCCCCAGATACCCAAAGGCCCAACCGTAAGCACTCACTCGACCCCGTTTTCCAGGCTTGGCCAACTCCGGAAGAAACGAAGCCACCAGATTCTCCCCCAATAAAAAAGCCCCGTTCGCTACCACCAAAATCCCAATAACTCCAACGACGCTCCACGTCGGAACCCCCAAAAGAACCGTGCCTACGACACAAACCATGGTCGCCACAAGTAACGCCATTTTTTTGGACGCCTTTCGATCCGCCCACCTTCCGAGAAACGGTCCCACCCCCATCGCCAAAGCTGCCGACACGGAAAGAGCTGTTCCCCAAGCAAACTCAGCCCAACTCGCCCCGCCACAGATGGTTTTTGTAAAAAAAACTCCACCGACGACGGTCACCACTACCGTGACAAATGCACTATTCGCAAAATCATACCAGCACCAAGAAAAGATCTCCCACTTCCCTGCTGGCTTGTGCTGGTTCATCTCCTTTTTCATCATTTTTCGAACCGACAGTTCACAGTCGCCAACTTCAGGAAACAGCCTCCCCAATTTTTCTCAAATACTCCCATGAATAAATTCCCGTTCCATGCCCATCCTCCCATGTAGGTTGCACTGCGTAGCCCCCCACCGTCTGCATCCCCCGCAACCGGAAACTCTCCGCCGTCCACTTTGTCTCCACTCCAGGAATGGGCCGAGTCAGCCCCGGTTCCCCACAACAGGCCGCACAAGGGCAATGTCTTCGAAATTTTTCCAAAGAAAGATAATTCTCCGTCCCGTCCTCCCATCGGATGGCCAACTCGGCACCAATCACCTGCAAATCTGCGGGCGCCTGCAAACCGACCTAACTGGCTAACGGAAAGAGGGCGGTCAGGCGACGTACCTCGCCTCGCACCGCTTCCAAAGCCACAGGATCATTTCGTTTTTGCAGGGCCTGATGAATCAGATTCGCAATATCGAACATTTCCGACTCCTTCATTCCCCTCGTCGTCATCGCAGGCGTCCCTAAACGAATTCCCGACGGCTTCATCGGAGAAGCCGTATCGAAAGGAATCGAATTTTTGTTCACGGTGATGCCCGCCGCATCCAGCGCCTCCTGCGCCACTTTTCCATCCATCCCCACAGGTCTCAAATCCACCAGCATCAGATGATTGTCCGTCCCCCCAGAGACAATCCGGTATCCATGCTTCTTCAATCCTTCCGCCAAAGCCCGGGCATTGCGAACGACCTGAGCCTGATAAACTTTGAACTCCGGTTTAAGTGCCTCAAGGAAGCAGATCGCTTTGCCCGCAATCACATGCATCAACGGCCCTCCCTGCACACCAGGAAACACCATCGAATCAATCTCTTTGGCATACTTCGCTTTGCACAAAATAATTCCACCTCTCGGTCCGCGCAGCCCCTTGTGCGTCGTTGTCGTCACAAAATCTGCATGCGGCACGGGATTCGGATGAACCCCCCCCGCCACCAATCCCGAAACATGCGCCATATCCGCGAAGAGCAGGGCCCCCACCTTGTCCGCAATCTCCCTCATCCGGGCATAATCCAGTAAACGAGAGTAAGCCGAAGCTCCCACTGTGATCATTTTCGGCTGAAACTCGATCGCTGCTTTCTCCAGTAAATCGTAGTCCACGCGCTCCGTCTTCGGATCCACACCATAGTGCTTCACCGTATAAAACATTCCCGAAAAGTTCTTTGGATGCCCGTGGGTAAGATGCCCCCCGTGAGCTAGATCCATCGTCAAAATCTTGTCCCCATGCTTCAGAAAGGCGAAATACACCGCTGTGTTGGCTTGCGCCCCCGAATGCGGTTGGACGTTCGCATGTTCCGCCCCAAACAACTCCTTCGCCCGATCAATCGCCGCCTGCTCCACATCATCCACAAACTCACATCCGCCATACCAGCGACGCCCGGGATAACCCTCCGCATACTTGTTCGTCAGGCAGGAGCCCTGAGCCTGCATCACCGCAGGACTGGTGAAATTTTCCGAGGCTATCAACTCGATGTTTTCCGATTGCCGACGATGCTCCAGTCGAATCGCCTCAGCCACCTTTGCATCGGTTCGCGCCAAATCCGGCCCCACTGGATTCCCTGCTCTTCCCCCGCCCAAATCGTCCAAACGACTTACCGGCTGCTCATACCTGGCCCCACGGAACGAAGCAGAAATCCATGCCTGCACACAGGCCCTGGCGTCCGAAGCCCCCAGATCATCCGCTCCCAGACAAAGCACATTTGCGTCGTAGCGCTCCCGAGCCAACCGTGCTGTCTCGGGAGAATCCGCTACCACCGCACGCACGCCCGAGAAGCGATTCGCCCCCATGCACAACCCCATCCCAGATCTCCCCACCAACACCGCACCCTGCACACGCCCCCTTGAGATCGCTTCAGCCGCCACCTTCGAAACATCAGGAAACTCCTCTGTCCCTCCCGCTGCAAGAGTCACCGTCACACATCCCTCGCCCCGCAACACTTCCGCTGCTTCCGAAAGTAAAATCCTCCCCGAAGCATCCCCCGCCAGTCCAATGGCCATCGCCCCCCCCGCCGTTACCGGCTCACTCCCCACCCCATTCCGGACGACTGTCAGCAAAGAAGGAATCGACTGCTCAATCTGGTCCCGACACACCCGATAGGTCTCCCGGGATTGACCGATCGGATCATCGACTTCCCTTTCGTCCGGCGATAGCCCCGCCTGAAACTCACGAAGTAGAAAAGTTTTCTCCGCCGCCGAAGGGTAGAGCAGAAGCAAGGAATCCAAATGTCCGTAGGTCATCACAAAAATAAAGTCCGCTTTTCGAACCAACTCCTGATGAACCGGCTGGCTTCGTAAGCGGGAAATATCCAACCCCTTTTCCTTCATCACTTCGATCGAATACGAGCTGGGAGGCTGTCCTGCCACCGCCCCGATCCCCGCCGAACTCACTTCAATCTCTCGATCTCCGCCTAACTGACTTCGAAACAACTCCTCTGCCATAGGACTGCGGCAAACGTTGCCGGTACAGATGAAAAGAATGTGCTTCATGTTGGATGGGAAGCTTCTGAATCTGGCCTCGAAAATGGTTGGGGTCAAATGCTGCCACGACGAGCCGTGGGTAACTTGCGCAAACCACGTAGGAGATCTCCCGCTCGTTGTAATCCCTTGTCTTGGGGCGGTCTTTTCATCTCATCCTTGGCAGCCGCGCCCGACCGCATCTCCTCCGTTTCCACATCATCCTCCTGAAGGAGGGCGGCCTCGTTCGGCCGCTTAATCGGCGGAACCTCCGTCACCGTCGAAGCAATCGTCGCTTCCCCCCCAGCCCAAATTTCCGTATCGAGAAAGGTCTCCCCAGCCAAATTCAAATCCGGAGGCAATGGCCGCCCCAGGGGAGCTTGCCCCCCAGGCAACAGAATCTCTCCCTGCATTCTGAAAAGAGAACGACCCGAGGAAAGACGCGTCTCCGCTAACCACCCCATCTGACCTGCCGTTGATTGTCCGATCAAAATCGCCCCGCCCCGCTCTTGCAAAAGATAAGCCAGCAACTCACCCGCTCCACGTAGTTCTGAACCGACCAAGACCACCAGAGGATAGGCTGCACCCAACCCCAGCGGTTGACGGTCAGAACGGAAAACCTTCTCCTTCCCCGTCCCATCCCGCCACGTGAACAAAACCTCCCCGGGGGTGACAAACAACCCGGCCAATTCCGCCACCGCTTCCAAACTTTGTCCGGGCAAACACTCCCGCAAATCCAACACCGCCCCCAACGGATTTTTCTGCTTCCAAGCGAGCCAATCCCTTCCCATCGCCTCAGCCACCGCCACCCCTAAACTTCGGACCCGCCAATATGCCACCGGACCGGGCAACAGTTCCGCCACCCAAGGACGCTCCGGAGATGCGGTCTTTCTTGCATCCGCCACCGCCCAACGACCAGCCGACTGCTCGAGCGCTTTGCTAATTTTACCAGGCGTAGCCTCGTCTGGAATTCCCATCAAACGCCCAATCTCTCCTGCTTCCGCCGCTTTCAAGGGGCGAACCGGTTGAGGAGCCGGAACCGCCGCCGGACGGACAGGTGCCCGCGCTTCCTTCAAAGGAGAAGACGGACGAGCCCTCGCCTTCACTTTTTCAATCAGTTCGCCGAAGCCCGCTTCGAGTTTTGGCAAGCGGGGCGCTAACAGCACTCCTACAACACATCCCAGTACTAGAAGAACGATTCCGCGGAAAAAATTCATACCAGCCCTACCCTACCTTTCTCCCAACAATCTTCCACCCCACTTCTCATTCCTAGGAAACAACTTTTCCTAAAGCCCGGTGCCCGATATCCCTCCGAAAATGTTTGCCCTGAAAATCGATTTTACTAACTGCTCCATACGCCCGATCCCGGGCGATCTTCAAATCTTTTCCCCATCCGGTCACCGCCAAAACCCGACCTCCAGAAACCTCCACCCCACCCTTTCCTTCCTTCGTCCCCGCGTGAAAAATCGCCGTATCCGGCACCGCCTCCCCAAATTCGATCCTTTGCCCATAGACCGGTTGAGCAGGATATCCCGGAGCCGCCATCACGACGGTCATTGCCGCCCCCGCCCCGGTCCGAACCTCCACCTTACTCAAATCCCCCTCTGCCGCCGCCAATAACAAATCCCACAAAGGAGAATCGAGTAGCGGCAGAAGCACCTCCGTCTCCGGATCCCCAAATCGGCAATTATACTCCAACACTTTCGGTCCCTCCGCCGTCAGCATCAGTCCGGCATAAAGCACACCTCGATACTCGATCCCCAAAGCCGCCAATCCTGCCAAGGTCGGACGCAGAATCGTTTTCTCCACCTCTAGCAAAAGTTCCGGAGTGGCCCTTGGGGCAGGGGCATAGGCCCCCATCCCACCTGTATTCAAACCCGTATCCCCCTCCCCCACCCGTTTATGATCCTGCGCGCTTGGAAGAAGCACCAAATTTTTCCCATCCGTCACTGCATGCAAACTCAACTCCTCTCCAATCAAAAATTCCTCCAATAAAACTCTCGCCCCCGCTTCTCCAAAAACCCGTCCCTCCATCATCTCCGTCATCGCTTGCTTCGCTTCGCCATGACTCTCCGCAATCACCACTCCTTTGCCCGCAGCCAATCCATCCGCCTTCACCACCACGGGACACGACAAGGTCTCTAAAAAAGACAGCGCCTCCTTTATGTTCGAAAATGAACCTGCCCGGGCCGTCGGAATTTTCTGTCGAACCAACAGATCCTTGCAAAACGATTTGCTTCCCTCCAACTGCGCCCCCTTTGCCCCAGGTCCAAAAACCCGAATCCCCACCTGCCTCAACCGATCGGCTAAACCCGCACAAAGAGGCACCTCCGGCCCCACCACCACCAGTCCGGGCTTTTCCTTCTCCGCCCAACGCGTGATGCCCTCAATATCGGAAGCCGAAATCGGAAGATTACTCCCCACCTTGGCGGTCCCTGCATTTCCGGGCGCAAACCATATTTTTTGAATCCGTGGATCTTGGGCAAACCTCCACCCCAGGGCATGTTCTCTCCCTCCTCCTCCCACAATCAAAACCGTGAATGTCTCCGCCATGAAGCGATCTGTTTTCGCAACTTACGGGATTTACGAAAGCAAAGATTTCGATTTGGGAGATCGATTTTACGTAGCCGGAGGAAGGAGTAGGCTTCTTCCAATGGCCTCCTGCCCTTTTCTTGCGGTATCCGAGCGTCTCCGCCTCACCGGACGAAAAAAACCTCTTCCTCTGGCGCAATCGGCCAACGCCTTTCTCCGACTTCTCCAATCCGAAAAAGGTGCTCCCACTCCCTCCCAATCCCGTTTTCGCCAGGTCTCCCAATCCATCCAAAAAACTGGAACCTACTCCCTCACCCTCCCAGAACTCAGCTATGGCTGCCGCCTCGCTTGGCGAAACAGCGTCCGATGCGTCGGTCGCTTTTTCTGGTCGAAGCTCGACGTTCTCGACGCCCGCGACGCCCGCACTGAAGAGGAGATTTACCAAGGTTGCCTTCATCATCTCCGCCATGCGACTCATCACGGAGAAATTCGTTCTACCCTCACAGTCTTCCCACCCTCCGACTCCCGAGGCCGTGGCCCCCGCATCTGGAACTACCAACTCAGCCGCTACGCCGGATATCGGATCAACAAAAAACAGGTTCTAGGGGATCCAGCCGAAGCCGAATTCACTGACCTCTGCCTTCACCTTGGATGGAAACCTCCGAAAAAACGAACCCCCTTTGACCTTCTTCCCATCGTCATCTCCCTGCCGGGCAAAAAACCCCGTCTCTTTCCACCGCCCAAAAAAGTGACCCTCGAGGTTCCCATCCAACATCCTGCCTCTCCCTGCCTCAACTCCCTTCACCTTCGGTGGGTCGCCCTTCCCGTTGTCTCCAACATGCGGCTGGAAATCGGAGGAATCAGCTTTCCGGCCGCTCCCTTCAGCGGTTGGTATATGGAAACAGAAATTGGGGCACGCAATTTCGCTGACGAAAACCGCTATAACCTCCTGCCCGAAGTCGCCCGCAGGCTCCGCCTCGATACCTCCCGCCCATCGACCCTTTGGAAAGATCAGGCCCTCGTCGAGCTCAACCGCGCTGTTCTTCACTCTTTCAACCTAGCCAAAGTTCGCATCATCGATCACCACTCCGCCACCGCCTCCCATCTCCGGTTCGAACAGGAGGAAGCCAAAGCAGGACGCCCCGTTCAAGGACGCTGGGACTGGCTCATCCCCCCGCTCTCAGGATCTCTCACCCGCCTGTGGAACCGCTCCTACGACCCCACCGAATATTCCCCAAACTTCCTTCCTCAAAAAAGGCTCTACTAAAATGCCCTTTCTTCTTTTTCTCATCCTTTTGCTCCCTGCCCTAACCTTGGCGGAAAACTCCTCCCCCTTTCCTTGGCCCCCCGGAGAACAACTCACATACCTTATCGAGTGGGGCCCCATCGACGCAGCCGAGGCAACCTTCACCGCTCAAGCCGAAACCAAACGAGAGGGCATCGAACGCTTTGAACTTTTTCTCCGCTCCAGAGGCCCCATCGAAGCCTTTTTTCCTATCCGGACACGGATCACCTCGCTGACCCAGATTCACCCTTGGCGAACCACCGAATACATCCAAGACCGTAACGAGGGGGGGAATATTCGGAACCGTCGCACTCTTCCCGACTACTCCGTCCGCCTCGGGCGCTTCTTTCCCGCTCCTGGAAAACCCGAGGAAAACTTCGACCTGCTCGAAGGTGCCTACGAGGATTTTGGATCGATGCTCTATCATGTCCGAACTCACCCTTGGAAGCCCGGAGCCTACGTCACTTGGCAGGTCATCGAAAACAAGGAACCCCTTTTCGCCAAAATTTCATGCCCTCAGATCGATACCATCGAAATCGAAGATCATCCTCCCCGCCGCCTGATCGAGATTTTTGGTGAACCCCACGGCTCCTCCGCCCGGTATAAAGGCTGGATGAAGATATGGATGACGGACGATGCCCGCCGCCTTCCCTTGCTCGCGAAACTGAAGTTTCAATACGGGACTTTTACAATCCGCCTCATCCGTGGGGGGGGACCCGAACTCGATTACCGCCCCGACGGCGAACCCGTCCCAATCCTCTCCGAACTCGAATCCACTCCCAATCGCTGACTTTTTCTTCGCCCTCCACCCGCCTTTCCCCGAAACTCCCACATGCTCCGCCTCATTCTCGAAGCTTCCACCCCTACCGTCACTTGGGCCTGGGCTCGCGATCAGGAACTCCTTCAATCCGGAACCCTTCCAGGCACCGTTGCCGCCACCTTGATTCCCTCACTTCAAAAATCTCTTCCGGATGCCACTCCAGCAGATCAGATCATTGTCGGGGTTGGCCCAGGCTCCTTTTCTGGAATCCGCGCAGCCATCGCTTCCGCCCAAGGAATGGCCTCAGCCTGGTCCTGCCCGGTTGTTCCCATCCGCAGCACCCATGCGATCGCCCAGCAATTCCCTGAAGTCACCCTGCTCGGCGTTTTTTCCGATGCCCGACGTGGAGATCTCTTCGCCACCTACTACACGAATGGAAAACTTTCCCGCGCCACCTCCGTCCATCCCATGACGGAACTTCCCCAACTTCTCTCCTGTTGCACCCTCGGAGTGACCCCCGATGGTTTGGCCGGAATTCCCAAGATCGCTCAACCTTCCGCTCTCCATCTTTTAGCCTCCTTAACGACTCAACCTCTCGAGCCCGATCTCGCCCTCACCCCCCTTCATCTTCGCCCTGCCGTCACCCCACCTCGGTAACTCCTTTTTTGACTCTCACCCTCCGACCCTCCCCCCTACGCTACGTTTCATGAAAGCTTCTCGAGATGCCCGCACCTGGTGCGAGATATCTTTGTCCGCCCTCCGCCATAATCTTCGTACTCTCCGGCGTGGCCTTCCCCGTGGAGGCCGAGTCCTCGCCGTGGTTAAAGATGACGCCTACGGCCACGGTCTTGTTCCTGTCGCTCGAGCCCTCACCCGAGCTGGTTGCGAAGAGTTTGGTGTGGCCTGCGTCGCAGAGGGTATCCAACTCCGTCAGGCAGGAATTCGTCAACCCATCTTGATCCTTGGATCTACTCTTCCTTTCGAGTTTTCCCTCGCCCTCCGCCATCGCCTCACCCTCACCCTCTCCTCTCTCTCCGAAGCCCGCGAACTTGCCCGGACTGCCCAACGCACGCGCCTCCCCGCACTCGTCCAAGCCAAACTCGACACCGGAATGAATCGCCTCGGTGCCACCCCAGACGAATTTTCTGAACTCCTCTTTTTTATCGCTCAACAACCTCAACTCGATCTGCTCGGGACCTTCACCCATCTCGCCTGTGCCGATTCGAACCCCGTTTTCACTCGCCGCCAACTTCTTCGCTCCTCTCTCCTCCCAAAAAATCTCCCCCACCACTGGGCCAACACCGCCGCTCTGGTTTCTCGACTCACCTTTGCGTCCACCCACGCTCGCCCTGGTCTTGGTCTCTACGGCTACAACCCCATCGGTCGATCCACCCCGCGGTTAAAACCCGTTCTCTCCTGGAAATCCCGCATCCTTGTTGTCCGTTCCGTTGCTCGGGGGGAATCGATTAGCTACGGTGCAACCTTTCGTGCCCCCCGCAATCTCAAGGTTGCAACCGTTGCCACCGGGTACGCCCACGGGCTTCCCCGATCCCTCTCCTCCCGGGGCCACGCCCTCGTCCAAGGTCAGCTCTGCCCCATTCTTGGCCGCGTCACCATGGATATGACCCTTCTCGACGTCAGTCGTCTGCCCTCGGCACGCCGCGGACAGGAAGTCGTTTGGATCGGACGCTCCGGATCCTTCACTCGTACGGCCACGGATCTCGCTCGGGAAGCGGGTACCATTCCCTGGGAAATCTTTACGCGGATCCACCCTAGCTTACCCCGACACCTCTCCTAAAACTTTCTCCTTTCCTGAGGGTAGTTGGACTCCCCAACCCCAAAAATATCTTTCTTTCCCCTTTCCCCCTCCTCCCTACAACTCAAGTCACCGCATGAGCGAGCAGACTCTGACCTTCGAAAACGCCCACACCCTGTCGGAACTATACGCCGCAGACGACTCCCTTCTCCGCGAGGCTGAAAAGACGCTCGCAGTCAAAATCACGATCCGAGATACACTCCTCAAAATCGATGGCCTCGAAAAAAACGTGGCTGCCGCCCAAGAACTTTTCCGACAACTCCACCTCGCTCGCCAGCATGGCCTCCGAATCCGACGGTATGAATTTCTCCATGCCCTCCGTGCCGTCCACCGGGGGGAAGGAAAGAACTTGGAAGGGATGTGGTCCTGCAGGATCCAGGTCTCGGCGAAAAAACCCGCCATCCTTCCCAAAACCTTTCTCCAAAAAGCGTACGTGGAGACGATCCGTCACCACGATCTCGTCTTCGGCATTGGCCCCGCCGGAACCGGAAAAACCTACCTCGCCATGGCCATGGCCATCTCCTACCTGAAGGCAGATAAAATTAACCGTATCATTCTCACCCGACCTGCGGTCGAAGCAGGCGAAGCCCTAGGCTTTCTCCCGGGCGATCTTCAGGAAAAGATTTTTCCCTACCTCCGTCCCCTGTACGACGCCCTGTACGACATGCTCGATGTGGAGGAAATCCAGAAGCTGATGGACAAAGGAATTCTCGAAATCGCTCCCCTTGCTTATATGCGCGGACGCACCCTGAATGGCGCCTTCGTCATTCTCGATGAAGGCCAGAATGCCACCACCGAACAGATGTTCATGTTCCTCACCCGCCTCGGCGCCGAATCAAAATGTATCGTCACCGGGGATCCTACCCAGGTCGATCTTCCTCATAGCCGCAAATCAGGGCTGGTGGAGGCGGTGCAAGCCCTCACCCCCGTCGAAGGCATCGGCTTTGTTCGCTTTGAAGATACCGACGTCATCCGCCACGAACTGGTCGGAAAAATCGTCCGTGCTTACAAGGAACATCGCGGAGTGAAGCAGACCAGCCTCACCCTGTGAGCCATCCCGCTGCCCGCACGAAGCGGACGACCTCGGAAAATAAGCTCGAAACCGATCCCGCCGTCCGTCTCTTCCTCTTCCTTGGCACTGCCGCCGCTGCCTACGCCCTATCCCTCTTCACCCCCTACGGCACCGGACATTCCGCGTGGATCGCCGCCATCTTTGTCGCCGTTGTTCTTCCCCTTATCCTTTCCGTTGTTCTTCCCGAAACTCTCCAACGCAACCGACTTCTTGCCCTTTTTCTATGCACGCTGATCGGGAATTTTGTATTCATTCTGATCCTGTTGTCGATTGCTCCGCGTTTTTCCTTTGGAGCCAGTTCTTACCTTATTCCCCCCGCCCTCGCCGCCCTCGTCCTCACCGCCTTGGTTGGTCCACGCGCCGGCCTCCTTCTCGTGGTCCTTCTTGGAATGGGCGAATTCTTTCTTCTCCGACCGGATAGCCGATATCTGATCTCGTCTCTTATCACCGGACTCGCCGCTATTCTCCTTTCACGCAAAATCACCCGCCGCTCCGATCTCCTCCGTGCCGGAGCGGGCCTTGGCCTCGTTGCCCTCTTGGCCACCGTTCTCGCCTCCGGCCTGAATCTCGACCTCGCTCGTAATCTTCTCGTCACAGAGGCCATATCTGCAGCCGCCCTCGGTCTCCTCGGTGCCATCTTTGTCGGCGCCCTACTCCCCGTTCTCGAGTCCGCCTTCGATCGTACCACTGACCTATCGTGGCTTGAACTCACCAGCCTCGATCACCCCGTTCTTCGCCGCCTCTCCCTTGAAGCTCCCGGAACCTACCTACACAGCATCCTCGTCGGGCATCTGGCGGAAGCCGCTGCCAGCGCGACCCACTCCGCCAATCCCCGGGCGTGCCGTGCCATGGCTCTTTATCACGACATTGGAAAAATCGAGAAATCTGAATACTTCACCGAAAACTTTAACCCCACCGATCCTGATCCCCACTCGAATCTCACGCCCTCCATGAGCGCACTCATTATTCTATCCCACGTCAAAGACGGGCTCGCCTTGGCGCGCCTCCATCGTCTCCCCAGAAGAATTCGGGAGGCAATTCGAGAACACCACGGAACCTCCCTCGTTTGGTACTTTTACCAACGCGCCCTTCAAAACGAGAAAGATGCACGCACGGGGGGAAAGATCCTTCGGCTCCGTGATGAAGACATCCCCCCCGTCGACCCATCCTCTTTCCGCTACTCCGGACCCATTCCCCAATCCCCCGAAACCGCCCTCCTCTCTCTCGCCGATATGGTTGAGTCCGCCTCCCGCTCCTTGGAAAAACCTACCCCCGCGGATGCCACGAAACTGGTGGAAAAACTTTTTGCCGATCGCCTCGCCGAAGGCCACTGGGATCAATCCGGGTTGACCGCGACTGAATGGCAATCCGCCCGCCACTCCCTCGCGACTGCTTTGCAGAGTATCCTCCGCCCCCGAATTCGCTATCCTAGGGACCGTCGTGGCAGCAAAAACCATCCCCATCCACTGGAGCAATCGCCAGCGCAGGTACCCGGTGAACCTCGCGTACTTCCGTCGTAAGGTGGCTCGGGCCCTGGAACGCCTTTCGGAAAATCGCTACCGCCGGCTTCCTGCCGAACTCGGCATTGTCTTCGTTTCCCCACAAGAAAGCGGTCGCCTCCATCAAATCCATTTGCGTGACCCCTCCCCTGCAGACGTGCTCGCCTTCCCCCATGGAGAAATCATTGTTTGCCCCGCCGTGGCCGCAGCTCTCTGCCGGGGCCACGGCCTCAGCCTCCGCGAAGAACTGCTGACCTATATCCTTCACGGGATTCTTCATCTTGCCGGATTCCGCGATTCGAATCGCACCGGAGCCCTCGCAATGCGCCGCCTCCAAGCCCGCCTTCGGCAATAGTTAGCTACTGCTGTCTTTTCCGTAACCAAAGATTCGCTGAATCTGCTTCCCTCGGATTCACCGCACGTACCGTTCGAACAATTTCAAAAGTTCTCTCCACTCTGGCAAAGATTTCCGGAACAGGGTCACCATCCTCGTCAATCAGCTCAATGACCACCCGATGCCTTCCCTCGGGCAACCCTGCCCACGGATAAGGATCCCTCGTGCTGACAATCGTCTCCACCCCATTCATCACCGCTTTCACCCGGAACTTCTCTTTCCCCATCGGAGCGTGATGATTCATGAAATCCAACCACACCTTTCCCTCCCCGTCTGGAATCGCAATCCCGTCCATTGGAAGGTTCACCGTCAAATAAGGATGGTCCACCAGCTGAAAATTAGAAAAGTCCTGTCGCCGAACATAAAAATCGATCCGCGAAAAAGCTTCGGGATTCGTCAACATTTTCCCGTCCGGTTTCACGATAAAAATCCTTAATGCGTGCGCTCCGGGTGCCAATCCCCGCAAAATCACCGGCTTTAACACGTTCGAATGCTCGATCGGCGACCCGTTGTCCAAAACCACATGCAGCCGATGCTCTTCTTCCTCCAAGGTCACATTCTCGACCCGAACAAACACATCCACCGTCTCCCACGGCATCACCTGCCCATCCTGGGGAGACTCGATCTTCACCGCAGGATTCGTTGACAAAGGTTTTCCCAAACCCGGCTCGCCTTTTGGCTTATCTGGCACCTCCGCTTTTCGGACCGGTTCCCCTACCTCCTCCGCTGGACGCACCTCTTCCGCAACCCGTTCCGCCTTCCGGACAGGTTCCTCCCCCACCTGCGCCTGCCCTACCGCCAGCAGAGCCCAGACGATCCCTCCTAGTAAGATTCTTTTTCCCACAACCCCGATCATCTCACTTCTCCTCCCCTGCGAAACCTTTAATCTTTTTGCTTCGATGCCTTCCCTTTTTCTTTCCTACCCCTTAGATTTATCCTCCACTCTTCTTGGTGGTCAAAGTTTCTCTTGGAATCCCGTCTCTCCCTTTATTTTTTCAGGCTGGATCGCATCACATCCCGTTCAACTCCAGGTCAAAAAAGATCATCTCCACTGGGATAATTCCGATCTCTCCCCGACCCAGATTCGCCACTACCTGTCTCTTGATCTCGATCTTCCCTCCCTCCTCCAACCCCACCTCCCATCCGACCCCCATCTTCTTGCCGCCGCCCAACAGCACCCCGGTCTACGTCCTCTTCGTGAAGACCCTTGGGAGTGCCTCGCTAATTTTATCTGCTCCTCGCTCAAGCAGATCACCCAGATTCGCCAAATCCATGCCAACCTCCGCTTTACTTTCGGCGGCCCCACCCGCTTTTTCCCATCTCCATACATCCTTGCTGAAGCAGGAGAACGATCCCTGCGCAAATGCGCCCTCGGCTACCGAGCCCGTCACCTTTCCGCCACCGCCCACTTCCTTGCCTCCCAACCCTCCTTTTTATCGATCCCATCGTCCCTCCCCACACCCCAAGCCGCCGCTCATCTCGAAACCCTTCCCGGGGTCGGGCCAAAGATTTCCCGATGCGTTCTCCTTTATGCCTATGGACGGTTCGACGCCTTCCCTGTCGACGTCTGGGTCGATCGCCTCCTGCGCCAACTTTACTTTCCGAAAAAAAGAAAACCTTTTCGTTTCAACGATCTCGAAATCTGGTCTCAAAAACATTTTGGACCAAACCGCGGCCTCGCCCAACTTCTCCTGTTTCACTGGTTCCGCACTCAACCCAAAACTCCACCCTCCCGTACTCCTAGCCGCCGCTTACGCCACGCCTCGTAAGGAATTCCTCCGCCAATCCCAACTGATCTTTTTCCCCAAATACAAATAGTTCGTCTCCCTCCGCTAATTTTACTTCCGGCCCCGGCGAAACCACACTTCCCCCCTTCCGCTCGATCGCGACCACCACCACTCCGCTGTTCTGCCGTAACCCCGTTTCCCGCAAGGACTGTCCGATCAATTCCGAATCCCCATTTACCCGATAGGATCGCACTTCTGAATCTCCCGGAAGCCGAACATGCCCCTGTTCCGGCACAGAAGCCAAGGTTTCCCGAATCGTTGTCTGTCCCTGTGCATAAAGTTCCACCAATTTTTTTCTGCTCAATAACCCCACCAACACAACCAAACCCAGCAAACCCACAAACATTTTTCCCGACGGCAAGAGAGGTGAACTGATCAGAACCAGATATACCCCTCCAACCACCGCTCCAATGCCACACAACAAAAAGGTCGCCCACTTTCGTGCCGGCCCCACATTTCCCCGACTTCGGTGTGGGAATACCAATTCCGAGATCAACATCGCCAAAGCGTGATATTTCCGGAGAAAAGCCCAACCCACCGGGAGAGCCAAAAGCGCACCCCCCATCCAAAAAAGCGGCCCCCCCCACCATGCCATTCGTACCGCCTCGGGCAACCGCTCCCGGTACGCCTCCCACAAACCTGCTGCCCCCAAAATGGCTGCACTCATTAAAGCGAGCTGAAGCCCCAACTGGCCAAGCAGTTTTCGAACAAACTGCCGGGCTAAATGATGCCGATCTCCCGGTGCCGATTGCATACTTCGCAACCAGGAGGAATAAAATTTCCAGAAATCAGACCACCACTTCGGTCCCTTCTCCTCGAACCAATTTGCCACTCCCTCCGACCCACGAATGAGATAAGGCGTGGTTAATGTCGTCACGGCAGAAACCATCACCGCTATCGAGTACAACTTTTCCCCCGTCGCTCCCAACACCATGCCCAACCCTGCCAAAATAAAGGAGAACTCTCCGATCTGAGCCAAACTCATCCCCGCCCGCACGGAGGTCCGTAAATCCGCCCCCCCCAACAAAGCTCCCAACGTGCTGAAGAAGATTTTTCCAATCACCACCACCGCCGCAATTAGAGCAACCTGCGCGGCCCCTTCAGGAGTCATGGAAAACGTGATCAACATTCCGGATGAGGTAAAAAAGATCGCGCTAAACAGATCTCGAACCGGAGCCACCAACCGTTCAATCCGATGCACCTCCCGAACTTCCGCCAACACCGCCCCCACCAAAAAAGCTCCCAAAGCCACGCTGAATCCCAAATGATCCGCCAAAATCGCACCGGCAAAGATCAGTCCGAGGACCGTGATCAAAAGCACCTCCTCCATACGTGTCTTACTCGCGACTTGGATCAATCGGGGCACAAAAAGAAATCCCACCACCGCCACAGACACAAAAAAAGCGGCCAGTTTGAGGAGATTGGCTCCCGCCCCCGCCCAACTCATCTCTCCCGTAGTACCCAAACTCGTCAACATTCCCATCATCGCAATCGCCAAAATATCTTCCACAATGAGCACTCCGAAAACCAAACGGGCAAAGCCCGGTCGCAACAGCCCCATGCTCTCCAAAACCTTGGCAATGATCGTCGTGGAAGAAATGGAAAGAATCGCCCCCAAAAAGATCGAATCCATCGTGCTCCAGCCGAAGATTCTTCCGAGACGTTCCCCCAAGAAGAACATTCCCGCGATCTCCACTACAGCCGCCACCACCGCCACCCGCCCCACCTCCTGTAACTTGCGGAAACTAAAATGAAGCCCAACCGAAAACATCAGTAGAATCACTCCCAACTCCGCCAACGTCCGGATCTCCTGCTCGTTTGAAACAAAATTCAACGGTGGCGTATGAGGACCAATCACGACCCCAGCCAAAATATATCCCAGCACCACGGGCTGCTTCAGCCTTTGGCAGATCACAGTCGCCACCGCCGCCGACGCCATGATCAGCGCCAAATCCTGAACCAGTTGGATGCCGTGCATGCCCTGATTCTGCCAGATTCCCACTCTTCGTGAACCCCCAAACCTCCCCCACCCGTTCCCGCCTCTTTTGACACCCCGCCTCCCGATCCTTATTCTATACCCATGATTCAACTCACCGATCGGGCTGCTCGCCATATCCGGGAACTCACCTCCCAAGGGGACTCTTCCCGTGGCCTCCGCCTTTTCGTTGAAAAAGGCGGCTGCGCCGGATCCTCCTATGGCATGGCCGTCACCCTTCCCGAACCCACAGATCAAAAGCTCGAGCAGAATGGAGCCCGCCTTTTTGTCGCCGCAGAGAGCGCTCCTCTCCTCGATGCCTGCACCCTCGACTACGAGGAAGAACTCACCCACACCGGATTCAAAATCGTCAATCCCAAGGCAAAGCAAACTTGCGGTTGCGGCACCTCTTTCGAGGCCTGATTTTTGCCCTCTCCCTGGACCCTCTCGGATGCACTCCGCCCCGGCCTAATCGCCGTTCGAAAGTTCTACCGGGTTTTTCTTTTTTTTCAGGCGATCGCCCTTCTTCTTTACTACGGCTACTACCACTCCCGGATCCTAGCAATGGCTATCGATTCGTTTGCCGCTTGGAAAGCCTCCGGGGGCCTCTTCCTCTCCGCACTACTGACCGCACTCGCCGGAACCGTTCTTCCAGAAGCCGTTCGTACCCTCGTCGGACCGGACCGTTCTTGGAACCGGGAAAGATTCCGGCGCTCGATCTGGAACTTCCTCTTTTTTGGATTCAACGGCCTTCTTGTGGATCTCTTTTATCTACTGCAAGCCTCTCTCTTTGGAGTCGGTCCGACGTATCAGGTCGTCCTGCCAAAAATCGCGCTCGATTTCTTCGGCTTCATTCCATGGGTGGCCCTGCCCATGAGCGTCAGCTACTTTCTCTGGCTCGAACTAGGCTGGAATCCAATACGCATTCTTCGAGCCTGGAACTGGTCCCTCTATCGGGATCGCGTCCTCCCCCTTCTTATTCCCGATATTACCTATTGGGGCCCCATCCTCATTTTTCTCTACGGCCTACCCCTTCCCCTCCAAATCCCATTTTTCCTCCTCGCCTTCTCGGGTTGGAGTCTTGCGTTCGTCTTTATAGGTTCCTACGAGCTATCCGAAAAAAAATAGCCCCTCGCTTCAACTTCCCTTCATTTGCGAAAGCCCTAATCTTCTCTTCTATGCCTGGTTGCGTCCCTCTCCTCCTTTGCTTGATCGGCTTGGTTCCCATCGCCTGCACTCCAAAAAACAAAGAGACCCGCATGGATCATCCCCTCCCCGCTGGTATCGACACCGCCCGCACTGAACCCGGCCGTCGCGGTGGTGTATTCATCGACTCCACCCCAGGCGAACCCTCTACCTTCAATCCCCTCGTTTCAGAGGACGCTACCTCCAGCGGATTCATCGGCCTCTTTCTCGATTCCCTCGTTCGTAACAACGCCGTCACCCAAGAAGTCGAACCCGGCCTCGCCACCCGCTGGGACATCGCCCCCGACAATAAAACCTTCACTTTTCACCTCCGCCCCGGAGTTCTTTGGTCCGATGGCCACCCCTTCTCTGCCGACGACGTCGTCTTCACCTTCCAAGCAATCTACGACTCCCGCTACCCAAACCGTGCAGCCTTCGATCTCTCCGTCGATGGAAAGAAATTTACGATCGAGAAAATCGACGATCTCACCGTCCGCCTGACCACTCCCGAAATCTACGCACCCTTTTTGGAGACTGTCGGTGGCGTCGGCCTCTTGCCAAAACATGAACTCGAATCCGCATTTCGGGACGGCTCGCTGCTCAAAGCATGGAATGTCAGCGTCGCCCAAAAGGAACCCCACCGTCTTCTCGCCACAGGAGCCTTTCGTCTCCGCTCCTACCAACCGGCCGAACGAATTGTCTTTGAAGCCAACCCCCACTACTGGCGCGCCGACGCTCAGGGAGTTCGCCTTCCCTACGTCGATTACCTGGTGACGAAACTGGTCAAAGATGCCAACGCCAGCACCCTCGCCTTTGCCACGGGACAAACCGATGCTGAGGGACTCTCACCCGATAATGTGGCATGGATCGATCGCTATGCCTCTCGCTACGGATTCTCTGTCTTCAATCGCGGCCCCTCCCCCAATACCGGGTTCATCTGGTTCAACCAAAACCCCGGTCACGATTCCTCAGGCAAACCTTTTGTCCCTCCTCATAAATTGGCCTGGTTTACCGACCGCCGCTTCCGCCAAGCCATCTCGCACGGGATCGATCGCGATGGACTTGTCCGAGGCGTCCTCTTCGGCCGTGGCCAACCTCTCTGGGGTCCTGAAACTCCCGCAAACAAAAAGTGGTATAACCCCAACGTCACCCAGTACCCCTACAACCCAGCCCGCTCCCGCGCTCTCCTTGCCGAAGCTGGCTTTACCATTGGCTCCGATCAAAAACTCCGTGATCGTGCAGGAAATGTGGTGGAATTCACCCTAAACACAAATCAGGAGAATCAACTACGAGCGAATATGGCCACCGCCTTTAAAGAAAACATGCGGGATCTAGGCATTACCGTAAATCTCTCCTTCCTCGATTTCGGCACCTTGGTCGGAAAGATTCAGGACTCCTACGACTATGAAGCAGGCATGCTTGGACTGACCGGAGGCGGTGATCCCGCAG
Organism: Akkermansia muciniphila; assembly: GCA_945878585.1. Taxonomy (GTDB): domain Bacteria; phylum Verrucomicrobiota; class Verrucomicrobiia; order Methylacidiphilales; family Verrucolacustridaceae; genus Verrucolacustris. Next base: position 26,000 of record CAMDXQ010000010.1, read on the forward strand.
GAGGCATCTCCGTCTTTTCCTCAAAAGGCCGTCTTCATCAGTGGTATCCAAATCAGAAAACACCCGCGACACCTTGGGAAGCCCGGATCGATCAACTCATGTCCGATCAACTCCATACCCTCGACTACCCCACTCGGAAAAAATATTTTGATGAAGTGCAAAAAATCATGAGCGACGAAACTCCCTACATCTACCTCGTCACCGCCAACGCTTATGTCGGACTGAAGGATCGCTGGAAAAATATTCGCATTCCTCCCCTCGGCTCCCTCGTTTGGAATCTCGACGAACTTTGGACCCCCCTCCTGACCCCATGACCTTTTTTATCCTTCGCCGACTCGCCGCTCTCCTTCCGATGCTACTTGCTGTCACCCTTCTCGTCTTCGCCTTGATGAGCCTCGCTCCGGGCGACTTCCTCACCCCCGTCAAAGCCCAACGCGACATCAACCCCGCACTGATTGCCGAACTCCAAAAATCGTTCGGTCTCGATCGACCCTGGTATGAACAGTATGCCCTTTGGCTCGGAAATGTTCTTCATCTTGATTTCGGATACTCTTGGACCTACAAGGTTCCCGTCGCGCAGCTCATTGCGCAACGTGCACCCGCCACCATCCTTCTTTCCCTGACTTCGCTCCTCCTCGCCTGGATCCTCGCCATCCCACTTGCCGTTCTTGCCGCCGCCCGTCCCGGAGGATGGATCGATCGTCTAACTTCTGCAGCCGCCTACTTGGCATTAGCCATTCCCGAATTCTTTTTGGCTCTTCTTGCCGTCTGGATGGCGGCCCGCACCGGTTGGTTTCCCATTGGCGGCCTCACCTCTCTCGATCATGACTTCCTCTCCCCATCCTCTCAATTCCTCGACATCGCCTACCATCTCATCCTTCCCACTCTGGTTCTCGGTCTCGGTGGCGTCGCAGGCACCCTTCGCGTTCTCCGCGCCAATGTGCTCGATGTTCTCCAAGCCGAATACATCACAGCTGCCCGGGCCAAAGGTTTGACCGAACGGGTCGTTCTCTTCCGCCATGTCCTCCGCAACGCCCTCAATCCCCTCCTCAGCACCATCGGATACGCCTTTGCTGGTCTTTTAAGCGGATCCCTTCTCGTTGAAAATGTCATGAACTATCCCGGACTCGGACGTCTTGTTTACGAAGCCTTTATCCGGGAGGACCAGTTTGTGGTTCTTGGGTCCGTCGTCGTCGGTTGCTCCCTTCTCATCGTTGGAAATTTAATCTCCGACCTCGCCCTTGCGTGGTCCGATCCAAGGGTCCGTTATGGCCGCTGATCTCCTCCGCACTCTGCTCCGTCGCCCAGCCGGCCTCATCTCGGCCACCCTCCTTTGTCTTCTTTATGGAATGGCACTCTTTGCCCCCTTCCTCTCTCCCACCATCCCATCTGCCCAAAATTTACAGCGCACCTACCACCCCCCCACCGCTCTCGTTTGGCAAAAGGGTCACCTCTGCGTTCAGCTCTATAAACTCATCGATCCCTCGACCGCCTCCTATCAAGCTCTTCCCGGCCAGGCAACTCCCCTCTCCTGGTTTTCGCGGGGAACTCCCTACAAACTCTTTGGTCTGATCCCCGGAGATCGCCATCTCTTCACTGTTTCAACCCCCGACCCCGTTTATCTACTCGGTAGCGACGCCACAGGACGGGATGTCTTCACACGACTCCTCTACGGGGCGGGGATCTCTCTGAGCATCGGCCTCATCGGAGTTGCACTCACCAGCTTTCTCGGCCTTACGATCGGAGGACTCGCCGGATACCTCGGAGGCTGGACCGACACACTCGCCATGCGACTTACCGAATTTCTAATGGCTGTGCCCGGCCTCTACCTACTTCTCGCTCTTCGAGCAGCTCTCTCTTCCCGCTTTCCCTCCGATGCCACCTTCCTTCTCATCGTCGTCATTCTCTCCGCCCTTGGCTGGGCTGGCACTGCGCGCGTTGTCCGTGGACTTGTCCTCTCACTTCGGGAACGTCCCTTCATCCTCGCCTCTAACATTCTGGGCCAACGCCCTTGGACCATTCTCTTTCGACATCTTCTTCCAAACACCTTCAGCTACCTCATCGTCGCCGCCACTCTTAGCGTTCCCGGCTACATCCTGGGTGAAGCCGCCCTCAGCTTCCTTGGCTTGGGAATTCAGGAACCGGCCTCCTCTTGGGGCCTGATGCTTGGCCAAGCCCAAGACATCAAAATCTTTATGCTTAACTTCTGGTGGCTCCTCACCCCTGGAGTCGCCATTATCCTAACTGTGATCGCTTTCAACCTCCTCGGCGATGCCTTACGGGATGCGGTCGACCCAAGATTTCGACTGCCTGGAAAATGAAATCATCCTTCCTTCTCGACGTTCGCAATCTCCGGGTCGAATTTTCCTCCGGAGCGCGGACCGTTGTGGCCGTCCAAGACCTCTCCTTCCTCATTCAACCGGGAGAGACAGTTGCCGTTGTCGGCGAAAGTGGATCAGGAAAAACAACCGCCGCTCTCGCTCTCACCCGCCTCACCCCACCCCCGCCAGCCTGCCGTATCAGCGGACAAGCTCTGTGGCAGGATGGAACCGACCTCCTCTCCTGCTCTCCTTCCATCCTCCGCCAAGCTCGGGGAGGAAAAATCGCCTACATCTTTCAGGAACCCTCCACATCCCTCAATCCCGTCTTCTCCATCGGATTCCAGATCGCCGAAGCTCTTCGCCTCCATCAACCAAATCTTTCGGATGTTCCGACCGAGGTGGCACGATTACTGGGACTTGTCGGAATCCGCGATCCGGAACTCCGTGCACACGACTACCCTCACCAACTTTCTGGAGGGATGCAGCAAAGAGCCATGATTGCCATGGCCCTCGCCTGTCAGCCCAAACTCCTTGTAGCAGACGAACCCACCACTGCGCTCGATGTGACGATCCAAGCCCAGATTCTTGATCTCCTCCGAGATCTTCGCAAAAAGCTTGGCATGTCGGTTCTCCTCATCACCCACAACTTCGGAATCGTCGCCAACTTCGCCGACCGCGTTCTCGTCATGCTCGACGGAAAACTCGTCGAACAGGGACCTGTTCGGGATATCCTTCGGTCACCCCAACACCCCTACACGAAAGCCCTCCTCGACTGTATTCCACGCCTGGGCCAAAAAACAAAGCGTCTCGCCTCGATCGATCGCGCCACTCTTGTCGCCCCATGAAAAACAACCCATCCCTTTCCCCGCTGAACACCTGACCCACCTCCATGTCGACTCCCCTTCTCAATATTCAAAACCTCTCCGTTCATTTTCCGATTCGGTCGGGACTCCTTCAACGTCCCGCCGGTGTCGTAAAGGCGCTCGACAACGTTTCTCTCAAAATTGAAAAGGGCTCCACACTCGGTCTAGTCGGGGAAAGCGGATCTGGAAAAACCACACTCGGACGAGTCATCGTCCGGCTTGTCGACCCCACTTCAGGTTCCGTTTCCTACCAAGGACAAAAGATTAGCACCCTTTCCGGTTCCTCTCTTCGCCCTTATCGCAAAAAGATTCAGATGGTTTTTCAAGATCCGTACAACTCCCTGAATCCCCGGCTCCGGATCGGCACCATCCTCGCCGAACCGCTGGAAATTCACTTTCCCCAAATGTCCGCTTCCGACCGATCAGATCGGGTATCAGAACTCCTCCGACTTGTCGGTCTCGACCCCACTCACGCCCGACGCTTTCCCCACGAGTTTAGCGGAGGACAACGCCAACGGATCGGCATCGCCCGCGCACTCGCCGTCGAACCTGAATTCATTATCTGCGACGAACCCGTCAGTGCCTTGGACGTCTCCGTTCAGGCTCAAATCGTGAATCTTCTGATGGATCTCCAGGAAAAACTCGACCTGACCTATCTTTTTATCGCCCACGATCTCGCCGTTGTGGAGCACGTCAGCGACCAGATCGCCGTCCTTGAACATGGCAAACTTGTTGAAGAGGGCCCCTCGGAACTAATCACTACCCATCCGACCCACCCCTATACCCAACGCCTGCTCTCCTCCATCCCATCCCTTGGTTAGCTCCTGTCGGGGCTCGAGAGGATTTGGCCCCCGAACACCCTCCCATGGCCCAATCCAATTTCGCCTCCGGCGGATAGAAATCTCTCGCTTACTTCGTGCGCTCGAGAGGATTTGAACCTCCAAGGGTTGCCCCACTAGAACCTGAATCTAGCGCGTCTGCCAGTTTCGCCACGAGCGCGTACCCAGAAACCATGCACCCAAACTCCCCTTTTTCCAAGCCTTCTCCCTAGGCAGGCTTCATCCCCACCGCCAACAAAGTCTGAAATCCAGGCCCCTCTTTCTCCTTTGCGACAACCTCCACTGTGTTTCCTTCAAAACCCGCTTCCCGCAAAAGCCGACTCAACTCCGCCGGTGCAAAACCCAGCCAGACATCCGCATACATTTCCCGCGCCGCTTCAAAGGAATGCTCCACCAGATCCAAAATCAAAACCGTCCCGCCAGGCCGCAATATTTTCCAAGCCGCCTCCAGCGCCCGGGGCGGGTGTACCGCATGATGCAGGGCTTGGCTCAAAATCACGACGTCGACCGACCCCGGCCGAATCGGAGGTTGCTCCATATCCCCTTGCCGGTACTCCAGATTCTTCAATCCACTCCGCTTGGCCAAATCCCGTCCAACCTCCACCATCCGTGGGGAGTGATCCACCGCGATCACCTTCTTCGCCCGGGCAGCCAAAAGCTGCGAAATCAATCCCTCCCCTGCCCCCAAATCCGCGTAAACCTGCCTCGGAGCCAACGCGAGAAGTAGTCGCCCCACCGCCTCCCACGAGCGACCTGGACAATATTTTTTTCCCAAACGACCCGCCACCGCATCGAAATACCGCTTCGACTTCTCCTGTCGCTGACCCAACACCCGCCGCAAAGCCTCCCCATCCCGCCCCTGCGTCGCTAATTCACTCGCCGCCCCTTCCGCCAACGACCAGATTTCCCGCCCCACCTCCGCCCGCCGGTAATAAGCCTTCTGTCCCTCTCGCCGATCCCGCAGCAGACCGACCGACTTCAGTTGAGAAAGATGATTTGAAATTCTCGACTGCCCAATCCCCAAAACCTCCTGCAACTCTGCCACCGAAAGTTCATTCTCACGCAAAGCCGACAAAATCCGTAAACGGGTCGGATCCGCTAACGCCCCCAATAGCCGAACTCGGTTGCTCATGACCCCAATAGATTCATCATCTTATCATGATATATCAATATTTATTCTTGCTCCCCATGAATCCATCGATACGATCTCGGGAATGCACGGAAACTTCATCTTTTCTTCCGAGTCGGTCGGGGAGGGCCATCCCGACAAGGTTTGCGACACCATTTCAGATGCCATTCTCGATGCCTGTCTTAAGCAGGATCCAGTCAGCCGCGTCGCTTGTGAGACCCTTGTTAAATCCAATCTCGTTGTGGTCGCGGGAGAAATTACCACCCGTGCCAAATTCGACTACGACAAGCTGATCCGTTCCGCCATTCGCGGAATCGGATACACCCATGACGA
>CAMDXQ010000011.1 GCA_945878585.1 Akkermansia muciniphila
TGGTCGATGGGAAAAAAGATCACCATCGATTCGGCCACAATGTTTAACAAGGGGTTGGAAATGATCGAAGCCCACTGGCTGTTTGGGTTGCCGATGAGTCAGGTGGATGTGGTGGTGCATCCCCAAAGTATTGTTCATTCGATGGTGGAGTTTATCGATGGTTCGGTTCTGGCTCAGTTGAGTGTGACCGACATGTGTTTTCCTATTCAATATGCGGTGACGTATCCGGAACGGATGCCTAGCGGATTGCCTCCTCTCGACTTGGCCAAACTTGGAAACTTGAGCTTTGAGGCTCCGGATGAAAAAAGGTTTCCAGCCCTGCGATTGGCCAGAGAGGCAGGCGAAGCGGGGGGGACCTTGCCAGGGGTCTTTAATGCGGCAAACGAGGTGGCGGTGGAGGCTTTTCTTAACGAGCAGATTTCCTTTTCAAGGATTTGGGGCATCGTGGATGAGGTAATGCAAAGCCACCGAACAGAAAAGAATCCCAGCCTCAAAGCCATTGTGGCGGCAGATGAGTGGGCTAGGGGTGAGGCCAAAGCCAAGTTGGGACGAAAAGGATGAATTTTTTGACGGGTCTTCCATGGATGGAAATTGCCACTGTGGCAGGGACGATCGTTTTGGCTCTTTTCCTCTTTGGATTAACGGTCGCGGCGCATGAGTTCGGCCATTTTTGGGCAGCCCGAAAGGCAGGGTTGGTGGTGGAACGATTTGCGATCGGGTTCGGGCCGAAGATTTATGGGAAGGTGGTGGATGGGGTCGAGTGGCAGGTCAATCTTCTCCCTTTGGGGGGGTTTGTGCAGTTGCCACAGATGAGTCCGGCAGAGGAGTTGGAGGGAAAATCGGGAAAAGATTTTCAGAATCTACCTCCAGCTACTCCAGGGGCAAAAATCTTTACCGCGTTGGCGGGTCCAGTCGCCAGCTTAGGACTGGGGGTGCTTTGCGCGGTCGGAGTATGGATTTTCGGAGTTCCGACGAACATGATGTATCGGACGACGACGATCGGTTGGGTGGAGCCAGGCACACCTGCGGCGAAAGCAGGGATTCTTCCTGGGGATGTGATTCTCGCGATTGATCACCAGCGACCCGAGCGATGGGCGGGCAGGCCAGGAGCTGTGGTGGAAAGCATCCTCCTTGGGACAGATCGGGAGATTCTTCTGGAGCTGGATCGGGAGCAGAAAGAGATCGTAACGGTGAAGGTTTTGCCGGAACGAAATGCGGAGATGGAAGGTTTGCGTCGGCTAGGATTTGAAATGTATCCAGCCCAACCGGCATGGGTCGACCAAGTGATTGCAAGTGGACCAGCAGATCGAGCTGGAATCCGGTCTGGGGACGCCATGATCACTTTGAATGGGAAAAAGATTTGGAGTCCGGCGGCAGTGAAAGCGGCTGTGGAGGCAGAACAGGAAGTTTTGGAGCTGGGAATCCGCCGCCCATCAGGTGAGGAAATCAAGGTGCAGATCCGTCCGGAGAAAGCGACGAATCGAAAAGACAAGATGATTGGTGTGATTTGGAAAATGGGGGAACTTCAGGTAACGCATCCCACTCCCCAGGAACAGGTCGGATCGGCGGTGGGTTTGGTTTGGAGGACTTTGCGAGCCTTGGTGACTCCAGCTTCAAGCGTCGGTCTACAGCATCTAAGCGGTCCTTTAGGGATTTTTGACAGGCTGGTGTCCCTTTTGCGGACGGATGCTCGACAAGTTCTCTACTTCAGCGTGATTTTAAACGTGAATTTGGCGTTTTTGAATCTGTTGCCGATCCCCGTCTTGGATGGGGGGCATATTCTATTTTCGCTGGTCGAAGCTGTTCGTCGTCGGCAATTAGAAGCGAAGACGATCGTTCGAATTCAGACCTGTTTTGTCGTTCTTTTGGCAGGCTTCTTTCTTCTTGTGACCTATCATGATTCTATGCGGTTGAAAAAACGGATGGAGAAACCAATGGAAAGTGGTGAAATGCCTGTCTTCCAAAAAGAGAAAAAATGAAAACCTACTGCGCCAGTCCTTACCGTTATGCCCGACGTGTCACTCGCGAAGTGACTGTGGGTAAGGTGGGTATTGGGGGCGCGAACCCGATTCGGGTGCAAAGCATGATTACTTGCGATACGATGGACACGGCGGCATCGGTTAAGCAGACGCTGGATCTGGTCAAAGTCGGATGTGAAATCGTCCGTATCACCGCCCCGACGGTTAAGGATGCGGCCAATCTCCAGAAGATCAAAAAAGAGCTGATCGCGGCGGGGTGCGACGTTCCGATTGTGGCTGACATTCATTTTAAGCCAGATGCGGCGATGGAAGCCGCGCAGTGGGTTGAAAAGGTCCGCATCAATCCAGGAAACTTTGCCGACAAGAAGAAGTTCGCTGTCCGAGAGTACACCGACGACCAGTACTCGGAAGAGTTGGCCCGTATCGAGGAAACTTTTATCCCTCTGGTGAAGCTTTGTGCGGAGAGAAAAATTGCGATTCGGGTCGGTACGAATCATGGATCTTTGTCGGATCGGATCATGAACCGGTATGGGGATACCCCCCATGGGATGGTCGAGAGTGCCTTGGAATTTGCACGGATCGCACGGAAGCAGAATTTCCATAATTTTCTTTTTTCGATGAAGTCTTCCAATCCCAAGGTCATGATTGAAGCGTACCGACTACTGACAGTGGCGTTGGCCAAGGAGGGCGCGGATTGGAACTATCCGCTGCATCTGGGGGTGACGGAAGCGGGAGACGGAGAGGATGGTCGGATTAAGAGTGCGATTGGAATCGGGTCCCTGCTGTTGGACGGATTGGGGGATACAATCCGGGTGAGTTTGACGGAGGACAGTGTGCACGAGATTCCGGTCGGGCGTGCTCTTGTTCAGTATCTTAAGGAAAGGGAGAAGGGCAGTTTCGATGCAGAGGATAAGCTTTCCTATGATCCTTTCAGTTTCACGAAGAGGGCCACAACAAAGGTCATCGTTGAAAAGATTGTGATAGGAGGGGACGAACCTCCACGGGTTTTGGTTTCGGCGAAGGTGGAAGAGGCCCTGCGTCCGAGGTTGGCTCAACTGGGAGATCTGGCGCCTGAGCTGATCTATGAAAAAACACCGCTGATGGAAGTAGATCCGAGAAATGATGCGGAAATGAAGATCCTTGACGGAAAGAGGGAGGCGGTGCTGGTGGCGGTAAAAGACGGATTGGATTTGAATCCCGTTTCCGCCACCCGACTCCTGGCGGCAAGAATCCCGGCACGGCATCCGATTGTCCTGAAGGATACGCTCCATCCGGATGCGTCGGAAGGCGGACTCAGTGGTTTGATTCTGGCGGCAGTGCACATTGGGGCGCTTCTTTGTGATGGAATCGGGGATGCCATTTTGGTTCGGGGGGAGCCTGCTCCCGGGGCTTGTTTGAGACTCGGCTTTAACATTTTGCAGGCTGCGGGGAGTCGGATTTTTAAGACGGATTATGTGGCCTGTCCCTCTTGTGGCCGGACCCTTTTTGACCTGCAAAGCACCACTGCGAAGATCAAGGCTGCGACCTTGCATCTCAAGGGCGTGAAGATTGCTGTGATGGGATGCATTGTGAACGGTCCGGGGGAGATGGCTGATGCTGATTTTGGTTACGTCGGTGGAGCCCCCGGAAAAATCAATCTGTATGTAGGAAAAACTCCGGTAAAATTTAATATTCCCGAAGCCGAGGCGGTCGATCGCTTAAAAGATCTGATTCGTGAGCACGGCAAGTGGGTAGATGCTCCGGCCGGCGGGGTGCCAGTTCCTGTTTAAACGCTGAGTTGTCGCATCAGGGCGGCGTGGGATTTGGGGCGCCGGTGGGAGAGGTCATCCAGCAAAGAGCGGGCGGTCCGACGAGCATCGTTGACTCCGAGGGTCTTCAAGACTGCGCGTTCAAAGCGCTCAACCAAATGTTGGTGGGGATCTTTTTTCCCAAGCCATTCGAGGGCGGATTGTAGGAGGTTGTGCAGAGATCCTAGGTCGGCGTCCGGTTCGGACACCTGTTCGATGACTTGGGAGAAGTAAGTGGCGGCAAGAAGACGTGCGTAAGAATGTCGCAATCCTCCATGGGTTTCCTTGACCTTGGCTTCTCGGAGGTGGTGAAGAGTTGTCCTGCGGGAGGGTTCCCAGGCAAGGTCGCATTCATGAAAGAGATCGAGATGGCCTTTGAGTGGGTTGCCTGGTTTGGCGGCCCCCCTGGCGAGGGTGCGGACAACTCCGTGGCGGCGGGTCAACCAAACGGCCAGCAGGCTCGTTTCCCCTTGGCGGCGGAGATAGAACAGAATTCCTTCATCCTGAAGTGGTTGGCTCACGTATCCCTACTCTAACAGAAGAGGGCCCTGGGGTGGAATCGAGGGATGACTCAGGGGGGGGAAATGTGTAGAAAGTCGTGATGGCGACGGCTCGAGAGACAACGGTTGAAAAAGAGGCAAGCCTGACCGGAATTTCCCTGCATAGCGGGGCAAAGGTCCGGTTGACGGTCAAGCCGGCACCGGCAGGTTCCGGATACCAGTTCCGGCGTATGGACCTGGCGGATCAGCCGACCATTCCCGCTTTTTTGGAAAAAGTAAAACAGGTGGAGCGGGCCACCACACTGGCTGAAGGAAGTGTGAAGGTGAGCACGGTGGAGCATTTGTTGTCAGCCTTGAGGGGGCTGGAGATCGACAACGCATTGATCGAATTGGATGCGAACGAGCCTCCAATTGGGGATGGAAGTGCGGCACCTTTCCTCGAGATGTTAGGGCAGGCGGGACGGAAGGAACTGGATGCACCTCGGGCAGTGTTTGAGATTCGGGAGCCAGTGTATGTAACCACTCCGGATGGAGGGTATATGGCCGCATTGCCTCACGATGGTTTCAAAATCTCCTGCACCAATGCAAACCACACTCCGCATCATACGCAGTTCCTGAGTCTTGAGATTGGCGCAAACAACTACGCCAAGGAGATCGGTCGGGCCCGGACCTTTGTTTTTTATGAGGAAGTGGAACCGCTTCTTGCGAAAGGATTGATCAAGGGGGGTAGTTTAGAAAATGCGATTGTCATCCGAGGGGAATCGGTGATGAGCAAGGAGCCCATGAGGTATCCTGAGGAATTCGTTCGGCATAAAATTCTCGATATCATCGGGGATCTGGCCCTTTTCCCCGTGCCGATCCGAGGTCATATTCTTGCGGCAAAAACGAGTCATGGGCTAAACCTTCTTTTTGCCAAAGCCTTGTATAAGGCCTATCGCGCATATCAATCGTCCCTGATGCCGGTGGAGAATATTCCGGTGGGAGAGCGGGCCATGGATACGAACGACGTGATGAAGATTTTGCCGCATCGATATCCGTTCCTGATGGTCGACCGGATTCTGCGTTTTGAAGGGGACACCAAGGCGGTGGGGTTGAAGACGGTGACCATCAATGAACCTTATTTCCAGGGGCATTTCCCCGGACATCCGATCATGCCCGGAGTTCTCCAGATTGAGGCGATGGCGCAAGTTGCGAGTATTCTCCTTCTTAGGAACACGGAAAATGCGGGGAAGCTCGGTTATTTTATGAGTGTCGATAAGGCCAAGTTTCGCAAGCCAGTCCTGCCGGGAGATATGCTGACGATGCAGGTGGAGTTAACAAAATCGAGGGGCAAGATTGGAAAGGCGGAGGGGCAGTGTCTGGTCAATGGGGAAGTTGTTTCGGAAGCGGAACTGATGTTTGCGATCATCGATCGCTAGGGAGGAGAGCAGAGTGGCGGTTCATTCGACGTCCGTGGTTCATCCGAAGGCTAAGGTGGCATCCTCTGTTGAGGTCGGGCCCTACTGTGTAGTCGACGAAGGGGTGGAATTAGGGGACGGATGCGTGCTCCGGCATCATGTAAATCTCGAAGGGCCCAGCCGATTTGGAAAAAAGAATATCTTTCATCCCTTTTGCTCCATCGGAGGGAAGACTCAGGATTTAAAGTACAAGGGAGAGCCGACTTATCTTGAGGTAGGAGATGAGAACGATTTCCGTGAGTTTGTAACTGTGAATCGGGGTACGAGTCCCGACGAAAAAACCATCATTGGAAGTCGGAACCATTTTTTGGCCTATGCCCATATCGCCCACAACTGCGTGGTGGGGAATGATTGTATTTTTTCGAACAACGGAACATTGGCGGGACATGTGATGGTGGGAGATTTTGCAGTCATTGGTGGCTTGTCGGCGGTTCACCAGTTTTGCCGTGTGGGGCGGCATGCGATGATCGGGGGCTGCACCAAGGTGGTGCAGGATGTGTTGCCCTATATGATTGCGGATGGAAATCCGGCGGTGACCCGGGCGGTGAACCTGACCGGGCTGCAGAGGAAGGGGTTTTCGGAAGAGTCAATCCGAGGTCTGAAAGACGCACTTAAGGTTTTGTTGAACCCCAAATACAATCTTTCCCAAGCGAGGGAGTATTTAGGAGAGAAGGGGGCGAAGACCGACGAGGTGAAGGAGTTGATTGAGTTTTTGAAGACGTCGGAACGGGGCGTGGTGTTGCGCTAAGAACGGATCGGTTTACGACCCGAAGGATGGAATTTTGGGGATCAGGCTGGATTTGTGGGCACGACCAAAGAACTCTTTCAGGCCTGCTCGCCCACGATCGCCGAAATCGAGAGTCAGATCGTTCACATACATGCCGATGAACTGATCGGTCCGCTTTTCATCCATGCCCCGGCTGAGGGGTAGGGCGTGGCGAACCCCAGCCTGGCGGTGGTCGAGGGCGTAACGAACACTTTCCCTGAGAGTCTCTGTGACGGAGGCAATCACCTCCGGACCTAGATCTCGTCGGACCACATTTCCACCTAAAGGCAAGGGAAGTCCGCCGGTGTCTTTGGCCCACCAAACGCCAAGATCTTCGCAGAGTGTGAATCCTTCCTCGGAATAAGTGAGTTGCCCTTCATGAATGATGAGACCCGCATCGACACGCCCCGCGAGAATTTCCTCCTGGATCTTATCGAAGGGGAGATTCACAGCTTGAAAAGATCCGTGGGGAAGGCCGAGGTAGAGTTGAAGGGTGAGATAGGCGCTAGTCAGGAGTCCGGGGATGCCAATCCGCATCGTTTTCATCGTCTCCCGGTCGATCTTCTTTTTTGCGACCAGACAGGGGCCGTAGCCATCCCCAAAACTGGCGCCACAGGGAAGAAGTGCGTACCGGTCGGCGATTTGGGTGTAGGCGTGGAAGGAGACCGCCGAAATATCTAATTCATTCGCTTGGCAGCGTCGGTTCAGTGTTTCGATGTCCTGTAGAATATGGCTGAACTCATGGCCGCGAAGGTTCACCAGATTTTTGGCCATAGCGTAAAACATGAACGCATCGTCCGCGTCGGGACTGTGGCCCAAGGATAGTTTCATCCGTGAAATCGTAGCGGGTTGGTAGTGGCGAAACGAGTCGAGAGACTAGTTGTAGTCGTCTTTTGTGACCGAAGCGGCCTCCCGTGAGCCGAGAACCTCCGCCTGCTGCTGGACACGCGAAACCGCCTCGTCGAAGCGGTAGGCGTGGCAATTGGGGCAAAGAAGAGCTTTTTTGAGCACAATACTTCCGCACCCCTCGCACACCTTGTAGTCGGACGGCTGGGCCAAAATCTTGGCCGCAGCACTTGCTCGATCCGGGGTTGCTCCCATGGCCGCAAGGTACTGATCGGCATGGGTTCGGCAAGAGCTTCGCGAAAGAAAAAAATCGGGTAGAGTGAAGGGATGTCGGGAAAAGCAAGTAGGATTTCCGAATTATGGGATGGGATCAACCCACGGGGGAGGGATGTGCGGTATGCCGCATATTTTCACCATTTCAACCGTGAGGATTACTACGAAGCCCACGATGTTCTCGAGTCCCTTTGGCTGGAAGAAGGCCGGAAGGCAAGAGCGGCGGCTTTTTATCAGGGATTGATCCAGTTGGCGGGCGCCTTCGTTCATATGCGGAAGCATTTTGAGCATCCCGGTCACCGGGTGCACCAGCAGCGTCTTGCACCCGCCTATCGGCTTCTGGGGTTGGCGGAAAAGAATCTGTGCGGTTACGGAGAAAAGTGGGAAGGAATCCGACTGGAAGTGATTTTCAAATTAGCGAGGGAGATGAAAGCAGTTTTGTCGTTCGGAGAGTTTCAAAAAAATCCTTGGCGGCCCAACCAAGGACCGAGGTTGAAACTTCCGAACAGACCGAATTAGTCGTCTTTTTTCTTCAGGCCATGGTTTTCCATGGATTCACTGAAATGTTCAGTCACGCTGTCTGCTAAGCGGCCGATCTGCATCGATTCCTGAAGACCAGTTCCTTTGGCAATCATATTGCCGAGTTTGGCAAATGGGCTGATTCCGGGCCCAGGAGCTACCTTAGCTTTGGCCGAGCTATTATAAACGAGGAAGGGCTGAGTGATCGGGTGAGATGAATCGGAAACGGAGATGACAATGCCGACAACGGGATTATCGGTACCAATGACCTTTTTCCCTGGGTCGAGATTCACTACGTTGCCCTCCAGTTTCCATCCATCGGCGGGAACAGGGGAAGAGCTGGTCCAGATCTGGGCGGGGAGTTCGGCATCTTTCATTTTTTCGAGAATGGCGGCCGTCAGGTCGGTTTTGAGCTCGGTTAATTTCTTTTTGGTCTCCTCCTCGTCGTCGGAGGGAAGAATGGAAATTCCCTCCTCGTTTTTCTTTTTGGCATCGGCAATCGCAGCTGGATCGATCTTTACAGGAAGGATGTAAATCTTGGACGCCATTTGGGTCGGCCAGACGATCGTGCTTGGAGCAGCGGCTTGAGCGGTTTTGACGGTTTCGTCAGCTGCGTAGGTGGACAAGCAACTCAGGAGGAGTGCCAAGAGGATGGATTTAATCACGAGAGTTATTAAAGGAGAGAGAAACAGGGAAGTCGAGACCGCGCAGATGAGCGATGGCCGACTGCAGATCATCCCGATTCTTTCCTGAAACGCGTACTTTTCCTCCTTCGATAGCTGCCTGAAGTTTTAAGCCGGAAGAGCGGACCGACTGACTGACCGATTTGGCATTTTCACCCGACAGTCCCTGTTTGAGCAGAATTTCTTGGCGGGCTCGGCCAACGGAGGAAAGTTCCGCATCCTTTGGCTCGAGATTTTTGAGGGGAATTCCACGTTTTGCGAGTTTGCCTATCACGATTTCCCGTAGGGCATCGAGCTTGAACTGATCGTTGGCGGAAAGAACCAGCTTGTCCTTTTCCTCGGCGATTTCCCATTCAACCCCTTTGAAATCAAAGCGGCTGGCGAGTTCCTTGCGGGCCATGAGCAGGGCATTCGCCAGTTCGGCCATGTTGATTTCAGAAACGACGTCAAAGGATGGCATGGGAGTTATTTTTAGGAGAACCGACCTGAATGTCCAACTGCCCATCCTTGTAGGCCAGAGTGAGGGTGGAGCCGTCGGGGATGTCGCCGGAGAGAAGTTTACGGGAAAGGCGCGTTTCCACTTCGCGCTGGAGATAGCGCTTGAGGGGACGGGCTCCGTACACAGGATCGTAGCCTTCGCGGGCGATGTGTTCGCGGGCGGCATCGGACAGGTCGAGCGTCAGGCGACGTTCGGCTAGGCGCTGGCGGAGGAGATTCAGCAACAGATCTACGATCTTTTTGATTTCGGCAAGGGTGAGGGGCTTGAAGAGGACGATTTCGTCCACCCGGTTGAGAAATTCAGGACGGAAATGTTTCCGAAGCTCACCCATGACCGATTTACGGGCTTTTTCCGTAATCTCTCCCTTCGAATCGAGTCCCTCCATGAGAAGGGGGGAACCGATGTTCGAGGTCATGATGATCAGGGTGTTTTTGAAATCCACTGTGCGGCCTTGGCTGTCGGTAAGGCGACCGTCATCGAGGATTTGCAGAAAGGTATTAAAGACATCGCCATGGGCCTTTTCGATTTCATCAAAAAGGATGACGCAGTAGGGGCGGCGACGGACGGCTTCGGTGAGTTGTCCGCCTTCCTCGTAACCCACATAGCCGGGAGGCGCTCCGATGAGGCGCGAGACGGCATGCTTTTCCATGTATTCCGACATATCGATTCGGATGACGGCGTCCTCACTGTCAAACAAGGTCGCGGCAAGGGCTTTGGCCAGTTCGGTTTTGCCGACGCCGGTGGGTCCCAAAAAGAGAAAGGAACCGATCGGACGTTTGGGGTCCTTGAGGCCCGAGCGGGCGCGGACCACGGCATCGGCCACGGCTTGGACGGCTTCGTCCTGACCGATGACCCGTTCGTGGAGAATCTTGTCGAGACGGAGGAGCTTGTCCTTTTCGCCCTCCAGGAGGCGGGAGACGGGGATGCCGGTCCAGCGGGCGACGACCTGACCGACTTCCTCCGCCGTGACCTCTTCCCGGACGAGGCGGGGTTTGGCATCCTTTTCCTTGTCTTTATTTTCGGCGGAGGCTTCCGCATCTTTCAGCTTTTTTTCGAGTTCGGGGAGTTTTCCGTATTGGAGTTCCGCAACTTTGTTCAGGTCGTAGGCGCGTTGGGCTGTTTCGATCTGTTGGCGAATCTTGTCGATCTCCTCGCGGATTTTGCGGGAGGATTCCACCCCGCCCCGCTCGGCCTGCCAGCGAGCGTGGAGAGCATCCCGTTTGGCTTTCAAGTCAGCCAACTCTTTTTCGAGAACCTTCAACCGTTCCTTGGAGGCGCTATCCTTCTCCTTTTTTAGGGCTTCCCGTTCGATTTCGAGCTGCAGAATACGGCGTTGGAGATTCTCCAATTCCTCTGGCATGGATTCGATTTCGGTACGGAGCTTGGCGGCGGCCTCATCGATCAGATCGATTGCTTTGTCGGGAAGGAAGCGGTCGGTGATGTAGCGGTTAGAAAGGGTGGCCGCAGCGACCAAGGCCGCATCCTGGATGCGGACCCCGTGATGGACCTCATACCGTTCCCGGAGTCCGCGGAGAATGGAGACGGTGTCCTCGACGGAAGGCTCCTCCACCATGACGGGCTGGAAGCGGCGTTCGAGGGCGGCATCCTTCTCGATGTATTTCCGGTATTCGTCGAGGGTGGTCGCGCCGATACAGTGAAGTTCACCCCGGGCGAGCATGGGTTTGAGCATGTTGCCTGCATCCATGGAGCCTTCGGCTTTGCCGGCTCCCACGATGGTGTGGATCTCGTCGATGAAGAGAACGATTCCTCCCTCGGCTTTGACCACTTCATTGAGGACGGCCTTGAGGCGTTCTTCGAATTCCCCGCGGAATTTTGCACCGGCAACGAGGGCTCCGAGATCCAGTGCGACGATCCGTTTCTCCTTTAAGCTCTCCGGGACGTCGCCGGCCACGATCCGACGGGCCAGACCCTCCACGATGGCGGTTTTGCCGACGCCGGGTTCCCCGATGAGGACGGGATTGTTCTTCGTCCGGCGGGAGAGGACTTGAACGGTCCGGCGGATTTCTTGATCGCGTCCGATGACGGGATCCAGTTTGCCCTGACGGGCGAGGCGGGTGAGATCGCGCCCGTATTTTTCCAGCGATTCGTACGTGGCCTCTGGGTTAGCAGAGGTAACGCGTTGGCCGCCACGAACCGTTTGGAGAGCGGCGAGCAGCTTGTCCTTGGTGATACCAAACTCTTTCAGGACCTTGGCCGCTCCGGTATGGGAATCCTCCTTGATGGCGGCGAGGAGAAGATGTTCGACGCTGATATAATCGTCCTTGAGCTTGGAGGCTTCCTCGGCGGCCCGCCCCAAAAGGGACTGGAGTCTGGGGGTGATCATCGTGCTTCCGGGGGAAACACCCGGGCCGGAGACCTTTGGGAGTCGAGCGATTTCCGATTCGAGCCGTTCGGCGAAGCGGGCGGGTTGAGCGCCGAGTTTCTCGATTAGACGAGGGATGAGGCCATCTTCTTGGGTGGAGAGTGAGTGGAGGAGATGTTCGACCTCGACCGCTTGGTGTCCCTGCTGGGCCGCGACAGCCTGGGCGGAGGCGATGGCTTTCTGGGCGTTTTCCGTGAGCTTGTTTAAATCCACGACGGAATTATCGGTCAGAATGAAAGATTAGGCGAAAAGAAAATTAGCGTGTCAGGCGAAAGAGGAGGGATGGGAAGAAGGGGAAAATACGGGAAAGATTCCACGTTAGCGATTGGGCAAGGGGATCAAACATGGCGTGTTGAAGCCAGCGGGCGTGGCGGAGTCTAGGAGCAAAGGCTGCGTCGAGATGCGTGGCCACTTTTTGAACGGCAGAGTCCCAATCCAGTTTGTTTCTGGACCACTCGACCAAGGGAGTTGCAGCTAGATCGGCTCCTTCGATCGCCATCGACATGCCATTCCCAGTGACGGGGGGAATCATCGTCAGGGCATCTCCAATTCGCAGGCCCATGCCAACTGAGGCTCTTTGAGGCGAGAGAGAAAGTGCGGCAATCGAACTGAAGGAGGATTCGTCCCATTCCGCGTGGCATATTCTTTTCTGAAGAAGGGAGTCGGGATCACCCCCAAGCCAATCTTTCCATGAACTGGCCAAATTGGGCACGGGAGAGCGGGATCGAAAAAGACCACAAACATTGACCTCGTTGTTTTCAATTCGGCAAAGGCCGATGTAGCCACGGGAAGAGATGTGCATCTCCAAACCCGCTTCCAAATTCACATTTCGGGCGTGAGCTTTCAGACCGAACCAGCGCCAACCGTGTTGTGTGGCGGAAGGCTGACGGCCGGTAGCCAATACCGTTCCCTCCGCAGGTTGGGGAGGGATCCGGTTCCCGGTTTGGATATCACCCCCGGCCTTGGTCAACTCTTGGACAAGAAAGCGGTCGAACTCATATCGAGAAAGGCAGAGCGCGGGTTGGGGAAGCGTTCGGCGTGACAGAACCGAAGAGCCCAGAGAGAGAAGGACGTCGGATGACTCCACGGCACCCAAGCGATCGAGTCCAGGACGCAGGCCAAGGGATTCGATAATGGAGAGGGCACGACCGCTCAGGTATTCCCCACAGACCCGATGACGCGGATAGGTGGCTGCATCGTGCAGCAGGACGGGGACACCTTTTTGACGGAGTTGAAGCCCGAGGGTGAGGCCAGCCAAGCCTCCTCCAAGAATCGTAATCGGTTTCACGGGCACTTCTCAGCGCAGAAAAAATGGGTGAAAAGTCCTATCCGGCGTTCGGTAAGGGACCAGTCGGAAAGATTGGGCCATAAGCTGGAAAGTTCGTGATCACGGAAGCCGGCCTGCACGCTGACCCGGGCATCGTGCAGGGTGACCGAATGGCAACCGAGGATTCCCAGAAGACGTGAACCGATGGCTCCCGCGAAACCCCGGAGGGGTTCGGCTGTCACAAACATGGGGGTGAGAGTGGAAATCTTTTTGAAAAGATCACGTAGTTCGTAGTCTTGGAAATGGTGAAGGAACAGATTGGTCAGGATGAGTTCGGAGGGAGGGGTGGAACGGATCCATTCTTGGAGATCGGAGGGAATGACGGTGGGGAGCCAGTTTTGGCGGCGCAGGAGTTCGAGAGCGGAATCTGGGACGCTGGGTTGGCGGTCGACCAAAAAAAGACGGGATCCATGGCCTCCGTTTGGAAAAGCCTGTGGCAGTAAGGTGGTGAGGAGGTGTCCGTCGCCACAACCGAGATCAACTAGACTGGCGGGGGGACGATCGGGGTATCTTTTTTGAAGCCAGCGGAGCCAGAGATGGGTTTGTCCGAGGAGAGGGTGGAGGCGTTGAAGATCGCGTCGGCTAGCCAAGGCGGAAGGGTCGGAGGAGGGGAGTGAATCGAGAATTTCCGGAGAGAGGCGTCGTGCACTCATGAGCGGACCTCGAGGAGGGCTCCATAGCTGGAAAATCCAGCTCCGAAGGAGGCGAGCCACCAGTTTCCGTCGGGGACTCCATTTTCTAGTGCGGATTGCAGGGCGAAGAGGCATGAGGGGCTGCTCATGTTTCCATGACGGCGAAGAACTTCAGAGCTGTGTTCAGTTTCCTCTTCTTCGAGCGAAAACTCCTGCCGTAAAGCGGCCAGCACATCCCGGCCACCGGCATGCCAGACCCAGCCTGAAATATCTTCTTTCTTCATCTCGGCACGTTCAAAGACCGTGCGGGCGTGGTGGGCGGCAAGGGTGGGGACTTCGGGGGCGAGAAGATTTCGGAGAAGGCCATCGCGGTGATCGAAGCGGAGATAGTCCCGGTGGTCCGGCTCAAGGTGGGAAGAGGCTTTCACCATGCGGACTTTTCTTTTTGCGTCAGGCGCTTCAGCGGAAACGATTGTGGCGGCGGCACCATCTCCGAAGAGACAGGCACTGATGAGAACGCCGGGGTCGTCATCCAGATAAGAGGCGGCTGAACAGATCTCCACGCAGATGACGAGGACGTGTTTCGCCTGACCCGAAGCCACGAGAGAAGAGGCTTGTTGGAGGGCGGGGAGAGCGGCTCCGCAGCCCAGACCGACCAGATCGAGAAAAGTGAGGGAAGAGCGAAGGCCAAGACTTTGGGAGACGTAGCTGGTTAAGCCCGGACAGAGGTATCCGGTGCACGTGGCGATGAGTAGGGCGTCGATCTCGGAAACCTTGAGGCCAGATCTTTCGATTGCTTTGCGTGCGGCGGCTTCCGCCAATCGGGGGGCGTGTTCGCGAAAACGATTGATCATTTTGTCCGGTTCAAAGACAAAGGCGTCCTCCATTCGGTCGAGGGCGAAGTGACGGGTTTCAATTCCGTTTCGGTTACTGAGAACTTTGCGGAGGAGCGCACGGGAGCGGGAGGTGAGTTGATGATACTTGGGGGTATTTTCCAGTCCGGAAAGAACCTCGGCTTGGGTGAAGGGGCGGGAAGGAACGGCGGTGCTGATGGAGTGGAGGTACACGGAAGCCCAAGGGTAAGTGGGGAAGGGGAAACCGCAAATGCCGTTACAGCAGTTTGCGAAGCTGGGCTAGGGTTCGGGTGTTCACCACGTCCTTGGCACGAAGCCAGCCTTTGCGTGCGAGGGTTGTGCCGATGTCGAGGAAGCGAAGATGGGATGTTTTGTGGGCGTCTGGGTTGATGCAGCAGAGGATCCCGAGGTCTCGGGCTTTGTGCCACCATCGCCAGTCGAGGTCGAGGCGCCATGGGTTGGCATTGAGTTCAATCCAGGTCCCAGTGGCGGCTGCAGCTTCGAGGATTTTGGGAATATTCACGGGATAGGCTTCACGCTCGAGCAAGAGGCGTCCAGTAGGATGACCCAAGCAGGTGACATGTTCGTTCTCCATGGCGCGGATGATACGATCGGTCATCTCTTTTTCGTCCGAGCTAAAGCCGGAATGGACGGAGGCGATGACGTAATCGAGTTCGGAAAGGAGGGAATCTGGAAAATCGAGTTTTCCTCCTTTTAGGATGTCGCATTCGGTTCCGGCGAGGAGAGTGCATTTGGGCTTTTTCGAATTCAGGGAGTGAATTTCTTCGATTTGGGTGTGAAGCCGTTTTTCATCGAGGCCATGGGCCTGGAAGGAGGATTTGGAGTGGTCGGCGATGCCGAGCCATTCGAGTCCGAGGTCGGCGGCGGCCTGGGCCATGGCAGCGAGGGTGTCCTGACCATCGCTCGCGAGAGTGTGGTTGTGGAGGCAACCGCGGATCTGGTCGCGATTGAGGAGGTCGGGCAGATCGTTCTTTTCGGCGGCGGCGATTTCCCCACTGTCTTCGCGGAGTTCGGGGGGGATAAAAGATAGGCCGAGGGCCTTGTGCAGTTCTTTTTCCTCTTTCAATTTCAACGGGGTTTTGGACTTCCCCTTAAAGAGGCCCCATTCGCTCAAATGAAGACCGCGATCAATCGCACGTTGGCGAAGGGCGATATTGTGTTCTTTGGAACCGGTGAAGTGAGCAAGAGCGGTAGCCCAGGCATCAGGGGGAATGACGCGAAGGTCGCATGGAATGCCTCCTGCAAGGAGGACGCTGGATTTTGTTTCCCCGTGGGCGACGATCTTTTCGACGTTAGGGGCAGAGACAAAAGCCTTCATAACCTCTCTCGGTTGGTTGGAGGCAGCAATGAGATCGAGGTCTTTAACGATTTCTTTTCCGCGGCGGAGACTGCCCCCGATTTCCGCTTTTTCGACGGCAGGAGAATTTCTGAGATGAGCGAGCAGGGTTTGTGCGGCAGGAAGGGCGTCTCCCAGACGGTGGAGCTTGCTGTAGGTGGCGCGGCGGGCAATCGACTCCAGGAGGTTAGTAGCGGTTTTTTCGCCGAAGCCGTCGAGGGAGGCGAGACGGCCGTCCTCGCAGGCTTTTTTCAGGGCTTCAAGGGATTCAATTTTTAGTTTTTCGCGAAGTGCTCGGAGTTTCTTGGGACCAAGGCCAGGGAGGTCGAGAAGGGCAAGAAGGCCTGAAGGTATAGAGGCGCGAAGCTGTTCGAGGTAGGGGAGTTTTCCTGTGGTGACGAGGGTAGTAATTTTCTCTCGAAGGGCCTCGCCAATGCCGGGAAGTTCGCCGAGGCGGTTGGTCCGGACGAGTTCCCCTAAATCGGCTGGGGCGGTTTCGAGGGTACGGGCGGCGGAGAGATAGGCTCGGCACTTGAATGGGTTCTCGCCTTGCAGTTCGAGAATCGTGCCGATTTCGCGCAGAGCGGCGGCGGCCTGGTCCTTGGTCATGGGTTTAAGTTATCCACAGATTCTTTGGAGGGGCAGGGGAAATGGTTGGTTGCGATTGATCGAAACGGGGAAGCAGGGGATGCTTTGGGTTCAGCAAGATGAGTGCGATGTACAACGAATATGTTCTGACCACCAGCCTCGAGCAGGGGTGGCTGAAAAAGGAGCAGGCCGACCAGGTGCGCGTGCTGATCACCGCCAATCCTAAAATGGCAGCGTTGGATCTGATGGAGGAGCAGCAGCTTTTGGCGGGGGAGCATGTGGCAATGTTACGGGGCCTAATCGAGCAGGCGGGGGGTGGAGAAACGGCGCAGGATAGCAGCGTGGTTCGGGCCTATTTGGAGCGAGCAGTGGAGATGGGGGCGAGTGATCTGCATTTGGGACCGGATGCACCCGCCTTAGTGAGAACTCACGGTCAGCTCTCGCCGTTGGAGGGGGACGGAGCCCGTTATTTAAGCAAAGAAGAGACGGAGCAGTTGGCCCGATCTTTTCTTCTTCCGAAACAGATTGCACGAGTTGAGGAACACGGATCTTTTGATTTTTGTTATGAGGCGGAGGGGTTGGCTCGGTTTCGGACCAGTGTGGTACGGCAGCGAAGAGGGTGGGAGTCGGTGTTCCGAGTGATTTCGAACAAGATTCGCACGATGGATGAGTTGGGGTTGCCTCCCGTTCTTAAAACGCTGACGAGATACCACAACGGTCTGGTGCTGGTGACTGGGGCGGTGGGGAGTGGAAAATCGACGACCTTGGCCTCTATGGTGGATCACATCAACCGGGAGAGAAAAGATCACATCATTACTCTGGAAGATCCAATTGAGTATGTGTTTCAGCCGGCGGGCTGTCAGGTTTCCCAGCGTGAGATTGGTGCGAACTCGGCCAGCTTTTCGAGCGCGCTACGAGCGGCGCTTCGGGAAGACCCGGATGTCATCATGGTGGGAGAGATGCGCGATCTAGAAACCATTTCGCTGGCGATCAGTGCCTCGGAGACGGGGCACTTGGTGTTGGGAACGTTACACACGAGTACGGCGGCCCGGACGTTGGATCGTCTGCTCGACGTGTTCCCGATCGAACAGCAGTCGCAGATCCGAACGATGGTCAGTGAATCGTTGCGGGGGATTGTTTGTCAGCAGTTGATTCCTCGAAAGGACGGTCACGGGCGGATGTTGGCGCTGGAGGTGTTGGTCAATAACCCGGCGGTGGGTAATCTGATTCGTGAGGCGAAGACCTTTATGCTGCCGGGAGTGATGCAGACGGGAAAGAAGTTGGGGATGAAACTGATGGATGACAGCCTCCAAGAGTTGCTCGACAAGGGAATCATCACTGGGGAAGAGGCGTATCGGCGGGCGGAAAACAAGAAGGCATTTGCCACGGCGTTGGCGGGAGAGCTGCGATGAAGCATCCGATCGACGAGTTATTTTCGATTTTGGTGGAGAAGGGGGGGAGCGATCTTCATTTGTTGGAAGGACAACCCCCGAAGATCCGGCGGCACGGCGAGGTGGCGAAGATTCAGGACGAGCCACTGAGCCGGGAGGCCATGATCCGACTGCTCGAGCCGATTTGTTCCCCGCCTGCCTGGAGAAAGTTTTTGGAGCTGGGAGATTTGGATTTTGCGTACGAGATGGACGAGAATAACCGGTTCCGTTGCAATTTTTATAAACAGCTGCATGGGTATGGTGCGGTCTTTCGGATCATTCCGACAAAGATCAAAACTTTGAAGGAGCTGGGGGTTCCGCCAGTGATCGAGAGTTTTGGAAATTACAAATCGGGTCTGGTGTTGGTGACGGGTCCAACGGGCTCGGGAAAATCGACGACGTTGGCGGCGGTGGTGGATTCGATTAATACAAATCTTTCCCGCCATATCGTGACGATTGAGGAGCCGATCGAGTTTGTGCATCCGAACAAAAAATCGGTGATCACCCAGAGGGAGGTGCCGAATGAGACGCCGAGTTTTTCGACGGGACTGAAGGCGGCTTTGCGGGAGGATGCGGATGTGGTTCTCGTGGGTGAAATGCGGGATCTGGAGACGATTGCGTTGGCGTTAACGGCAGCGGAGACGGGGTTGCTGGTTTTTGGGACGCTCCACACGAACAACGCGCGCAAGACGGTGGATCGAATTATTGATGCTTTCCCGAGCAACCAGCAGGAGCAGATCCGTACGATGTTGGCGAACTCGCTGCGTGCGGTGTGCGCGCAGTTGCTGTTGAAGAGATCGGACGGAGGGGGTCGGTTGGCAGTGAATGAGATTCTAATCGGAAACAACGCGGTGGCTTCGATCATTCGGGAAGGGGCGACGATGAAGTTGAACGACGTGTTGAAGACAGGAAGGGCGGAGGGAATGCAGTTGATGGACGACGCGATTGACGGCCACTTGAAGGCGGGAAGGATTTCTCCTATGGAGGCGTATATGAAGGCCATCGATAAGTTGCGGTTTCAGGAGTTGTTGCCGAAAGACGCGGGAATTGGATGAGCTGTGAAAGGGTAGCGCCGATGGCCTTAAATCGGGCGACGGAGCATTGTCGGGAGGGCCGGGAGATGAGCGGATTGGAGACGGAGGATCTGGTTGCTGGATTGATCGATCCAAAAACTACGGATGAGGTAAAGGTAGCATTTTTGACTGCCTGGGCTGAGAAGGGGGAGACGGCGGGGGAGTTGGCGGGCATGGCACGGGCTTTTCTGGCAAAAGCGAAGGCGACGGGCGTGACGGGAAGGTGGGGAGGGAAGGGGTTGGGGGATTGTTGTGGGACGGGGGGAGGAGGAAGGCCGATCGTGAATTTATCCACGGCTGCGGGAATGGTGGCTGCCGCGGCGGGATTACCGGTTGCCAAGCATGGGAACAGGGGGATGACTCGTCCGAGTGGGAGTGCGGATGCGCTGACTGCTTTAGGGGTGAGGGGAGTGAAGGATGCAGGGGAGTTGGCGGGGTGTTTAGGGGAAGTGGGATGTGCGTTTTTGTGTGCACCCGATTTTCACCCGGCATTCGCGGGTGTGGCGGCGGCGAGGAAGATATTATCGGCGCAGGGAAAGAGGTCAGCTTTTCATTTGTTGGGGCCCTTGGTGAATCCGGCAAGGCCGGAGGTGCGGATCGTAGGGGTATTTCGGGAGGAGGATATGGGTAGGTTGGCTGGAGCCATGGATCTGTTAGGGGTGGAATCGTATGCGATCCTACATGGGGAGGATGAGAAAGGGGCGCCTTTGGGTGAGTTATCTCCGCTGGGGCGGAACCGGGTTATGGGAAAAAAAAGCGGAAAGAAGTTCGATTTCACTGAAGAGAATGTGAGTGGGGAGTGGGGTATGTCGGGGGATTTGGAAGCAACCAAAGCGGACGAAAGTGCAGCGAAAATCACGGCAGTTTTGGCGGGGGATGGTGCGAAAGCAGTGCGGGGTGCCCTGATTTGGAATGCGGGAATGATGTTGTGGCTGGCCGGGATGGTTGAGAATTGGGAAAAAGGACGAGGATTAGCGGAGCAGACGATTCGAAGCGGGTCGGCGAGGGCTCTGTTGGAGAGATGGAGAACGTGGAGCCGGGGAAAAGGCAGCTAACTTAAGTTTGTAAAAAAGGGTTGGAGATTTTCTCGCGGCCGACAGTGGTTGAGGGGCCATGTCCGGGGTAGACGATGGTGGATTCGGGAAGCGGGAGGATTTTTTTTCGGATTCCATCCAGCAGGATTTCACGGCTTCCACCGGGAAGATCCCATCGTCCAACCCCGTCTGCAAAAAGTACGTCCCCGCCAAAAAGTTGTCCGCTGCGAGGAAGATGGAGGCAGAGGCTGCCAGGACAGTGGCCTGGCACGTGGAGGAGTTGGGCTTGGGGCCAATTCGATGGGGTAGGGGTTGTTTCGTCAAGAAGCTGGGTGGCGTGGACGGGGCGGAGCTTTTTTGGAAGACCGAAGGAGAGCATGGCATCCGGTTCAAGGCAGAGAAAAGCGGTCTCGGGATGGTAGTAGACGGGGCAACCGGCCCATTCGGCGATGTCGGCGGCATCCCAGATGTGGTCCCAGTGGCCGTGGGTGAGAAAGAGGGAGTGGGGCTTGATTTTCTTTTGTTTTAAAAAATCGAGAAAGCCTTCGGGCGCATCGACGGCAAGGAGATGGCCGTCGAGATCGAGGAGGTAGGCGTTCGTGGCAGCAAGGCCGCCTGTGTAGATCAGAGGTTTGTTCACTTGGTGTTGGGTTGAGGAGGTTAGGGATTAAGGGGTTTTGGGTTGAAGGGAAAGCTGGGAATTTGGGTGGTGCGGCAAGCTGGATAGGAAGGGAGAGGATCGATACAATCCTAAGGGTGAAGTTTTTTCGATGGGCGTTGATTGGTTTCCTAGTTATGGGAGAGTTGCGGGCGGAAGAGTCCTCCAAGGAAGACAAGAAAGAGGAGGTGAAACTCGATCCTGCTGAACAGTTGAAATTAGGTCGGGGAATGGCGTTTCAAGGATTTGCGGCGGAGCAGCAGGAGGCGTGGAGACCCGCCAAGGATTTGTACTCAGCGGCCTTGGTGAAGGCGCCTGAAATCCCGTGGATCTGGCTGCGGAGGGGATTTTGTGAGATCAAGCTGAACGAGGAGACGGGGGCACAGCAGGATTTTGCGAAGGCGATTTCTCTCGGAATTTCAAAGGAAAAGTCGGATGCGGTGAATGATCTCCAGTTTCTGATCACGTTACGATCGAAGGGGGGGCCGTTGGCAGAGTTTCGGGATCCAAAAGCGGCGGTGGTGCTCGCCCGGAGGTTGGTGGATCTGGATCGGACAACGGATTATGTTTTACTGGAAGCTGCCTGTTTAGCCGAGTCGGAGCAGTATTTGCGGGCTCAGGAAGTTCTGCTTTCCCGGTTGAAGGAGGTGGAGGATTCGGAGGAGAAAGAAAAATTACAAAAGGCGGTGGAGACATTTCGGACGCAGTCAAAATTCGGTCCTGCTCTGGAGGGGTTGGAGTTGGAGAAAGACGGAAAGTACAACGAAGCGATGGATCGATATACAACGGTATTAGATCAGGCACCGGAGACGGCATGGGTATTGGTGAGACGGGCGTACTGTTTGGCGAAGACGGGGGATCCGGCCGGGGCGAGAGCGGATCTGCGTCGGGCAATGCGTTTACTGCCGGAAACAGCGACGGATCGGATCACGGTAGCTTGGGCAAAGGCGAATTGTCCTTTTCTGGAATTCCGGGATGGGGCGGGGGCGGTGAGTTTGGCCAAGCGGGCAATTCAGGATGAGCCACTGATTCAGACTTACGGGATTTTGGCTTCGGGATACGCGGAGTTGGGAGATTTTCGGAAGGCCCAGGAGACGACGATGTTGGCGTTGAGCAAGAGCCCGACGGATTCGGAAAAAAAGGAGCTACAAAAAAAACTGGCCCTGTTTCGGGAGAAGAAACCTGAGATGGACGATTGGGCACCTCGGGCGTCTCCGCGAGAGCCGGGTTTCTAGGGTTGGTCATAGGGCGATTTTTAGTTCAAGATGCACCCATGTCGTCCAAGTGGATTACCATTTTTCTTTTGTTCGTCCTGGCATTGTACTGGGTGGCTTGTGGCAAAAAGAAGACGGGGACGACTTCCGACTTGATTGACCGGGAACTGTTTTTCGGAAATCCAGCGTTGGCGAGTCCTCAACTCTCGCCGGACGGGCGGTGGATTGCTTTTCTGAAGGAGAAGGAGGGAATTTTAAATCTGCATTTGGTGGGGTGGGGGGAGAAGTTGGAGTCTGCTCGGGCGTTGACGGCGGAGAAGAGTCGGCCTCCGGCGGGTTTTACCTGGACCCGGGATTCAAGGTATCTGCTGGTATCGCAAGATTCGGGTGGGGATGAGAACTATCGTTTGCGACGTTTGGATTTAACTGCTCCAGCGGACCCGCAGACGGGGTTGCCTGAGGCTCAGGAGTTGCCCATCCAGAAGGGGGCGCGTGCGATGGTGATGTCTTTGCCGAAGGCGAAACCGAACGAGGCCTTGCTGCAGGTGAATGAACGAGATGAGAAGTACTTTGACGTGGAGCGGTTGGATATTGGAACGATGCAACGGACTCGGGTATGGGAAAATCGGGAAGGTTGTGCGGATCTTGTTACGGATTTGGATGGGAATCTTCGATTGGCAACGAGAATGACGAAGGATGGGGGAACGGAGTTGATGCGGGTGGAGGGAAAAAAACTTTCTGCACCGATTCTCAAGGTCAGCTGGCAGGAGGCGATGGGGGGATTTCAGTTTCGGCCTGGAAATCGGATGTTTTATTTGGAAACGAATCTGGGGGATTCGGATTTGTCCTATTTGGCGGAGATGGATCCGAAGAGCGGTAAGCTGACAAAGTTGGAATCGGATCCGTTGGGGCGGGTGGATTTGTCGAGGGCGGCGTTTTCCGAGGCAACGGAAGAGCTGGTGGGAACGGTGTACTTTGATGATCGGAAGAGGAATTACTGGAAGGATCGTGGATTTGAGGCGGATTTCCTGTTTTTAAGAAGCAAGTTTCCCAATCGGGAGGTGGGACTGGCGGACATGTCGGGGGATGACGGGAGGTGGCTGGTGATGATTTCCGGGGATACGGATCCGGGAACCTATTATCTCTTGGACCGAGGAACAAAGGAGGTCACGAAGTTCGGTGCGTTGCGACCGGATTTGCCGCAGGAGAAGTTGGCGCCGATGATGCCGGTACGGTATCGCTCTTCGGACGGTCTGGAGATTCCAGGCTATTTGACTTTGCCGTATGGGCGGGAGGCAAAGAATCTGCCTTTATTGGTGATGCCGCATGGGGGGCCGTGGGCTCGGGATTACTGGGGGTATAACGGAACGGCGCAGTTTTTTGCGAATCGGGGATTGGCTGTGTTGCAGCCGAACTTCCGGCAATCGACCGGATACGGAAAGAAGTTCTACTCGGCAGGTCGACACGAATGGGGAGACAAGATGCAGGATGATTTGACGTGGGGAGTGAAAGACTTGGTATCGAAGGGGGTAGTGGACCCAACGCGTGTGGCGATTTATGGGGGGAGTTACGGGGGATATGCGGCATTGGCTGGGTTGGCGTTTACTCCGGAGGTATATGCGGCGGGGGCATCGTTTGTGGGGCCTTCCAACCTGTTTACGTTACTGAATTCGATTCCTCCGTATTGGGAATCGGTACGGCGCCAGTTTGATTATTTCGTAGGGGATCCAAAAAATCCGGAAGATGCGGAGCGGATGAGGCGACAATCACCCCTTTTCTCGGTGGAGAAGATGAAGGCGCCGTTGATGGTGGTGCAGGGGGCGAATGATCCGAGGGTGAAGCAGGCGGAATCGGATCAGATTGTCCAGGCGTATCGGCAGCGGGGACAGGCGGTGGAATATTTGGTCGCAGCGGATGAGGGGCATGGATTTGCCAGGCCGGACAATCGCTTAGCGGCGATGTTGGCTTTAGAGCGGTTTTTACACCGGCACGTGGGGAGCGGGTTAGAGAGGGAGGCGCCGAAGTGGATGGAGGAGAAGTTGCGGAAGTTAACGGACGGCGGAACCATTTCAGTGGATCCAAAGAAAAAAGCTTCAGCACCCTAGTCACAAAACGTTTTCCCCTCGACAAAAGTGGATAATTCTTTCGGGTATTTTAGGAGGGGAAAGCGCCGATTTTTCTCCACTTATTCACAATAAAAAAGTCGTCTTCGAGCTCTTCCGTTGGCTGGTTTTTCAGATTCGAATATAACGAATCAAGTTCATTGAAAGAACAGAGTCTGATGGGGGAGGTGAAAGCTTACTCCCATTTGAAGATTCTCAGGATAGCTCCAAGTAACTGGAGAATGGTCGAGGTGGCTTGACTGCCTTGGCCCCCCGGTTGGATCACAAGTCCAGCAGGGGCATGTCTCACCAAATCCCGCGGCTGGGGTCGCACCCAGAAAAGCATCGGCAGAGTCGGAGTGAAAGCGAAGGTGATGACGGTGTCCGTAGAATGCGAATTAGGGGTTTGAGAGGTTGGCAGCGATAACTAAAGAAGCCGCTTGCTAGCCGAGTCACGTTGGGGGGACGGTTTCGGTTTCCCCGGCGGACACAGTCGCTCCAAGAAAAGGGCGATGGTTGCTACTGTGAGAAAGTCAGGTGTTCGTGGTTGGTCTGGGTTGGGGATCGTAAGGTCCTTGGCTCTAAGGTTCCCTCTGATGCAGGGGGAGCGCGAAAGGGGCTGACAACGGATAAACGGAAGCGGGAGATCAGACCGGCAGGTTTGGTCAACAGCCCGGTTCCGAGTTCGGGGGGCGCAACCGAGAGGGGCGTCGCCCGGCTACGAGGAAAAAGCAACCTGAGAGATAAGAAGCTAGACCCGTGGCAGGGGGCCAACGCAGCGCCAAAAGTGCTGGCCGTCCTCCTGACTCAAGGTGGTGACCCGCAAAACAACCCGTCACAGGGTCATTCTCGTGGGTGGGTCAACACCGTGTGTGGCGCGCCCGTACCGGCAGGTACGGACCGAACCAGGCAAAGAGGCTTCACTCAATAGATCGCGATCAGGGATGGTCGCGGCGGCCCTGCTATGAGGCCGAAACCTCGCCCGCGCCGTGAAGCGTGGGCGGTGAATAGCGTCGGGGAACTGGCAGCCGAAGGAAAAAGCAGGATGAATCGAGAGATTGGTCCAGGCGCCAAATAGCCAGTCACTGGGAAAGAGAGCGTGGCGAGCTCCCACACCCGTATGAACCCTTGGAGGCAAAACCTCCAAGGGTTCTTTTTTTTAGGGGGGCGATGAAATTATTGGAATAGGCGTTGACCCGTGAGGGAAAAGTTGGTTTACTTTCCCTTCCAATATACGGAGGTAAAACGTGGCTAAGAGGTTAGGAATCAAAGCAAAAGTTAGAGCCGAGATCGGCGGGCGTCGTCCCCGTCGGATTCGGTCGAGTGGTCGTGTCCCCGCAATTCTTTACGGAGCGGGAACATCCCAAGCCTTAGAACTGAACGGTCGTGAAATTGCCGAAGCACTGCATGGAGCGAGTTCCGAAAGTGTTTTGATTGATCTGACCTTGGAATCGGAAGGTGGAGCGACCACGAAAAAGATCGCGTTGATCCGTGAGGTTCAACACGACCCGCTTCGGGATACGATCGAGCACGTTGATTTTCATGCCATCGAAGAGAACAAGAAGTTGCGGGTGGAAGTCCCAGTGCACGAGATTGGAGAAGCGGTCGGAGTGAGGACGGGGGGTGGAATTTTGGATCACAATCTTCGGACTTTGCGAGTGGAGTGTTTGCCGAAGGATCTGCCCGAACGGATCGATGTAGACGTCTCGGCCCTCGAAGTGGGGCAAGCGATCCATGTGGGTGAGGTCAAACTTCCCGATGGTGTGACAGTTTTGAATACGAAGGAGTTGCCGGTGTTCATGGTGCTCTTGCCTAAGGTGGAAGAGGCGCCGACTCCCGAAGCGGCGGCGGCTGCAGCAGCCGAGCCCGAAGTCATTCGCCAGAAGAAAGAAGGGGAGGAAACAGCAGGGGGAGCGGCAGAGAAGTCCGACAAGAAAGAGCCGGCGAAGGCGGAAGCCAAGGAGGGGGCCAAGAAGGAACCGGCTAAGAAGTAATCGCGGGCAGGAGGCACGATGGAGATCGGCTTGGTCGCCGGGTTGGGGAACGAGGGAAAACCTTACGAGGGGACTCGCCACAATTTCGGTTTCGAGGTGGTGGATCGGATCGCGGCCGAAAAGAAGATCCGCTGGGAAAAATGTCGCTACGCCGAGGGGTGGGCGGCTCGCACCCCAGAAAATTTGATCCTGCTCAAGCCCTCGACGATGATGAATGCCTCGGGGGAAGCGATTCGGGCGGCTCTGGCCTGGTGGAAAGTGTCCCAAGAAAATTTTATGGTGATTATGGACGATGTCGATTTGCCTCTCGGGAAACTCCGTTTACGTGCGGAAGGCTCGAGCGGTGGTCATCGGGGTTTGGATTCGATCGAGACCTTGCTGGGAACGAAGGCTTATCCCCGACTTCGGGGTGGGGTTGGGCGTCCAGCGGATTCTCGGGCGATGGCAGATCATGTTTTGGAAAAATTTACACCGGACGAGCGGCCCGTGGTCGAGCGGATGGTGGAGGCGGCCGTGGAGGCCGTGGAAATCTGGAGGCAGAAGGGCTGGGAAGCCGCTTTGCCTTTGGGAAACCGGAAAGTGGAGGCATGAAGACATACGACTTATTGGTGGTTTTGGATTTGGCGGGCAAAGAGGAATCTCTGCCTGAGGTGTTGGCGCAAGTGGAGGGTGAGGTGAAAGCGGTGGGGGGGAAAGTGACCCGCACCCAGAAGATGGAGCGCAGAAAGTTTGAGTATGTGGCGGGTGCTTTGGAGTCGGGATTCTATGCGAATCTGACCTGCGAATTGCCTCCGGAATCGATCGTCAAATTGCGGGGAAAGCTCGCTTTGTCGGCACCGGTGTACCGCTATGTGCTGGTTAGCGTCTCCGAAGAGGAGTTGCGCAAGAAGAGCGAACGTTCGACAGCGGAGGCAGCAGCCTAAGCGAGATTTGTATGGCCAGTTTGAATAAAGTTTTTCTGATGGGGAATTTGACCCGGGATCCGGAGGTGCGTCATACGCCCAAGGGGACTGCGGTAGGAGACCTCGCGATGGCGATCAATATGAGCTATCGGGCCCAAGACGGGACGGAAAAAGAAGAGGTTTGTTATGTCGATGTGGTGGTTTGGGGTCGGCAGGCGGAGACTTGCCGTGATTATTTAAGCAAGGGAGCCCCTGTTTTTGTCGAGGGAAGGCTCCAACTGGATCAGTGGGAGGGACCGGAGGGGGAAAAGAAGAGTCGGATGCGGGTGCGTGCGGATCGGGTGCAATTTTTGTCGCGTGGGGGTGGATCCGGAGGCGGAGCCCGAGGTGGAAAAGGAAGTCCTGCAGCAGCAGACGATGGGGTTGGCAAGGGATCTGCACCTGCCCGAGACATTCCAGAGGACGATGTGCCTTTCTAAGAAACCCAAGACTCAGGAGAAAAACAAACTATGAACCAAGAAGTTATTTTAAAAGGTCCGGTCAAAGGACTCGGTGCAGAAGCGGATCTGGTCCGGGTAAAACCGGGATATGCTAGAAATTATTTGTTTCCGAGGGGACTTGCGACGCCGGTAAATGCGGCGAGCAAACGGCAGATTGAGTCGCTCAAAAAACGGCGTTCCGAGCGAGAAGTTGCGGAAGCAGCAGCGACGCAGGAGAAAGCGGCTAAGTTGGCCAAGTTGTCGTTGGCGTTTGAGCTCAAGCAGGCGCAGGAAGGTGCAGAAAAGCTTTTCGGGGCGATCACCGCGACGGAAATTGCAGCGGCTTTGATCGAAAAGGGGTTTGAGGTGGAGCGTCGTGACGTGACGGTGGCCAAAGCGATTAACCATGTCGGGGAACACGATGTGACTGTGGACTTGGGTTACTCGGTCAAAGTGCAGATCAAGGTGAAGGTTACCGGGAACACGGACGAAAACTTTGAGAAGCCAGCAAAGATTCGGCGGCCCCGCAAAACGGCCGTTACCGAAGAAAAAGAAGAAAAAGCTTAAGCAACAGCTAGGCGGCTTTCTTAACTTATTAAGTATCAATACTTAATAAGTGACACAACTGAGTATCGACAAGAGCTTATTGATAGCTATTTACGTAGTTTGCCGTGAAAAAATCGGGTTATGCAAGGGGTGTGTTAAAATGGGTCTCTTCGGGAGGCTGGGGAGGAGCTTTGCCCATCCTGGTTTTCCTGATGGGGGTGGGTGGACTTTGGGCGCAAGAGCCTGAGCCCAAAGCGGAATCGCAACCTTCGCAGACGAGGGCAAAAACTTATGTTCCTTCACCTTCATCTTCAGAAAAGGTGGCGAGCGGGCAGATCAAAATATTGGAAGTGGAGTATTCCTCTCGTCGAACCGATGTAACGATCAACGAGGACAAGATTCGCCAGAATATGCGGAGCAACAAGGGTGGGGTGTACTCCCAACAGGTGGTGGATGGGGATATTGAAAGTCTTTATCAGACGGGGGATTACGAGAACGTGCAGATTGTGACCTCGGAGATGAGGGCGGATGACGGTGAGCGTGGGGTGCGCCTGACCGTTTTGGTGGATCCCAAAGTCCGGGTTGCCGAAGTGGAAGTGAAAAGAAAAAGGGCGGATGGGGGATTGGATGATGAACTTTCCGTCGACAAGGAGGATTTGCTGGATCTCAAGTTGAAGGCGTTGACGGCGAGTGATGCGAAAGGGGCGGCGGCGTTGGCCAACGCATTTAGTCCCAAGGAGACGGTGACCAAGGCGGGAGACACTTTGAGCGATGAGCGTTTGCAAAGAGACGCCTTTGCGATGGAGGATTTCTACCGGGACAAAGGCTACAAGGATGTAAAAATTGTAGCGAAGCAAGAACCGGTGAAGGGTGGGGAAGCGAAGGTGATTTTTGAAATCGATGAAGGAATCCGGGGCTTCATCAGTAAGATTCGTTTCATCGGAAATCAGGCAGCTACGGCCAAGGAGTTGGAAAAAGTGGTGAAACTGAAACCGAAGGAGTGGTGGCAGATTTTTAGCAAATCGGACCGTTTTGAGGAGTTGGCGCTGAAGGATGACGTCAGCCGGATTAAGAACTTCTATCTGAATCAGGGTTACATCGATATCAGCGTTGCGGCATCGGTGGATCTCCCCCGAACGCTGAAGAACGAAGAGGCGAAAAAAGATGCGAATGCACCCCGGGGAGAGGATTTTGATCCGGACGATATTCCGGCAGAGGATTTGATCCTGACGTATCGGATTGAAGAGGGTCGGCAATACCGAGTGGGGACACTTTCGGTTGATGGGAACGCCTTTTTCTCCGCCGACGATCTGATGAATGAGCTGATGACCAAATCGAAACAGGTCGAGATCTTTGATCAGGTGGAATTAAAGATGATCAAGGCGGATGGCCTGCAGGAGGGGGAAATTTACGCCGTTAATTCCCTACAGGCATCGATCGAGACGTTGCAGGACAAGTATGGTCGACGGGGATTCCGTGAGGCCCGAGTAGAGTATCGGATGACTCCGAATGTAGAGAACGGGCGAATCGACGTCAGTTTTAATATCAAAGAGGGAGAGAAGTTTTACGTCGATAAGATCGAGATTCAGGGGAACACAACGACACGAGATAAAGTCATCCGTCGCGAAATCGATTTGGCTCCCGGCGAGGTGTTTGACACGGTCCGCGAAAAAGCGAGCAAGAGGCGACTGGAAGGGTTGAACTACTTCTCGAAAGTAGAGACCTATGCGGAGGAGACGGACGTTCCGAACCGACAGAAGTTAATCGTGAAGGTCGAGGAAAAGGGGACGGGAGAAGTGAGTTTTGGAGC
>CAMDXQ010000012.1 GCA_945878585.1 Akkermansia muciniphila
CGTCTCGAGCCCAAATCGCCGCGCGACTTGGGAAATAAACTCACCATCGCGACTCCGACTGATCAGGACCAAACACTTCCGTCGTGCACAGAAACGCTCATAAATATATGACATGAGGAGAATCCGATTATGCCAAAACACAAAGATTCTCGGGTCCCTCTCCTCCTGCTGAAGAATTCGATCTGGATCCTCCAAACGAAAACGAATCGTCCACGCCAAAGCACGGATCAGTCCCGCCACCAAAGGAGGACTGGTTTGGGCTAAAAACCTCTTCATGCGAAGGGCCTCCGATTCCACCAGCGGGTGATCGAGCGCCACGGGCTCTCCAAAACAAGCTCCCTCAAAAGCTCCTCTGTGGTGCTCGCCCTTTCCTCCTGAATTTTTCGCAAGGCCATCATCGCAGGAATCAGAATGAGGGTGATCGTTCCATAGAGAATGACAAATCGGTTCACTTCGAAAACGGTTCCAAATTTCACTGCCTGCAGGGCATCCGTCAATAATCCCCAGCCCAGCGGAGCTAACCCCGCCACCAAACTTGCGGCCACGCTGAAGAGGGCAAAAAAATGACTCCGCCCCATCGCGGGCACGGTAGCCATCAAAAGTCTCATATGAGCGCTATTGTAAAGTGCTAGCCCGATCCCCGCGGTGGCCTGTTGAAATAAAATCGGCCCCCATTGAAAAGGAAGAAGATGGGCCGCCACCGCCCCCCATCCCAGCCAGTGAATTCCAAAAATAAAAGCCGACAGACCCAGCACGGGACGGCTCCCAACCCGATCCAACATTTTCCCCGTCGCTAAGGAGGTGAGCACAAACACAGAGCCCCAGATCAGATGCAAAATCATGAACTTCGAGTCGGAACATCCCAACTGGTCCCGTGCAAAGGGGATAAAAATCAGCCCTCCGCCGGAAAGAGCCAACATCATAATGGAATGAAAAATGACCAGTTTGAGAAAAGGTCGGTGCTGCATCATCGCTTTCCAAGGAACCTCCTCTCCCCCCTCCCGTGCTGCGGGTGAAACCGGCGCATCGGGAATCTTTTTTAGGTAGACCAAAGACAAGCCGGCCAAAACCAAGCTTGCTGCAAACAAGGCACCAAATGCGGTCGGACTATCGACCATCTGCAGATACCCCGCGCTCAACGCCACTGTCAAAAGAAGAGCCGACTGGGAGGCAGCCTGATCGATCGTCAAAAACCGCCCACGGACCGATTCGGGCACAATCGCACTGATCCACGGCAGATACCCGCTCAGGGAGATTCCCCGTGCAATGTTGAAAAGAAAGAGAAGAAACAATACGAGAATTTGGCGCGTTGCGCCGTCCACAGGCAGGGGGAGGCCTACGACCAAAGCCACTCCCCCGATCATCAAACTCCGGCTTGCCCAACCCCGCAATACAAAGGTCCGATACCCGATCCGTTCAACAAACCTCGCCGCAGGAATCTGAAAGATGTTCATCAATGCCCCCAAGGCCGCCACCACCCCTAAAACCGTCGCCGAAGCTCCCAGCTTTTTAAAGTAGAGCATCATGGGCAGTCCCATGATCAGATAAAAAGAGCTGGTATTAAAAACCTGAAAAAGAAACGCGTTGAGCAACGGCCCTCGGGCCAGCCCGAACCCGCTCCCCATCACGCCGAGGTCTCTCGCGGACGCAGCAGCGGGAAGAAAATCACTTCACGAATCGAATCCGACCCAGACAAAAGCATCGCCAGTCGATCGACTCCAAGACCCATTCCTCCTGCAGGCGGCATTCCGCTTTGCAAAGCCTCCAAAAAGTCCTCATCCACCTTTTGGGTGTGTTCCCCAACCTGGTGCCGAAACCGCTCCGCCTGAAGAAGGGGATCGTTTAGCTCGGAGTACCCTGGGGAAACCTCCTGCCTTCCCAGAATCAGCTCAAAAACATCCACCACCGTCGGATCCTCCTGGTTCAACTTGGCCAAGGGAACTAACTCCGCAGGAAGGTGGGTGATAAAGACAGGATTCACCGCTTGCCCCTCCACTTTCTTCTCGAACACTTTCTGCGTGATTTCCGCTGCTGCCAGTTTCGGCTCCAACTCCAGCCCTAGCCCCTTCGCCTTTTTTTCCATCTCTTCAAGAGAAAGCTGAAACCAATCCGCCCCCGCCACCTCCATCACCGCATCCCGATACTTCTTCCGCGGCCAAGGGCCTGTGAAATCGATCACCGATTCGTCACTTTGACGGATCTGCAATCCTCCCGTTAACTCCCGTGCCGCTCCGATGATCATCTCCTCCACTAGGCTGGCCATTCCCTCGAAATCCGAATACGCCCAATACGCTTCCAGCATGGTGAACTCAGGGTTGTGCTTTCTGGAAATTCCCTCATTCCTGAAGTTTCGGTTGATCTCAAACACCTTTTCCATTCCTCCAACCAGCAGTCGCTTCAGATAAAGCTCAGGCGCAATCCGCAGATACAAATCCATCCCCATCGCATGATGTTTCGTTTGAAAAGGCTCTGCCGCAGCTCCCCCTGCCACCGTTTGCATCATCGGCGTCTCCACCTCTGTAAATCCCTTTCCATGGAGAAAATCCCTTAGATAGCGAACGAGTCGGATCCGTAGATCTAGAGCCTTGCGAGAAGCCTCATTTGAAATTAGATCAAGATGCCTTTGCCGATGACGCGTTTCCACATCCACCAACCCATGCCACTTGTCTGGCAAAGGAAGCAGAGATTTAGTTAGAAGAGTCAGACTTTCCACCCGTACTGACGGTTCCCCCGCCTTCGTGGTGAAAAGGCTTCCTTCGACTCCCACAATATCCCCCAAGTCCAGCAGCTGAAACACCGCCAACTCCTTTTCCGGCAAAGCCGGTTTTTGGACATAAATCTGCAATCTTCCGACTCGATCCTGCAGATGCAGAAACTGGCTCTTCCCCATGTCGCGATGGGAAACAATCCGACCCGCCATCCGCACTTTCCGCCCCTCCTCCCACCGCCCGCGAATCTCCGCCGTCGACTCCGTCCCAGGAAAAGCCGCTCCAAAAGGATCCACCCCTAGACGACGCACTTCCTCCATCTTCTGTCGTCGAGCCGCAAGCAAGGGGGCGAGATCTTCACTCATCAATCCGAACCCTAGCCGAATCCGGCTCTCCTTGAAAGTGTTAGCCTCGGGATCGAGTTCCCAGAGCGAAAAGCAACTTTTCTAACTTACCAATTCCGGATAAGCGCGCTGGGCCAATTCGACAAGAATCTTTCGGCTCTCCTCCCCCGAGTCCATCTCTAGTAGACGCGCAGCCACAGCCTGGCACTCCGCATAATCCAGGCTTTGCACAGCTTTCTTCACACGGGGAACCGCCACCGAGCCCATGCTCATTTCATCCACGCCCAACCCCAACAAAACCGGAGTCATCAAAACGTCTCCCGCCATCTCGCCACAAACCCCCACCCAAATCCCATGCTTGTGAGCCGCCTGCACAACCCGCTGAATAAACATCAACACCGCCGGATGCGTCGGCTGATAAAGGGAAGCGACCCGTTCATTCGTCCGATCCGCCGCCAAGGTGTACTGGGTCAAATCATTCGTCCCAATGCTGAAAAACTGCACCAGCGGAGCTAACCGATCCACGATCATGGCAGCCGAGGGGACTTCAATCATCGCCCCCGCCTCCACCTCTGTTGCTGCAGGAATGTCCGCGGCTTTCAGCTCCTCCCTCGCTTCTCCCAATAAAGCCAACGCCGCGACCAACTCCTCCCGAGTCGCAATCATCGGAAACATTACCCGGACCTTCCCTCCTGGGTTTGAACGGCAGATCGCCCGAAGCTGGGTCTTGAAGAGATCCGGTTTTTCCAAACAGTAGCGGATCGCCCTCCATCCCAAAAAGGGGTTCGCCTCAGGATCCAGCCCTTGATGAGAAGGCAGTTTGTCACCGCCCAGATCCAAGGTTCGAATAATCGCAAGATGGGGCCGAGATGCCTGCACAACCTGCTGGTAAATGTTCGTCTGCTCCTCCTCACTTGGAAACTGCACGCGATTCAGAAACAGAAACTCCGTCCGATAAAGGCCGATCCCCTCCGCCCCACTTTCCGCAATCAACGGGAGATCTTCCGGTAACTCCACATTGGCCGACAGGACCAACCGCCTCCCGTCCTTCGTCGTCGCCGGGGTATCCCGCAAAACCTCCAAGCTCTGCTCCACAGCCAAGCGGCGTTTTTCAATCTGCCCATACTCATACCGGGTCTGCTCGGTTGGATAAACAATCAGCAATCCGGCATATCCGTCGAGGATGACCGGGGCCCCTAGATCGCACTTTGACAAAACGCTGTGCAGACCGACCACGGCGGGAATGTTCAGCGAACGTGCCATGATCGCCGTGTGGGACGTCGTGCTTCCTACTTCCGTGGCAAATCCCAAGGCCAGCTGACGATTAAGAAGCGCCGTATCCGAAGGAGTCAGATCGTGAGCCAAAATGATACTTGGCGAATCCAACGAGTAGAGATCTGCAAGTTTCCGCCCGAGCAGGTTGTATACGACCCTCCGCCCCACATCCATAATGTCAGCCGCCCGCTCCCGAAGATATGGATCCTCCATCTCCTTCATACTTTGGGCGTAGGCGTGGATGACATGCTGGTAGACGTGCTCCACACATACCTTGCGCAACTCCAACTGCCGACGAACCGCTGCCGCGATCGTGCTGTCCGCCGCCACCAAAAGATGCGCCTCAAAGATCTCGGTTTGCCCGTCCCCCAAAGATCGCGCCAAATGATCCTTAATTCCTTGGATTTGTTCCCGAGTTTTTAGAAGAGCGGCCTCCAGTCGCCGAAGCTCATCCGGAATCTGACTTTCTTGAATCGGCGTGGGACGAACTCGCAACTCTTCATGCGAAAAAATAGCCAGACGGCCACTCACTACTCCTGGGGAAGCAGGAATACCGGCGAGACGGAGCTCCGTCCCGGGAACGGAGGAAGGTTTGTCGGAAGCAATCACGGGAGAAACTATCTCCCTTCCACCTACTCCTCGTCGAACTTTCTTTCTATCAAATCAAGTAACGATTGGATGGCAGTCTCTGCCCCAGGTCCGTTCGCCCGCAGGCTGATTTTCGAGCCCATCCCTGCCGCCAGCATCATCAATCCCATAATACTCTTCCCGTTGATTGTCTCCCCGTCCTTCTCGACGAAAATCTCGCACTGATGCCGGTTCGCCTCCCGCACAAACATGGCGGCCGGACGGGCATGAAGCCCGAGTCGATTCTTGATGGAAACCTCTTTTGAAACTGGCGCTCCTCCTGCTGAACTCATCTCACCCCTCCTTTAATTTAAGCCGGCTCATCAACTTCTCGTTGAATTCCAATGCCGAAAATTGCCCCATCGTCTTCATCTTCTGATCCAACGCTGCAACCTGCACTAATCCCGCCAAATCCCGTCCTGGCCGGATCGGAATCCTTACATGGGGAATCTTTAGTCCCAAAATTTCATAAAACTGCTGGTCCAACCCTGTTCTCTCAATCTCCCCCACTTTTTCCCACTCCACCAAACTGACCACTAGATCCAACCGCTTTTCCGTCCGAATCGCCCGCCCCCCAAAGATCGCCGCCACATTGATAATCCCGATTCCCCGCACTTCCATAAAAGTCCGTGTCACTTCGGCCGAAGTCGCCATCAACTCCCGTCCCTCCAAAAGCCGCAACCGGGTAACATCATCCGCCACCAGCGAATATCCCCTCTCCACCAACCCCAAGGCACACTCGCTCTTCCCCACCCCGCTCTCCCCCCGAATCAAAACCCCCACCCCCATGATATCCACCATGCTCCCGTGCTCGCTAGTCGTGGGGGCAAAATCCTCCTCCAGACACAGAGTGATCAGATTCACTAATCGGGGTGTGGGAATCGGAGAAATGAAAATTGGAACCTTCGCCTTCTGCGCCTCCTTTAAAATGATTGCCGGAGGCCGATTATCCCGACTGAAAACAATGCATGGGATTTTCCGATCCAAAATAGCGCGGATCCGAGCCTGTCGCGTGGCCAAATCCAGCGTGTGGAAATAGCTGATCTCACTCTTCCCAATCAACTGCACCCGCCGAAACGCGAAATATTTGATAAATCCCGTCAGTGCCATCCCCAACCGATTCACCGCACCTTCCCGGATCAATCGCCCCATCCCTTCCTGTCCTGCGACCAACTTCAACTGCAGACGTGACGCATGTTGCGTGTAAAAATGCTCCACGGAAACTGTTAAAGGCTTTTTCATTCGGAAGATCTCCTAGTCAGAATACCCATGAGGGTGGGCCTGATGCCAATTCCAGGCACTCGTTAAAATTTCCTCCAACCCCGAATGCTTCGCTTTCCAGCCTAGCTCCCTCTGCAACTTATGGGATCCCGCCACCAAGGCCGGAGGATCCCCCGCCCGAGCAGGCTGTCCGCGGGTCGGAATTGGTCGCTGCGTCACTTTTTTTGCTGTTTCAATCACCTGTTTCACAGAATAGCCGTTCCCTGTGCCCACATTAAAAAATCCGGCCTTCTCCCTCTCCAACGCCAGAATGTGGGCCGAGGCCAAATCCTTCACATGGATATAGTCCCGAATGCATGTTCCATCCGGCGTTGCATGGCTCTCCCCAAATACATCCACCACCTCCCTTTGACCTAACGCGGTCAGTAGCACGTTCGGGATCAGATGGGTTTCCACTAGGTGATGCTCCCCTCGCTCCTGCGAAGCGCCCGAGGCGTTGAAATAGCGCAACGCCGTCGGAATGATCCCGTGCACTTGAGCGTACCAAGACAAAATCTGCTCAAACACCAACT
Source organism: Akkermansia muciniphila (assembly GCA_945878585.1). GTDB lineage: Bacteria > Verrucomicrobiota > Verrucomicrobiia > Methylacidiphilales > Verrucolacustridaceae > Verrucolacustris. The sequence goes on from CAMDXQ010000012.1 coordinate 6,748, forward strand.
TGGAGTGCCCGTAAGGATTGATTGGCTTCTGCGGAGTCTGTTCATCCATCGGCACCTTTTCAGGCAACCCATACGTTGCACAAGTGGAGGAAAAAATAATCTTCCGACATCCTGACGCCACCATCGCGTCCAAAAGATTCACTCCTCCGGACACATTCACCCGATAATAAATGGAGGGATCCCTCATGCTTTCGGGCACCAAGGCCTTTCCTGCAAAATGAATGACTGCCTCGGGTCGATGCTCTGCCAACGAGCGATGGAGAAGATCCCTGTCCGCCAAATCTCCCTGAAGAAAATGAGCCTTCGGGTGAACTGCAGCGCGGTGCCCTTCACTTAAATTATCCCAAACCACCACGCCATGGCCCGTGCCGATCAGTTCCTCAACGCAAACCGAACCGATATAGCCGGCTCCGCCCGTGACCAGGACTTTCATGTTCCGGAAAAAGGAGCCCTACTCCTTCAGGTTCATCGCCAACAAGAATTCCACATTGTTTTTTGTCTTCTTGAGTCGACCCAAGAGCAACTCCATCGCCTCCACTGGAGGCAAAGAAGACAAAGCCCTTCTCAAAATATGAATCCGGGGCATCTCGTCCGCGTGATAAAGAAGCTCTTCTTTGCGGGTTCCCGACTTGGGAATGTTGATCGCGGGATAGATCCGCTTGTCCACCAGAGCGCGATCGAGGTGAATCTCCATGTTTCCCGTGCCTTTGAACTCTTCAAAGATCACCTCGTCCATCTTGCTTCCCGTATCCACCAGCGCCGTGGCAATGATCGTCAAACTTCCGCGTTCTTCCAGATTCCGGGCCGCCCCGAAAAATCGCTTCGGCTTATGAAGAGCGTTGGCATCAACACCTCCCGACAAAATCTTTCCACTGTGGGGTTGCATCGTGTTGTAGGCCCGAGCCAAACGGGTGATGCTGTCCAACAGAATCACCACGTCCGTTCCCTGCTCCGCGAGACGCTTCGCCCGTTCGATCACCATCTCCGCAATGTGCACATGCCGATCTGGTGGCTCGTCAAAGGTGGAACTGATCACCTCCCCTTGCACCGACCTTGCCATATCGGTCACTTCCTCCGGTCGCTCATCGATCAAAAGCACGATCAGATGCGCCTTCGGATTGTTCGCCGTGATTGCGTTGGCGATTTTCTGCATCAAGACCGTCTTCCCGGTCCGCGGAGGCGCCACAATCAGGCCCCGCTGCCCAAAACCGATCGGGCTGATCAGGTCAAAGGCCCGCATCGCCATGTCTTTCAGCTTTTCATTTTCCAACATCAAACGCCGATTCGGAAAGAGGGGTGTTAAATTATCAAAATGAATAGGGGGCTTCCGCTTGTTCACGTCCTCCCCGCTCACCGTCTCCACAGTCGCCAAGGAGAAATAGTGTTCCTTCTGCCTCGGGGAACGGATTTCTCCACCCACCCGATCTCCCCTTCGCAACCCGTACTTCCGGATCAATCCCGGATTCACATAAATGTCTTCCCGGGTGGCTAGGTAATTATTCGCCTGCAAACGCAAAAACCCATACTGATCGGGAAGAATTTCCAAAATTCCTTCCCCTGCCACACGACCGTTCTCCATGGCGTGCCGATGCAGAATTTCAAAAATCAACTCGTACTTCAGCATCCCCCCAGGATTTTCAACGCCCACTTCACTTGCCTTATCCAATAGCTCTTGGAACGGCATCTTCTGCAGGTCGTCCAATCGGAGCAAAGGTCCTGTTGGCCTTGGCTCTTCCGCCGCCGGCGCATCCCCGCCCCCATCCTGATTCGCCCCATCCGGTCCACGCCGATAATGGTCATAATCATTTCGAGGATACCCACGTCCCCCACCATATCCGCCACGTCCCCCCCGACCCCCACGCCGCTGGAAGCGCCTCGGACCATAGTCGTTCCGCGGGCCATAATCGCCCCCGCCCTGCTGTCTTCCGTAATCCTGATTTCCCTGCTCTTGTCCGTCACCATTCATAATTTCGCTTTCTCGCTCCGCCGATCCGCAGGTTGTCTTCCTTCCCCTTCGGGGTCGGCCAGACGCTCCACCTGATCTCGGAGCAGTGCCAAACTTCCTTCATTCCACAAAACTTGGTCGCACGCCTGGGCTTTCTTATCGACAGCCCACTGCTTCCCCATCCAAAAGTCCGCCGCCTCGGGCGTCAGACCCCGCTCCATCAGCCGACGCCGGGAAACCGATTCCCGGCAACCGACCATCACTTTTCCATCGAAGGATTCCTCCACCCCAACTTCAAAAAGGAGGGGGATGATCACCGCCACCGAACGGCGGGGATAGAGGCGCAAACTTTTGCTGACTTCAGATTTCCAAGTTTGATGAACGAGAGGATGGATCAGGTGGTTGACGGTGGCGTAAACGGAGGAATCTCGCATCATCGTCGCGGCCAACAACCCGCGGTCCAAATCCTTCGAGGAGCCTAGAATCGCCTCCCCCAGCGCGTCAACCAGTTTTCCGTAACCCTCCGACCCACGCTGATACAGCCGATGCACAATCTCATCCGCCTCAATCACCTCCCACCCTTTTTCCATCAAAACCTTACCCACCGTGCTTTTCCCAGCTGCCATGGTGCCGGTCAAAGCGAGAACCCGTCCATGGCCGAGCTTGGCTCCGTCTGCTTCTGGGGTTATCTTGTCTTGTCTCATCGATGGCGGCCGTAGTTCAGTTGGTAGAACTCCAGATTGTGATTCTGGCTGTCGCGGGTTCGAGTCCCGTCGGTCGCCCCAACTTTTTTATGGAAGGTTGCTTCAATCACGCGATTTCATCCTTTCCTCCCCATCCCGCAAGATAGGCCCCCAACGCGCATCCGGCACGTTCAACTCATACCAGTCCAGAAGTTGATCCGCCCTGCGCCTCATCTCCCGCCAACGTTGCACCGATTCATCCGCCTCTTGCCAGGCCTTTTCCTGCATTTCACGTCTTTCCTTCTCCTCCTCGCCTGAACCCGCTTCCACCGCTTGCCGATACCGAAAGATCGCCGGCCGCAAAAAAGGATCCGCCTTCGCTTCCAAAATAATCAGCTCCGCCTTTAAAGAATCGGAAGGAGTTGCCCCCCGAATCACCGTCTTGGCGACCTCTAGCGCCAACTCTCGAAGACGCTTCTGCGTCTCCTCTGGAGATTGAATGGCTGCACCCGACCGAACATCCGATTCGGCTAAACTACGCCGCCAAGCTCCGTCCTCCTCCTTCGAATCGGACCAAAATTTCCCCGGACAACCCGCTACCACCCACTCCCGAAACTTTAGCCTTTGAGGAGCCGAAGCGGCCCGACTCAAAAGCCGTGCCGCCAGTAACCGCCGTAAATCCCGCGTCAACCGATCCCCCGCCAACCGACCCGTTTCGTTCCAAGATTGAATTCTCCCCAACCCCGCCTCCTCCATCGCGCTTACCCTCGCCGCCACCCTTCCCCTCATCCCCTCATCCTCCCCAGAGGCCCGCCCCACACATCCCTCCGCCACCCAACGAACCGATCCCGATCCTTCCCTTCGTCCTGCCGCTGCACGAACCCGAGTCATGATCACCTCTGCCACCCAAGCCCCAGCAAAATCCTCATCCGCCGGATCTCCTTCCAAACACTCCCTGCCGCCCTCCCCCTCGACCCGCCTCACCCCCACCACACCCTCGACCAATTTGCCACGCAGATGGAGCCGAGGTTGAAGCTGCATCTGGAAAAGCTCGTCAAAAAGATCCACCGCCGCCACGGAAGCAACGGCCACCCGCACAGCTTCGCCACGATCCCTTCCCTCCACCGTAATCTTTAGGCTCTTCCCCTCCGCCGCTCCTGTCGCCCCCTCCGCTTTTTCGAAAAAAAGAAAAATTCCCAAACAGAAAATCAGCCCCCAGGGGCTCACGCGCTTTTCCCAGACTTCCCCTCTCCACCTTTGCTGGACCCGCCCCCCTCGCCCGATTTTTTCTTCTCCCCACTTTTTTCCCCACCCCCCGTGGCTTCCTTCGCCGCCTTTTTGTATCCCGGACTGCGGTAATCGGTGATGTAAAATCCGCTCCCCTTAAAAAGAAAACCGGCCCCCGTCCCCATCTGCTTCTCGATCTTTCCCTTTCCCCAAACTTTTTTTGGGCACTTGTCCTTGGGGCAGATCTTCAGTGGCGCATCGTTCATCGAATGAAAAATGTCCAAGTGGGTTTTGCACTTTTTACAAACGTACTCGTAAGTCGGCATCGTCTGCCATCCTATCCTTTTTTTCCTAATTTTCCAGCCACAAAGCTCAAGCCTGGGAAAAGACAAGGCACCCGTTCTGCCCTCCAAATCCAAACGAGGGCTTTAGGACCACCTTCACCCCTTTTTCCCCTTTTCCACGAACCATTCGGACCGAACAATCCGGATCCGCACGCCACTCCTTTCCCGCCGTCGACGGAAAAAAATCCTCCGCAATTGTCTCCACCGCCAAAACCGACTCCACCGCCCCGCAGGCCATCGACAAATGCCCGATTCTGCTTTTTGGAGCGATCACCCATGGGCTCCTCTTTCCAAACACCTCCCCCAACATCTTAGCCTCCGCCCGATCGTTTGCCACCGTTCCCGTTCCGTGGGCCACCACTCCATCCACCTCCGCCGCCGAAACTCCTGCGTCCGTCAAACTCGCCCGAACACATGCCACGGCTTCCACCGCATCCTCCCTCGGATCCGTTGCCCTCCAAGCGTCGCAACCTACCGCTGCCCCCCGCAGCTCCGCTAAAATCTTCGCCCCCCTCGCCTCCGCTTTCCCCTTCTCCTCCAATACCAAAAAGCCGGCACCCTCTCCCACCACAAATCCCGATCGGCCCAATCCAAATGGCTGACACGCCTCCTCCGGCTTTTCCCTAAATCCCCGCGCCAACGCTCCCAACCTGTCGTACCCCAACAATCCCCCGGGATGCGCCCTTCCATCTGCTCCCCCCGCCACCATCTCATCTACCTCTCCTCCACGAATCATCCAAAACGCCTCCGCAATCGCCTGAGTCGACGCCGCACACGCCGCCAAACTTTCTACTCTCTCTCCCTCTAAACCCACTTCCTTAGCCAAAATCTCCAACGGATCTTGTCCCTCCCCCTTCTCCCCAGGCCCCGGCCACCCGATTGCTCCGGCTAATCCCGCCCCGCGCCCTACTCCGCTCATCTCCATCGCCTCCCGCAAAGCCAATCTCGCCCAACGCAAACTTCTCCACCCCTCCCTCTTCTCTGACCCCTCCTCCACAATCTGTGCGGCCACTTGGACAGGCGCCTTCTCCCACCCCTCCCATTCCACTGCGCGCACAGCCGATCGTCCTCCCACCACACCCTCCCAAAAAACCTTTCTCCCCAATCCGTATCCCGTTACCACCCCCACCCCCGTCACCACCACCCGCCTTTTCACTCTTTCTCCCCCAGCATCCGACCCAACCGCTCCGCCAACTCCGCAACCGTCGGGTCCGGTTCCGCAAAAAGTATTTTGTCCTCCAGCGCTTTTCCCACCGCCTCCTCCAGACGAAAGGTCAGATCAATTCGATCAATACTCTCCGCACCCAATTCAGCTCCGATCCTCTGTCCATCCAACACAGGAACTTTTTTTCGCAACGTTTCCACCACCGCCTGCCTCACCAAATCTCGCAGCTCCTCCATACTTCTCATTTTTCTTTCTCCCAACCCCAAACTTCCGCCGCCGCCCCGGTCTCCGTAACACGAACCGACACCACCCACTCCATCCCACGCATCCCCCACCGTCGAATTCGCTTCTCCACATCCTCCCGCACCCCTTTTCTTTCTCGCACGGTTTCGACCGGACCCCGCGCTCCAATCTCCACCGCCAATTGGGCCGCCGGCAGATTCGGCAACTCTTCCAACAACCAGAGGGGAGGTTTTTCTCTCCAACGCTCCGCAACATCTTTTGCCTCCATCCCCCTCAACCACTCCGGCCAACTCCCCCCCCGCCCCACTGCGATGACTCCCACTCTCCTTCCCTCCACCTCCCCCACCCCACTCGCCTTCCACGCCCTTAGACCCGCCCTGACCACCGCACCCCCCGACTCCCCCAGCCACCTTCCCGCTTTTGCCCCAGCCCAGGGATCCTTCCCCTCCTCCCCAATCTTCCATTCGCCCCGACCGAGAATCACAAGCTTGCCCGCCCTGCCCATCGGAGTACTCTTTTCCTCTTGTGTCTTTCCACCCGAAGCATTTCGGGGGACATGAGAAACAACCTTCAACACAGAACTCCAGCGGTCCTTGCACCGCTCTCTAAATTGGGCCGCTTCATTGGCCCCCACTCTAACCCAAGAAAATCAACCATATGACCAATTTCGAAACTCTTTTGTCCCAGTCGATGCAGAACTTCAAGGAAGGCACCATTGTCAAAGGCCGCATCATCGAACGCCGCCCCCGCGAAGTCATGGTCGACATCGGATACAAATCCGAAGGCGCCATCGATCTCAATGAATTCAGCTCCGCAGACGATCTCGCCATCGGCCAAGAGATCGAAGTCCTTCTCGAACGCCTTGAAAACGAGGACGGCCAGGTCATCCTCTCCCGCCAAAAAGCTGCCCACAAACAAAACTGGGACAAAATCGTCAAACTCAGCGAAGCCGGAAAAACCGTCCAAGGCTTGGTCAAGGGTATCGTCAAAGGCGGTCTGATGGTCGACGTCGGAGTCGAGGCGTTCCTCCCCTCCTCCCAAATCGATATCAACCCCCCGAAAAACCTTCGGGAATTCCTCGGACAAACCCTGGAATGCCGGATCGTAAAACTCAACGAAGACCGCAAGAACGTTGTCCTCTCTCGTCGCGAGCTCATCGAAGAAGAGCGGAACGAGAAACGCGCAAAACTCCTCTCCCACCTCGACAAGGGAGCCAAGGTGAAAGGCCGCGTGAAAAATCTCACCGAATTCGGCGCCTTCGTCGATTTGGACGGCCTCGACGGACTTCTCCACGTGACCGATATGACTTGGGGTCGCTTGGGTCACCCTTCCGAAATGCTCCAGACCGGCCAGGAAATCGATGTCCTTGTTCTCGAAATCGACAAGGAGCGCCTCCGCGTCTCACTCGGACTGAAACAGATGTCAGAGAATCCGTGGGACAAGATTGCCGAGAAATATCCGGTCAATCTCAAGGTCCGTGGCAAAATCACCAGCCTTGTGCCGTACGGCGCCTTTATCCAGCTCGAGCCCGGCGTGGAAGGCCTTGTCCACGTTTCCGAACTCTCCTGGACACGCCGGATCACCCGCCCGAGCGACGTCCTGCAGGATGGCCAAGAAATCGATGCCATCGTCATCAGCGTTAGCAAGGAAGAGCAGAAGCTTTCCCTCTCCGTTCGCCACCTCGAGGCCAACCCGTGGGAAGAGATCCATCTCCGCTACCCTGTGGGTCGCCCCGTGAAGGGAATCGTTCGGAACACCACCGCCTATGGCGCCTTTGTCGAACTCGAAGAAGGCATCGACGGCATGATCCACGTCTCCGATATGTCTTGGACACGCAAACCGGCACACGCTTCCGAAATCCTGAAAAAGGGAGACACGGTGGAAGCCCAAGTCCTCGGCATCGACAAGGCGAACCAACGAATCTCCCTCGGACTCAAGCAACTCGCCGAAGATCCGTGGAAACAGGTCGAGACTCGGTTCAAGATCGGTCAGATGGTCAAGGGAACCGTCAGCAAAGTCGCCAGCTTTGGCGCCTTCATCCAACTCGAAGGAGAGCTCGACGGCCTCGTTCACATTTCCCAGATCTCCGAGGAGCGCGTGGCCAAGGTCAAAGATGTTCTCAAGCCCGGCCAGGAAATCGAAGCCCGCGTCATTCGCCTCAACAAGGCGGAGCGTCGCATCGGCCTTTCGATCAAAGCCGCCGCTTACTCCGACGACGCGTTCGAAAAAGAGCGAAACGCTTTGGAAGATACCTCCAAGTCGGCCGACTTCTTGGGTGGCATGGAAGCCGCCTTCGAAAAAGCGGAAGAAGAGTACCGTCCCGGCGAAGGCTCGAAGAGCTAAGGAACAACTCCGGGCCGACCTCATCCTATGGCCTCCGACGACATCCTTCTCGAAACCGAGGAGAAAATGGAAAAAACCCTCCGCAAGGTGGAGGAAGATTTCCAAGGAGTCCGCACAGGCAAGGCCTCCGCATCCTTGGTCGAGAACCTCCGCGTGGAAGCCTACGGTTCGACGATGCGGCTCAAGGAATTGGCTGGCATCACCGCTCCCGAACCCCGTCTCCTTGTCGTCCAGCCTTGGGATGCCACGACCGTCGACCCGGTGCGCAAAGCCTTGGAAGAATCCCAGCTCGGCATCACCCCACAAGTGGACGGGAAAATTATCCGTCTTCCCATCCCCCAACTCTCAGAAGAGCGCCGTCGCGACCTGATCAAACTGATCGGAAAACTTGCTGAGGATGGCCGAGTCGCCCTCCGCCACGAGCGCCGACATGGGCTCGAAGCCCTCAAAAAAGAGCAGAAGGACGGAAAGATTACCGAGGACGAGCTAAGCCTCGGAGAAAAAGAAGTCCAGAAACTCACCGACCAGTACACCGGAAAGATCGAAGCTCTCGTCACCAGCAAGGAAGCCGAACTGCTGAAAGTCTAACTGGGCAAAACGCCCTACGGCTTTGCCGCGGGACCGGGAACAAACGCCTTCAACTGCTCTCCGGTCTTTGGATCCAACGCTGTTAGTTTCGCCAACACCTCCTCAAACGCCTCTTTTCTTCCCTGGGTTTTGTACGCGACTCCCAGATTGGCCAGCACCTCCACCATGTTGGGCTTCAAATCTAAAGATTTTTCAAAACACTTGGCGGCCTCACTGTGGTTTCCGGAAACAAACAGCGCTTTCCCCAGTCGGTCCCAACTATCCGCATCTTTGGGATCCATCGCCACCAGCTTGCGCAAAGCCCCAATCTCGCCCGACTCTCCTGGCACAGCCGGAGAGGCCGATGATGTTGTGGCACTGGGTTCTGTCGGAGGCACCGGAGCTAGCCCTCTCTCCCCCATCTTCGCTGGCGAAAACTCCATTAAATCCCGAGCTAACTTTGGATCCACCAAAGCCAGACTCTGGACGATCTTTTCGTACTCCGTCATTTCACCCGAAGTTTTTAACGTCACACCCAGATTCGCCAGTACCTCCCCCACCCCCGGCTTAATTTCCAGCGCCCGTTGAAACGCCTTGATCGCCTCTGCATGTTGACCGGATTGATACAAACTTTTCCCCAGTTGATTCCAGCTGTCCGAATCCTCGGGACTCATAGCAACCAGCTTGCGCATCGCCTCTACCTCCCCTTTCCCCTCGACCGGCACTTCGGGCCCCTTTGCTGTATCCCTCATACTTTCAGCCGTTCGCCAATCCTTCACCGCATTTGTTGCTCCCGCTCGTTTCGGTTCGCCAGGTACGGGATGCGAGTCGGGAGGCACCGTCGGCAAAAGAACGGTCGGCTCCTGAATCAGGGCAATTCCCCCCGCCGCCCCCAAAACGATCGTCATCACGCTGAACATGATGATCTGAATCCGAGCCCCCATTGTCAGACCACGAAACCACTCGGAGATCCGATGCTCCCTAGGGTCGTCACCTATCATGAGCCGAACCTACCCCCCTCGCTCTTCTTAATCCAGACAGAGTCGAAGCACACCCTCCTCCAACGCCCTCACTCGATCCGCCCCAGATACCAACTCGATTTGCAGCTCATGCAGTCGGTGAAGAGCCCGCCTCACACCCGACGCAGGCCGATGTGAGCAAAGCCCCGTCACTTTTCCCAATCTCCATAAATTCGGTTTTTCCCCTTTTGCATTTCGTGGCAGGACTCCGTCTGCTGCAGGATCCAAGCTGGCCTGCCCATACCCCCCGGGCGGGGGCAATCGCAACAGCTTCGCCTCCTGCAAGGCCCGCCCCAAAGCCGCCAGTCGCAAGCTTCCCGCTAAAATCATGACCAGCCCCACTTCGCTTTCCCCCTGATCTAATAATCTCCGCAACCCGGCTCGGGCTGGCCCCAATTTTCCCGCCACCACCGCGTCGCACCAATCCCATACCTCCAACTCCCGCCGCCCGGCTCCCACCTCTCGCACCGCCTGCTCCGTCACTTTTGTTTCCGGCTTCAAATAAAGCCTTATCTTTTCAATCTCCTTTTCCAAAGCCCTGCCATCCCAACCCACGATTTCCACGAGCAACTCTACCACCCCCGGGCCTGCCGTGAGCCCCGCCCGCCTCAAACGATCACTAATCTCATCCATCCAATCCCCCCGGTCGCGACCTCGCCGCAAATCCGGCGGATCAAAAACCTCCACCCGCCCCCATTTTTCGAACTGCCGGAAAAAAGACCTCCTTTTGTCCACCCCTGGAGCCGAAACCAACAACTGCGCTTCCCCCGCGGGCAACTTTTCCAATAACTCCTGCAGAGACCCCAACGCATCCAACACCCCTTCGTTCCGTCCCGCCGGGTTGTCCCCCAAAAAGGTGCAGTCCGCCAGCCAAACCAATTTCCTTCCGCCCATAAACGGCAGGGTCTCCAAACCCTCGCGCGTCTTGGCGATTGCCTGCAGGGCTCCTTCCACCGTCTCCACCCTCCCCTCAATCTTCTCCGCATTGAGAGGATCCTCCGGCGCCCACTCCGCAAAAAGTTCCCTTGCCCTTCGCGAGACTTCCGGCTCGTCCCCGCCTCCCACCATCAGGTGTTGGGGTTTGCTCTGCTCTTTGCTCGTGGCCATTCTTCCACGATGGAACACCTCTGGGCCCCTTGGCGCAACCGCTATGTCACCGGAGCCGAAAAACCCGGTGAAGATCTTTTCCGGAAAATCGCCCAATCGTCCGACGACGCCGCCCACTTTGTCCTCGCCCGGACCAAGGCCTCCTTCGCAGTCCTAAACCGCTACCCCTACAACCTGGGACATCTTCTCGTATGCCCCTACCGGGAGGTCAATGACCTTGCCTCTCTTTCCGCCCAGGAATCCGCCGACCTCTGGACTCTCGTCAATCGCATGATCGCCACGCTAAAAAAGGCCATGCAACCGGATGGATTTAATCTCGGCATCAATCTCGGTGCCGCCGCAGGAGCCGGCATCCCCCTTCATCTCCATATCCATGTGGTCCCCCGCTGGAACAACGACTCGAATTTTCTCACCACCGCCAGCGACACCCGGATTCACCCTGGAGACCTTCCCACTGTCTACGCGAAACTTCGCGAAGCCCTCATCTAAAGATGGAACCCATCGCTCTTCTTTTCTCCGGTCAAGGTGCCCAACGCGTCGGTATGGGATCTGACCTCGCCGAGGCCTCCCCCGCCGCACGTGCCATCCTCCATCCCGCTCCCGAATCCCTGCCTGCCCACTTTTCCGAAGTCCTCCAAAAAGGACCCGAAGAAACCCTCACCCGCACCGCCTACTGCCAACCCGCACTTTACCTCCACGGATTGGCCCTTCTCCAAATCCTTCGAGAAAAAGCTCCCTCTTTCACTTTCCAAGCCACCGCAGGCCTCTCCTTGGGAGAATTTACCGCCCACGCCGCGGCCGGCACCTTCTCCGCAGAGGACGGCCTTCGTCTCGTTGCTCGGCGCGGGGCTCTGATGGAGGAAGCCTGCTCCCAAACCCAAGGCGCCATGCTTGCCCTCCTCGGGGCAGACGAATCCCTCGCCACCCAGATCGCAAAAGAATCGGGCTGGGAAGTCGCCAACCTCAATGGGGGCGGCCAAGTCGTTCTTTCCGGTCCCGCCGCCAAACTTGCCGAAGCCCAAGCCGCCGCCAAAACCGCCGGGGTGAAACGATCCATTCCCCTCAAAGTCGCCGGTGCCTACCACTCCTCCCTGATGCAATCCGCCCGCCAGGGACTGGCCGAAGCGATTCAAAAAACAAAAATGAATTCCCCCTCCGTCCCCGTCAGCGCCAACTTTCTCGGACATCCCGCACAAGGAGTTGAAGCCATCCGCCTCAGCCTCCTGGATCAGGTCACCGGAACAGTCCGGTGGGAAACCTGCCTCCGACAACTCGCCGAATCCGGCATCCGCCGTTTTCTTGAACTCGGCCCTGGCGCTGTTCTTGCCGGATTGATGAAAAAAATTCTTCCCGATCTTCCTTGCGCCAGCGCCGGAACTCTGGCGGAACTAGAGAAAGTCATCCATGAGCTCCCCCGCTAATCCTCGCACCGCGCTCGTCACAGGCGCCAGCCGTGGCCTCGGCCGTGCCATCGCGGAACGCCTTGCCCGGGACGGCTGGTCCGTTGCCCTCGTCGCCCGCCAAGCCGACAAACTCAACGAAGTCCGCCAAGCGATCGAATCCGCAGGTGGAAAGGCGTGGGTTCACTCCGCCGACATCTCCGATCCCAAAGCTGCCGATCAAGTGATCGCTGCCGTGGAAAAAGAGTCCGGCCCCCTAGGCGCTCTCATCAACAACGCCGGCATCACCAAAGACGGCCTTGTGATGCGAATGGAGGATTCCGACTGGTCCTCCGTCATCGACACCAATCTCACCGGAGCCTTTCGCTGGATCCGCGCCGCATCCCGCGGAATGCTCAAAGCCCGCACAGGCCGCATCATCAATATCGGCTCCGTTGTTGGCCTCGTTGGCAACGCAGGCCAGGCGAATTATGCGGCTGCCAAAGCCGGTCTGATCGGTCTGACCCAATCGGTCGCCCGCGAATTCGCCTCCCGAGGAATCACATGCAACTGCGTGTGCCCAGGCTTTTTTGACACCGACATGACCTCGGTTTTGAAGGAAGACCTTAAGTCTAAAGTATTGACTACCATACCTTTAAATCGATTTGGGAAACCTGAAGAAGTCGCCGGACTTGTCTCTTTTCTCTGTGGTCCTGATGCGGGTTACGTCACCGGTCAAGCCTGGGCGATCGATGGCGGCATGACTATGTAGAAAAAATTATCACACCCCCCTAAATTTTCTTATTGCCTTAATGCCTCCGAGAATCCTTACTGCGCTCCTCACAAACACAGGAGCAATACCACTATGAGCGAAAAATCCATCGACCAAAAAGTCAAAGACATCATCGTTGAACAACTCAGCGTCAACGCGGAGCAAGTCACACCCGAAGCCAAGTTCATCGAAGACTTGGGCGCCGACTCCCTCGACATCGTCGAGCTCGTCATGGCTTTTGAAGAAGAATTTGGCGTAGAAGTACCCGACAGCGACGCGGAGAAGCTCCTCACCGTCGGCGACGTCGTGAAGTACATCGAGGACAAACAGTCCAAATAACGCCGGTTCGGATGCTTCTGGATCGGAAAGCTCCGATCCGATGCGTCTTTCCCCGCTTTTCATGAGCACGCGTCGCGTCGTTGTTACTGGTTTGGGGGCTCTCACTCCTCTGGCCAACGATTTCCCCGGAACTTGGAACCGCCTGATCCGCGGAGAAAGCGGCATCGGTCCCGTCACCGCTTTCGATACCACCGGATACGACTGCCGCATCGCAGGGGAAGTCCGTAATTTCGACCCCGCCCCGGCCTTCAAAAATCCCAAAGACGTTCGCCGAACCGATCGCTACACCCATCTCGCCATGGCCGCCGCCGGGGAAGCGTGGAAAGACGCCGGACTCGAAGGCGCTACCCTCGATCTCGATCGTGCAGGCGTTCTTGTCGGCTCCGGCATCGGTGGCCTAAGAACCCTCGAAGAACAACACACCATCCTACGGGATCGTGGCCCGAAAAAAGTCTCCCCGTTCATGATTCCGATGATGATTAACAACATCGCCTCCGGACATATTTCCATGCACTTCGGCCTCCGCGGCCCCAACTTCGCCATCGTTTCCGCCTGTGCTACCGCCACCCACTCCATCGGAGAAAGCTGGCGCCTGATCCGTGAATCGGAAGCCGATTTGATCATTGCGGGTGGAAGCGAAGCCGCCGTCGTCGGCCTTGGACTCAGCGGATTCGGTGCGATGAAAGCCCTTTCGACCCGGAACGATGAGCCCACCCGTGCCTCCCGCCCCTTCGACAAAGGACGGGACGGATTCGTTCTCAGCGAAGGCGCCGGCATCATCATCCTCGAGGAATATGAGCACGCAAAAAAGCGCAACGCCCGAATCTATGGTGAAGTTCTCGGGTACGGCGCCACAGCAGACGCCTACCACCTGACGGCACCCGCACCCGAAGGGGCCGGCGCCGCTCGCGCCATGCGCATCGCCCTGCAACACGCCAAACTGAATCCCGACCAAGTCGACTACATCAACGCCCACGGCACTTCCACACCTCAAGGCGACATCTGCGAAACCCAAGCCATCAAATCGGTCCTAGGTGCCCACGCCAAAAAAGTCGCCGTCAGCTCCACTAAATCCAGCCTCGGCCACCTCCTCGGTGCCGCCGGATCCGTCGAGATGGCGATCTGCCTCAAGGCCCTCGAAACCAATCTTCTTCCCGCCACCATCAACCTCGAGGAACCCGATCCGGAATGTGATCTGGATTACATCCCTCAAAAACCAAGGGAGCAAAAAGCCAAAATCATCATGAACAACTCCTTCGGGTTCGGAGGGCACAACGCTTGCATCGTGGCCTCCCGTCTGGTTTAATTTCGACTTCTATGAAGGCGGAAATTCATCCGAAGTTTGAAGCCTGTGTTATGACGTGTGCCTGTGGAGCCACCTACAACACTCGCTCCACAAAAGCCCAAGTCCGCTTGGGCATCTGTGCCTCCTGCCACCCTTTCTTCACCGGCACCCAAAAGCTGGTCGACACCGCTGGCCGGGTTGAAAAATTCCGCCGTCGCTTCGACGCCGCGGCCGCCGCCCCGAAAGCGAAAAAGCGCTCGTAGGCGCCCGCGCGGACTCCCCGTTCCTCCGCCTTCAGGCGTGGGCACGGTTCCGCCTCTTCCCCCGTGGATCCCACCGCCCAACTCGCTCGACTCGAATCCCGCCTTCACGAACTCGATCGTGAAATGGCCGATCCGGATCTCTATCGACAAGGGACCCGTGCCCGCGACCTCGCTCGGGAACATGCCCGTATACGCTCAGGTACCGAGGCCGCCCGCCGCCTCGTCTCCCTGACCTCCCGCCTCCAGGAAAACGCCACCCTCCGCACCTCCACTCAAGATCCGGAAATGCGACAAATGGCAGAGGAGGAGGCCACCGAACTCACTCGGGACGAAGCCATCGCAAAAGCCGAAGTCCTTCGTTCGATTCTCCCGCCCGATCCTGATGAACACCGCGACACCATCGTCGAAATCCGAGCGGGTGCGGGCGGGACCGAAGCCGCCATCTTTGCCGGGGATCTTTTCCGGATGTACAGCCGTTACGCCGAAACCCGGGGATGGAAACTCGATCCCCTCTCCTCCAGCCCGTCCGAGCTCGGCGGCCTCAAGGAAATTGTCTTTGAACTCTCAGGCCAAGCCGTGTTTGCCGCCATGCGCCACGAAAGCGGCGTCCACCGCGTCCAACGCGTCCCCGCCACCGAGGCCCAAGGCAGGATTCACACCTCCACGGCAACGGTCGCCGTCCTTCCCGTCGCGGAAGAAGTGGAACTTCAGATCCGACCCGATGAAGTACGTATTGAAGTTTGTCGCTCGGGTGGTCCGGGCGGCCAAGGAGTCAACACCACCGATTCCGCAGTTCAGGTCCTCCATATTCCGACCGGACTGATCGTTCGTTGCCAAGACAGCCGCTCCCAAATCAAAAACCGTGCCACAGCCATGCGCATCTTGGCTTCCCGCCTTCTGGAGAAAAAACGGGAGGAGGAGCGAGGAAAAGTCGAGGCCGCACGTCGTCAACAGGTCGGCACCGGTGAACGGAACGAAAAGATCCGCACCTACAACTTCCCCCAAAACCGCCTCACCGATCATCGTATCGGCTTCACTTCCCACGACCTCAACCTCGTGATGGAGGGAAGAATCGAACCCCTCGTGGAGGCCCTTGCGGATGACGACCTCCGCCGCCGCCTCGAGGAGTCCGGACTGGGCGCATGAAACTGCTCGCCGTTCTCGAAGCCACCACTACCCATTTCACAAAACACGGCCTCCCCTCTCCCCGACTTCAGGCCGAACTGCTTATTTCCCACGCCCTCTCCTTGCCCCGTCTCGGCCTCTACCTCCAGTTCGAACGCGAACTCACACCCGCCGAGCTTGAACACCTCCGTCCTCTTGTCCGGCGCCGCACCGCCCGCGAACCCATCCAACACATCACCGGCACTACCGCGTTTTCCGGGCTCACACTTCGTTGTAGCCCTGCCGCCCTCGTTCCCCGGCCCGAAACCGAACTCCTCGTCGAGCTCGCTACCCAACTCCTGCAAAATCAATCTCCAGGTCGGGTCATCGACGTCGGCACAGGAACGGGAGCCATTCCGCTCGCTTTGGCTCGTCGACAACCCCAGCACCATTACCTCGGACTTGATATTTCTGCCGACGCCCTCCAACTCGCTCGGGAAAATTCCACCCAGCCCGCCTCTGCTCCGCCAGAAGGGACGAAGGTGGAGTGGAAACAAAATGATCTTCTCGATGGCCACACCGAATCCGCTCTTCTTCTTACCGCCAACCTTCCCTATTTGACGCCCGAAGAAATTGCCTCCGCCGATCCCGAAGTTCGTCACGACCCAGCCCTCGCCCTCGATGGAGGAAAAGACGGACTCGATCTTTTTCGCCGTCTCCTCCCCCAAGCCTTTCCCCTCTGCCCCACTCTCCTTCTCGAATGTAACCCCCACCAAACCGCCCCACTCGCCGCCCTCGCCCAAAAGTTCGGATACCCCCGAACCACCATCCACTCCGACCTGACCTCCCGACCCCGCTTTGTCGAGGCTCACCGCGATGGAGACCCTTGCCTCCCTCCCCACTTTGCGTGAAAATCCACACTTGATGAGACGCGCCATCTATCCCGGCACGTTTGACCCTGCAACCTTGGGTCATCTCGATGTCCTTGCTCGGGCCGCCCGCCTCTTTGACGAGGTAATTGTCGCCGTCGCAGAGGACAGCTCGAAGGATGCCACCTTCCCCACCGCCCAACGGGTTCAACTTTTACAGGACAGTATCCGCCACGAATCCTGGGCCTCCCAAGTTCAGGTCACTTCCTTCCGGGGACTCCTCGTCGAATTTGCCCGAGAAAAAAAAGCGGTCGCCGTGATCCGGGGCCTTCGCGCCGTATCCGATTTCGAATATGAATTCCAACTGGCTCTGACCAACCGTCGCCTTCATCCCGATCTTGAGTCGGTTTTTCTTATGCCTCGCGAAACATTATCCTTCATCAGCTCCCACCTCGTTCGGGAACTCGCCCGCCTCGGCGCACCCCTGGAAGACTTTGTTCCGCCCGCAGCGGCCCACGCCCTACGCCAACATTTCGGAAAAAAATGAAGATCGATCCCCGCCAAATTCCCGAAGAAGGACTGGTACTCAACGGTTCTGTTCCCCTTTCCGATTACGACATTCCCATCGGCGAACTGCGGGGCTGGAACAAAATCAACTATCAACTCCAAGCCCACAAAGTCGGCCAAGAGGTCACGATCACAGGAACCCTGACCTCGAACTTTGAAACCCCCTGCGCCCGCTGCCTCGATTTCATCCCTTGGGAGCTGAAAATCAATGACTTCTGCCAAGTTTTAGCCGCCCCAGATGAGGCTTTGCTCGACTTGACGCCACTCATCCGAGAGGACATCATTCTAGCCCTTCCGCTTGCAGCCCGCTGTGAGTTGGACGGTGCAGGTCGGTGCCCACGTTCGGGGAGAGTCTACACTCCCCCCAGCCAGGACGACTTCGCCGAAAAAAGACGAGCCACGGTCTGGCGGGATTTGGACCAACTCAAAACGGAGAACTGAAACCATGGGAGTCCCGAAACGCAAAACATCCAAGATGCGCCTGCGCATGCGCCGCGCAGCACACCGCCGTGACCTGCCTCAACTGCGTCGCGACAAAAATGGAAATCTTCACCTCCCTCACGCTGTCGATCCCGCCACAGGTCGTTACCGCGACCGTCAGGTTCTCACGATCGAGACTCCAGCCGCCTGATCTTTTTCCCGTGGATTCACGGGTTTTCTGATGAAGATTGCGCTCGATGCGATGGGGGGAGATCACGCTCCCGAGCGCCCTGTCGCGGCCGCCTTGGAAGCGCTTGCTCACTATCCCCAAATTGAAAAGCTCTTCCTGTTTGGACAAGAAAACAGGATCCTCCAAGAGCTGAAAAAACTCGGGCATACCCAGCTCCCTCCTCGCCTCGAAATCCGTCACTGCAAGGAAGTCATCGAAATGGGGGATTCCCCCGTCGAATCCCTCCGCCGCAAAAGGGATAACTCCATCCTGCGCTCCATCGAGGCGGTTCGGGATGGCTTGGCCGATGCCGCCGTTTCCGCTGGCCACACGGGAGCCATGGTCGCCGCTGCCACCATCCGGCTTCGCACCCTTCCCGGCATCAGCCGCCCTGGCATCGCGACGATCATGCCCACCGAAACCAATCTTTTTATTCTGCTCGATGCAGGCGCAAATCTCGATGCCCGCCCCGAACACCTCCTCGACTATGCACTGATGGGATCGATCTATTCCGAGGAAATCCTCGGATACAAAAAACCGAAGGTCGGCCTCCTCTCCATCGGCTCGGAAGATGTGAAGGGCAACACCCTGACGAAGGAAGGCTTCAAACTCCTCTCCGCGGCTCCCATCAACTTCGTAGGAAATATCGAGGGACGGGATCTTTTCGAGCGCCCGGTCGAAGTTGTAGTCTGTGATGGTTTTGTCGGAAATGTCGTTCTCAAAACTAGCGAGAGTATTGCGGCCGCCATCTTTCATTGGCTGAAACACGAAATCCAAAAAACTCCGCTCCGGATGGCCGGAGCTTGGCTCGCTCGCGCGGCTTTCAAGGCAATTAAGAAAAAAACCAGCTACGAGGAGTACGGCGGATCCCTTCTTCTCGGGGTCAATGGGATCTGCGTCATTGCTCACGGAAGTTCCAGCGTCAAAGCGATCCGGAATGCTGTCCGCGTCTCCGTCGAAGCCATCGAACACGGAGTGAACGATCGCATCATCCGTGCCGCTGAGATCGCTGGTGCCCACAAGGAATCCCAAGCCGATGCTGTCCTCGCCTGATGCCGGCCTAAGAGTGGCAGGCACGGGCGTTTTTTTACCCGCTCGCATCCTGACCAACCAAGATCTGGAAAAACTGGTCGAAACAACCGACGAGTGGATTTTTACCCGAACCGGAATCCGCGAGCGTCGTATCGCCTCGGAAAAAGAAACCTCCACGTGGATGGGAGTCCAAGCCGCTCAACAAGCCCTCGCCCAAGCCAAGATCCAAGCTTCCGATCTCGATCTTATCCTTGTGGCGACCGTGACCCCTGAATCATTTTTCCCATCCACCGCTTGTCGGATCTCAGCTGAACTAGGCGCGTCAGGCTGCCCAGCCTTCGATATTCAGGCTGCCTGTTCCGGTTTCGTATACGCCCTGATTGTGGCCAATCAATTCCTTCGATCGGGAGCGGCTCGAAATATTCTGATCGTCGGAACGGAACGCCTCTCCTCCGTTGTCGACTGGCGAGACCGCAACACCTGTGTTCTTTTTGGGGACGGTGCGGGAGCGGTTGTCCTCCAACCCTCCCCCAGTTCCCGCGGAATCCTCTCCTTTGACTGGGGTGCGGATGGGGCTAGTGCCGATCTTCTCCATCTCAACAATCCCCAATCCCGTGGCCAAGCCACCCAACCCCCCACATCTCTCACTCCGGATTGCATCGTCATGGCAGGAAAAGAAATCTTCAAACAAGCAGTCACAGCGATGGCCGACTCTGCAAAACGCACCTTGGCAAAAGCCGGTGTTTCGCTCTCCGACGTAAAATGTGTGATCTCCCATCAGGCCAATATCCGAATCATCGACGCTTTGGTCGAAAAGTTGAAATTTCCCCGCGAACGATGCTTCGCGAATGTCCACCGCTATGGCAACATGTCCGCTGCATGCATCCCCGTCGCTCTGCATGAGGCCGGCACCGAGATGAAGTTACAAAAGGGGGACAAAGTACTCCTCGTCGCTTTTGGTGGCGGCCTGACTTGGGCCAGTGCCCTTCTCGAGTGGTAAACTCCTCCCCCGACGATCCAACTACCGCGCGAGTGGTCTCCGACTACGAGCGTGCTCTCCACACTGAAGGCCGTCGACAGCTTGGTCTTTTCGCCTTGGAAGGCTTTCGCCTCATCGAGCGCGCCCTCACAACCGCCACTCCGCTTTCCCACATCCTGATCGGGGAAAGTGCACCCAAAGACTCATCCCCACGTCTTCAGAAGATTCTCGAAAAACTCACAAAGCAGAATGCCTCCGTGATTTCAGTTCCTGATCCGGTCATGGAGAAACTTCTCGAGGGCCGCACCTTGGGTCCCATCCTGGCTTTAGCCAAGATTCCTTCCTCACCCGATTTACCACAACTCCT
>CAMDXQ010000013.1 GCA_945878585.1 Akkermansia muciniphila
GGCCTCAGTCATCGCCTCATAACTCTTCTTCGCAGTTTCTTCATCCGTATCAAAGCTGTACGCATCCTTCATGATGAACTCTCTTGCCCGCATTAGCCCAAACCTAGGCCGGATCTCATCCCGATATTTCGTCTGGATCTGATACAGCGTCCGAGGCAACTGCCGATAACTTTGCACCTCACCCGCCACCAAAGCCGTCACTACCTCCTCGTGGGTCGGCCCAAGAATCCAGCGGCGATCCTGATGATCCTTCACATGAAAAAGAACATCCGCCGCCGCCTGAATTCTCCCGCTCTTCTCCCATAAATCCGGTGGCTGTAGGGCAGGCATCAAAATTTCTAGTCCACCGGCTCGATCCATCTCTTCACGCACAATCTTCTCCACTTTCCGCAAGGCCCGCAGCCCCAAGGGCAGAAAGGTATAAAGCCCACTCGTTAATTTCCTGGCCAATCCGGCCCGCAAGAGAAGTTGATGACTGGCAATCTCCGCCTCTGCAGGAGCATCCCGGAGGGTGGTGAGCAATGTCTGGGTCCAACGCATAGAACCAGCAGGCTACGCCACCGCCCGCTCCGCCTCAATCCCGACCTACTCAGCCCAAAACGCTTTGACCAACGCTTCTGCCACCCCAGTACTGACCAACTTTTTTCCGTGCCAGGAAACTACCGGTTGGATGCCGATCCGCGCATTGGTCAGAAAGATCTCCTCCGCTCCATCCAACTCCTCCTTCCTCCACCTTCCCTCCTCCACTTTCTGTCCGCTCCGCTCTAATACCCACCTCCTCACCGTCCCCGCCCGACAACCACACTCCCGCGCCGGAGTCCTTAACTTCCCCTCCTTGACCCAAAAAAGATTCGCCATCGAAGCAGATGCAATCTCTCCCCTCTCATTCAACATCACCACCTCCCCATCCGAGTCCGACTCCTTTCTTCCTTGGATCCGACTCAGATAACTCAACGTTTTGTATCTCGCCTCCCAAGAGTTTGACCACACCCCGATCGTCGAGAGTCGTAACTCATAAGAAGCCGGCGGTAGCTCGATCCCCTCATTCCACCAACTCCGGGTTCCCGTTTCCGTAACAAACCACCTCCATAGCCCGTCCCCTACAGGCACTTTCTCTAAATCCTTTTCCAAAACTCTCAGACCCAGCACCTGCGCAGACTCACGGATCGAATCGAGATGCCACTCCCGCCACCGCGCCTTCCCATTCTTTACTCGAACAGTCTCAAATACACCGACTCCGTGACGGAATCCGGCGTCTGAAATTGGAATTTCTAAAAGACTCATGCCCGGATCCGTTGCGCCGCCTGATACGCTGCCATCGCCTCGACCATCACCCGAGCCTTCGCCTTCGTCTCCTCATATTCCGCCAATGGATCAGATCCGATGGTAATTCCGCTTCCAATTCCACACCGCACATGATGGCCCTCCATCTCCGCCATTCGAATCCCCATCGCAAACCGTGCTGTCCCGTCATATCCAAAATATCCGACCGCCCCTGTATAAAATCCGCGTGGTTCCACCTCGACCTTTTTCAAAATATCCACCGCTCTTCGTTTTGGGGCTCCCGTAATCGATCCCCCCGGCAAACACTCACGCACCGCCTCCACCAGACCCAGTTCTGGACGCAACACTCCCTGAATTGAAGAATACAGATGATGCACATGGGAAAAGCTCCGGCTCCTCACCAGATCCCGCACTTCCACCGATCCGAACTGACAGATCGCACCCAGATCGTTCCGTAATAAATCGGTGATCATCACCAACTCCGCCACCTCCTTCGGATCCGTCCCCAAATCCAATGCCGCCCTCTCATCCCCCTCCCGCCCCTTCACTCGAGCCCGAGTCCCCTTGATGGGTTGAGTGATCACCCGTTCCCCCTCGATTCCCAAAAAGAGCTCCATCGAGGCCCCCGCCAAAGACTTTTCCCCCATCCGGTAAAAAAAACTGCGCGGTGCCTGCCCCGTCCGCCACAACCACCGGAAGAATTCCCACGGATCTAAACCCTCCACATCCCGATGCAAAAATCGGGCCAAGTTCACCTGATAGATCTCCCCCTTCCGGATCTCCTCCTGCGCTCGCCGAACCATCTCGGCGTACTCCTTCGGACCCGTCCGACAACTCCATCCCTCCTCGGAATCCAGAAAAATGCCCTCCCCCTCAGGCCACAATTCGGACAAAGGCTTTACCTCCAAATCCGAAAAAAATGAGAAATGCCAGTTCCCCTCAAAATCGAACGCACCGATGGCTGCTCCGGGCGGATGAGGCTGATCCCAACTTACATTTTTCTTCCGATGCTTACCCAACTCCTCCTCCAACTGCCTTGTCTCTCCTGGCCCCCCGCAAAGGACCCGATCCGGTTGATACCCCAAATAAACAACCCCAGGCCCAAAATCACCCCGAACGACCGCTGCCTGTGGTCCCCCCTTCATCGGATTAAGCGGACACTCCAACCAAACGATCGATCTTTTGGATCCATTTCATCTTCTCCTCATCCGAAAGAAAACTACCGGCAAAGGAGTTCTTCGCCAATTGTGCCAGATCCGTCTCTCCCAAAGATAACTCCTTTAGACAAGCCAACCAGGTCTCCAGCAAACCACCAAAGAATGCAGGGTCATCCGAATTCACCGTCACATTGACTCCCGCATGGAGAAGCTCTTTCAGGGGATGCTCAGAAAGTTTTTTAAAAACGCAAAGTTTGATATTCGAAAGCGGACAGACTGTTAAAGGAATTTGTTTCTGTGCCAGCTCCTTCACCAAATCAGGGTCCTCAACGCAACGCACCCCATGATCAATCCTTACCGCCTTCAACTTCTCGATCGCCTCCCGAATGTAAGTCGCTGGCCCCTCCTCCCCCGCGTGAGCCACCACCTTCAAACCAGCTTCCCGAACCTGTGCGAAAACCCTCTCGAACTTTCCCGGTGGATTACCTTTCTCGGATGAATCTAACCCCACCGCGGCGAAATGTTTTCGATAAGGAAGTAGCTCTTGAAAGGTCCTCATGGCATCCGCTTCCGTCAAATGCCGAAGAAAAGAAGGAATGAGCCGCCAACTGATTCCATGCTTCTTCTCCCCCTCCCGAAGGCCCGATAGAACTCCCTCCACCACATCACCGATCCCCACTCCACGCGCCGTGTGAATTTGCGGATCAAAAAAAGGCTCCACATGCCAAACCCCCTCCCGCGCGATCCGATCCATGTACGCCAGTGCCAAGTGATGAAAATCTTCCTTTTCCCGCAACACTCCCGCACCCTCCTCATACAAATCCAAAAAGGATTGAAGATCCTGAAACCGATACGCCTGACGCAAAGCCGTTGCGGTCGGAAAGCGCAGCTTTACTCCATGCTTTTTTGCCAAAAAGAAAACCATTTCTGGTTCCAACGTTCCCTCTAAATGGACATGCAGTTCTGCCTTCGGCAAAGCCCCTGCCAAACCTTCCAACGATCTCATCCTCGCGCCAGGGGAAGGGCTGCCGCCCGCAACTGCTCCTCACTCATCTCCGGTCCAGCCGCAGAAACACACAACCGTCCGGGCTGAAAGATTTCTCGCGCCACCGCCCGAACCGCTGCCACATCCACTGCAGAAAGTCTTTCGATCGCCTCCTTGGGTTCAATCACCCGCCCACGCGTCAACATCGCATCCCCCATCCAAAACATCTGCTGACTCGTCCCCTCGAGACCCAATGCAAATTGTCCCATTGCGTAATCCTTGGCTCTCTTCAACTCTGCCGTACCTGGCCCTTTTTGGGCCAACGACCGCAACTCCTCCGCAATTAACCCCAACGCCTTTTTCAAATTCCCAGGATCTAACCCTGCAGAAATATAAAACACCCCGTCATCCCGTTGCAGATGGGTCCCGCTCGATACCGAGTAGACCAACCCCTGCTCCTCCCGTAACCGCTGAAAAAGGCGGGAGCTCATCGCTTCCCCCAAAATCACGCTCAACATCCTCAACGCATGCCGCCGCAGATCCAGCCTACCAAACGCGTACATTCCCAGCGCCATGTTCACCTGCTGTACCGGTTTGGCCACGGCCGTCACTCTCATCGTCCGACTCTTCACCCGTTTCGCCCGGGTCGGCTCCAAATCACACTCCCGACCCGATTTTCCCAAAACCTTTTTGGCTGTTTCCAACGCCTCTTTCGCCGCAATCCCTCCCGCTACCACCAGAATCGGTCGCACCTTCCGAATCCGTCGCTGCCAATACCCCATCAAACCGGAACGAGAAATCCCCCCGACCGAGGCAATCGTTCCCGCAATCGGACGGCCCACGGCTTGATTCGGCCATAGGATCGCATTCAACGATTCCCCCGCCACCATCGCCGGTTGATCCTCCATCATCCGGATCTCCTCCGTGATCACCCCACGCTCCCGCTCCACTTCATCCGCAGGAAAAGTTGATTCCAGCGCCATTTCCGCCAAGAGAGAAATCAACCGTGCCCCGTGCCCCGCCGGAACTCTCCCATGCAAACAGAGGGTCTCCTCCCCTGTGAAAGCGTTCAGATCCCCACCGCGCCCCTCCACCTCCCGACTCAACTCCTTGCAGGATCGTTTCTGGGTTCCCTTAAAAAGCAGATGCTCCACAAAGTGAGCCGCCCCATGTTCATTCGTATTTTCCCATCGCGAACCCGCCGGATAAAATAAACCCACCGCCACCCCCGGGGCTTCATCCCTGGGCCGCAACACGACAGGAACTCCAGCAACCTTTTCCACACTCGCGTAGGACATCGACGAACCCTATCCATCCCTCACGGGAGTTCCAATCTCAAGCTTACTCTTTTTCTCCCCCGCTTTTCCACCGCTTCACCAGATCGTTCGGCAACCCCAGATGATCCAGAATCCTCGCCACCACCGTATCCGCCACATCCTCCACCGACCTCGGCCTGCCATAGAAGGATGGAATCGCCGGCAACATCAACGCACCCGCCTCCAAGAGGGTCACCACATTTCTCGCCTGCACCAGATTCCAAGGGGTTTCCCGAGGCACCAAAATCAACTTCCTTTTCTCCTTCAAAAAAACATCCGCCGTTCGCGCAATCGTTCCATCACTATACCCGTGGGCAATTCTTCCCAGCGTCCCCATCGAACAGGGCACGATCGCCATCGCCTCAAACCGGGCCGAACCGCTCGCAAAGGGAACCTGCATCGTCTTGTCCCCATGGACCTTCATTCCTTTGGGAATTCGCAAGCCCTTGGCCCCTAACTCAGTCGCTGCCACTTCCGCCGCATGTGTGCTTAATACGACATGACACTCCTTCACCTGCTTCGACCGGCCAATTTCCTCCAACAGCCGTTGAGCGTAAATCGACCCACTTGCCCCCGTGACGGCAATGACCAGCTTCATCGAGCCGCCTTTCTCGCCACCGCTAACAGCTCGTTGGCTCGTGCCGCCGCTTCCGGCGTTGTCCGACACTCCTCCGGCCAGCCTCGCACATGTCCCTCCCCTGGTAACTTTCGTGTCGCATCGATCCCCACGTGACTTCCCACATTCGGGAAAGTGGTCGCGTGATCCAAACTGTCACACGGACTTTTGATAAAGATCATATCGCGCTCCGGATCCACATTCGCTCCAAGATAAAAAAGGACTTCCCCCGTGTCATGCACGTTCACCTCTGCATCCACTGCGACAATCATCTTCGTGAACATCATCTGTCCCGCCCCCCACAACCCATGCATCAGCTTAAAGGCCTGATAGGGGTACTGTTTCTTGAGACTGACGAAAGCCAAATTGTGAAACACACCCTCCGCCGGCAAAGCCAGATCCACCAGCTCCGGAAAATTCATCTTCAACACAGGCAAAAAAATCCGAACGCTGGCCGATCCTAACCAAAAATCTTCCATCGGAGGCTTGCCCACCACCGTCGCGGGATAGATCGCATTTCTCCGGTGGGTGATCGCCGTCACCCGGAATCGGGGATACTTGTCCACTGGAGTATAAAAACCCGTATGGTCACCAAACGGCCCCTCGTTCACCGGATCCCCTGCTGGATCCACCGTTCCCTCGATCACAAAATCCGCATCCGCAGGAACCTGGATCGGTTGACTCACCGCAGGAACGAACCCAACCGACTGTTTTCGCAAAAATCCCGCAAACATGTACTCGTCAATCCCGTCCGGCAACGGAGCCGTTGCCGCAAAGGCGTTCGCCGGATCCCCCCCCAGCGCCACCGCCACAGGCATCGGCTTTCCCATCTCCCGATATTTTTTTCCATGTCGCGCTGCCACCTTATGCAACTGCCAGTGCAAGGCCGCTTCCCACGGCCCCAGAACCTGCATCCGATACATTCCGACGTTCCTCTCTTTTGTTTCCGGATCCTCCGTGATCACTTGCGGCAAAGTCAAAAAGGGGCCCCCATCCTTCGGCCACGTCTTCAACACGGGAATCTGACCCAAACCCTCTCCCCCGGCCTCCACTCGATGCACCACCTCCTGACACGCTCCCCGACCGACCGACACGGGTCGCGCATGACGCAGCTCCAATCCCCTCTTCAAAAGATCCCACGCCTCGGAAAGTCCCGCTGGAGGTTTTGCCTTCACCAACGCTCCCACCTCATCCCCAATTTCCTCCACTCGCTCTCGCCCTAAAGCCATCGCCATCCGCTTGGCCGATCCGTACCCGTTGATCAAAACGGGAAAACCGTACGCTCGACCGTCTCTCGCTACCGGCTTTTCAAAATAAAGAGCTTTTCCCCCTTGGGCTGATTTCGACTCCAAATCCGCCGCCGCTGCGATCTCTAGATCAACACAAGCGGGTTCACGGATTCGGAGAAGCTCTCCCTCCCGCTCCAACCGATCCACCCAATCACTGGAAGATGAATACGCCATTGAAGTGCAAATTCTGCCCCATTTTGGTTCTCAAACAAGAGCCCCAACTACCCCGCCACATCCAAGGCATGCTTTCTCAAATCCTTTAACTGGGTGTGCTCCAGCGCCGATTCGTGCGTCGACTCCAAAACCACCAACGGAGCTTTTCCCGCCAGTCGCGCCTCCTCCCATCTCCCCGCACAAAGACACCAACGATCCCCCTCCTTCAATCCAGGAAAATGATATTCTGGTCGCGGAGTCGAAAGATCATTTCCTGCCGCTCGGCTAAATCGCAAAAACTCCTCCGTCATCTGTGCACACACCGCATGGCATCCAAAATCCGCCTCATGCCCTTCGCAACTGCCCGACCGCGTGAACCCAGTCATCGGGTCGATCGAACACGGTTTCAATTCACCCCCTAACACATTCTTCTGTTTAGACCTCATTTACTCAATCTGCCCCAGATTGTAAGAAAGGGCAAAATCCGATCTTTTTTGAATATAAAAATACCCAATTTTTGAATGTTATAATCTTACTATCAATAGCTTATAATTATTAATAAATTTTAAATCCGGACTCGCCCAAAACCGCCTTTTATGAGAAGATCCTAACGAAATGGCTCGATCCTCTGAATCCAATTCTGGTCAAGATCCCGCCCTGAATGTTCTCGATCGCTTAAACCCAAACCGTACCTCCTCCTCTCCTTCCCCAGCCTTGGGTCGGATCGGCCATCCGGGAAACACCGCGTTTCTCGAGGAACTCCACGATGCTTGGAAAACCGATCCCGCTTCCGTTGACCCCACCTGGCGAGCCTTCTTCGAAGGCTTTGAACTTGGGTGCCAACTCCGCCCACCCGCCAGATCAGGAGCCACTACCCCTACCGGCGGATCGGCCCCCGAATTCGGTAACGTTCTTCCCCAAGCCCGCATCTACAATCTCCTCTTTGCCTACCGCGCCCTCGGCCACACCCTCGCCCACCTCGATCCCCTCGGCCTCACCCCGGAAGAAAACTCTGACCTCTCCCTTTCGACTTTCCGCTTCACCGATACCGACCTCGATTCGATCTTCGATTCAGGAACCCTCGGCGGCGGAGGCCCCCGCACTCTTCGGGAAATCCTCTCCTTCCTAAAACAAACTTACTGCGACCATATCGGGGTCGAATTCATGCACATCATGAACTTCGCGATCCGTCGCTGGCTCCGCGATCGGATGGAACGGAGCCGCAACCAACCCTCCTTCTCCCCTGACCAGCAACGTCGCATCCTCGAAAAAATTATCGCCGCCGAATCCCTCGAACGATTTCTCCACACCCGCTATGTCGGCCAGAAACGATTCTCGCTCGAAGGGGGCGAAACCCTCATCGCCGTTCTCGATACCCTGATCGAAGCCTGCCCCTCATCCGGTGTCGAAGAGGTGGTCATCGGCATGGCCCACCGCGGCCGCCTCAACGTCCTCGTCAACATACTCGGCAAATCCCGCCGCAAACTCTTCACTGAATTTCATGAAAACTACGTCCCCGAAACCGTCTTAGGGGATGGCGACGTCAAATATCATCTCGGCTACGAAAATGAAGTCCCCACCTCCTCCGGTAAAAAAATTCGCCTCTCCCTCGCCCCGAACCCGAGCCATCTCGAAGCAGTCGACCCCGTGGTGGAAGGCAAGGCCCGTGCCCGCCAACGCCACCGCGACGACACCGTGAAACGTGAAAAAGTTGTCCCCGTTCTAATCCATGGGGACGGCGCCTTCATCGGTCAGGGCATCGTGGCGGAAACCCTGAATCTATCCCGCCTAGAAGGGTATCGCACCGGAGGAACGATTCATATCATCGTCAATAATCAGATCGCATTCACCACTCTACCGAACGATTCCCGCTCCACCCGCTACTGCACCGCCCCTGGAAAAACACTCGGCCTGCCCATCTTTCACGTCAACGGGGATGATCCCTTGGCCGCCGCTTCGGTCATTCAACTTGCCCTTGAATTCCGCCAGAAGTTTCATGAAGACATCATCCTCGATATCGTTTGTTACCGTCGCCACGGCCACAACGAAGGAGATGAACCGAACTTCACCCAACCCACCCTCTATTCCGAAATCGATTCCCACCCCCCGGTCAGCCGTCTCCTCGCTCGTCGCCTCCTCGACGCCGGTCTGATCACAGAGGAGGAGATCCAGAAAATCAGGAACCAGATCAATACCGTTTCTGAGGAAGCCCTCCAAGAATCCCGCCAAGTCGTCAGCAAAATCCAACCCCGCATCCATCCTCCCCTCTCCTGCCCCGCCCTCCTGCAAGAAGTGCCCACCGCAGTTCCCGCGAAAAAAATCGCCGAACTCGGGGTTTCCCTTTCCACCATCCCCTCCGATTTCCAGATCAACACCAAGATCCGAAAAGTCCTCGATACCCGCCGCGCCATGGCCGCTGGACAAACCCCTCTCGATTGGGGTTGTGCCGAACACCTCGCCTTCGCGTCCCTCCTTAGCTCTGGCACTCCGATCCGTCTCTCTGGCCAGGACAGTCGACGCGGCACCTTCAGCCATCGTCACGCCGCCGTCTATGATTTACGTACCCGCGCCCGCTACATTCCCCTGAAAAATATCTCAAAAACCCAGGCCTCCTTCTGCGTTTACAACAGCCCTCTCTCCGAAGCCGCCGTCCTCGGTTTCGACTATGGTTACTCCCTCGATTGCCCCGAAATGCTGGTCCTTTGGGAAGCCCAGTTCGGGGATTTTGCCAACGGCGCCCAAACCCAGATCGATCAGTACATCACCTCCTCCGAATCCAAATGGGGCACCACCTCCCGCCTCACTCTCCTTCTTCCTCACGGATACCACGGCCAAGGTCCGGAACACTCCAGCGCCCGTCTCGAACGATTCCTCCAACTCTGCGCCGAAGACAACATGGTCGTCTCCTACCCTACTACTCCGGCGAACTACTTTCACCTCATCCGGCGCCAAGCCCTTCGCAAAATTATCAAGCCCTTGATCGTCATGACCCCAAAAGGCCTCCTTCGGGATGCCCGAGCCACCAGCCCGGTGACCGACCTCACCCAAGGTAGTTTCCAAGAAATTCTGCCCGATCCCACCATCGCCCGGGGAGCCCGTCGCGTTATTCTTTGCAGCGGAAAAGTTTTTTACGACCTCCAGGATTACCAAAAGAAAAACCAGATCACCGATACCGCCATCATCCGACTTGAGCAGATCTACCCGCTCCATACAAAGAAGCTGACTGAGATCCTTTCCCGTCACTCCCCCGACGCCGAAATATTATGCTGCCAGGAAGAGTCGGAAAATATGGGCGCTTGGTCCCATCTTGCCCTCCGTCTTCCTTTTATCTTAAAAAAGCAGGTCCGATACGTGGGACGAGATGCCTCCTCCTCCCCCGCCACCGGATCCCTCGTCATCCACACACTCGAACAGAATCAGCTCGTCCAGGAAGCTTTTGCCTTCGGTTCCACACCTTCTCCTTCCAATCCGAAGAAAACGCGGACGCCCACGTCTGCGAAAAAAACCAAACCGTCTACCCCAAGGAAAAAGAAAAAATGAGCACCGCCACCACCCATCTTCCCATCCGCGTTCCCTCTGTTGGAGAATCGATCACCTCAGGAGTTCTTGGAAGCTGGAAAAAGAAAAACGGGGACACCGTAGCCTCCGGCGAAGCCCTTTTCGAAATCGAAACGGATAAAGTCACCTCGGAAGTATTCGCCGAAGCCGATGGCACGCTCGAAATCCTTGTCCCTGAAGGAACCGAGGTAAAGGTGGGTCAGACCGTAGGCAACCTCCACCCCGGTAAAGCCCCCGCCCGAAAAACCACCCCTCCGGAACCCCCCAAGAAGCAGCAGGACAAAGCCCCTGCCACGAAAACCCCAGCCCGGGAAACCGCCCCCGCTCCTGTCGCTACGCTTGTTCATACCGAGGCGGACACCGCCGTCGTCTCTCACGATTCCTCACGCTCTGGCCGTGAAACCCGGAAAAAGATGTCCCCCCTTCGCCGGAAAATTGCCGACCGTCTCGTCAGCGCCCAACAAACCGCAGCAATTCTCACCACCTTCAATGAAGCCGACCTTTCCAACCTCATCACACTGCGTACGGAGGTCCAGCCCACCTTTCAAGCCCAGCACGGGGTCAAACTTGGCTTCATGAGCTTCTTCCTCCAAGCCGCCGTCCACGCACTCAAAACAGTTCCTGCCCTAAACGCCCGAATCGAAGGGGACGAAATCGTTTCTCAACACTATTTCGATATCGGTGTGGCGGTGGGGACCGACCGAGGTCTGGTGGTTCCCGTTCTTCGGGATTGCGATCAGCTCGACCTCGCAGGATTGGAAAAAGCCCTCGCAGCCGTCGCCACCCGAGCCCGAGAAGGAAAACTCTCCCTCCCCGACCTACTCGGCGGCGTCTTCACCATATCGAATGGTGGCGTCTATGGCTCCGTTCTCTCCACTCCGATTCTGAATCCTCCCCAATCCGCCATCCTCGGCCTACACGCGATTCAACAACGCCCGATCGCGATCGGAGATCAGGTCGAGATCCGTCCCATGATGAATCTGGCTCTCTCCTACGATCATCGACTGATCGACGGCAAGGAAGCGGTCACCTTCCTCATCGCGATCAAAAAGTTCGTCGAAAACCCCGCCCTCGCCCTCCTCAATCTAAACCCAACTTCCTAGTCGCCCGGCTTGGTGTCGACTCAAAGCCAAGCCAATGCCTGGGGGATTGATCGCCTCGCATCCAGGTGTTCTTCCGCCACTTTTTCTGCGCCACGGCTATGCGCCGCGTAATCTTTCTCTATCTCCTTTACTCTCTCCACGGCCTCATCAAGCGAATCGAAAGCCACCAAACCCATCCCTTCCGGCAGCCAGTTCGACCAGCCTGTCTCTTGCAATAAAACAGGTCGCCCCAGCGAAAGATACAGCACGCTTCGATCGCTGAACCAACCGGTCTTCGCCGTGACATACCCTCCTTTGGCCGGAGAGAACTCGCCCCGACTCGACGCGAGAAAGTTCCGATACTCGTGCCAATCGGAACAAACAGGTCCCGGCTCGTGAAACTCCCATCCCGCTTTTTCAAACAAATCCCTCTCCTCTCCTGCTCCCAGATCGGTCACGACCAAGGGAGCGATGCCACTCAGCTTCGGCCACGTTCTCAATTTTTCGAACTCGGGAGACTTGTTGCTGTACTCCCTCCCCTCCCACTCCACCGCCGCATACCCGTACCAGTGCGCTACTGTTGTCCACCGGTTCCGCCCCAGATCCGACGCTCTTCCGACCGACTGTCCTACCGCTTCCTTCGACCAGTACTTCCGACTCACGGGAGGAACCACCGCTTTCCATTCATGACCTGTATCCGGAACCACCGCTCCCCTCCCCATTCCCAATCCCACGCTCCAAAAAGCGTTGTGCCCTGAAAAGTTCATCGGGCTTTGATAGACCTTTGCCCAGATCTGGGTGAACGCCGGATCCAAATCGACGTACACCCTGCTGGCTACTTTCTCCACCAAGTCGGGCCTTTTGAAATGACCCGAGAGATTCAGGAAAAGATCCGCTCCAGCGGCAAAATCGCGCAGGGGTTGCTCCTCCACCTTCTCCCCGTCCACCAGCAACGTGGCTCGATCATCCCATCCGATCTCTCTCAAAATCTTCTTCCAATGAGTTAAATTCACACTGTCTGAAAGCGAAACGTTTTGCCCCTGCTGGTTTTTTAGCTCATTGGCACGCAACGACTCCACCAGCCACACGTCCCACCCCAGCTCCCGCAAACCTAATCCCCACTGCAAAAAAGCCCAGGAGTTGCCTGCCGCTTTTTCTGGAAAACCTGCCACCCCGACCCCCACCACCGCCCGCTTTTTCATCGCGGTTCCGCCCCTCTTTCGTCTCTAGGAAAAACGCACGTCTTTTCCGGGATCCATCTCAAATTCCAAAACCTCAATTTTTTGCGCATTCGGTATCAATACTTGGGTCTCAAATTGCTGATAAAGAGGATGATCAAACGCGGCCGTCCGTTTCAGACTATTCTCAAACTCCAAGGCCAGAAAAAGGTCATGAGGCGTCTCCTCCTTACCAGGAATCTTTTTTCCACAAGCCAAACTCAATACATCTTGGATTTTCAGAATTCGAATCCGACTTTCCACCATCATCTCTTCTACCCTTTGGGCTGGCAAACCGGGCTTCAAGTGGATCAGTTTTAGATGATGAATCATTCGAAATAGGTTGGAAGAGAGAGATATGCAGTGTCAAGAACCCGCAGAACACGGGGAATGAAAAGATTCGAACAAAGGCCTTTACAGGCTTACGCTTTACACATTATTGTACGTAATATGTTTAATCGTTCTAACGGTCGTAAAGGCG
The DNA here is from genome assembly GCA_945878585.1 of Akkermansia muciniphila. Classification (GTDB taxonomy): domain Bacteria; phylum Verrucomicrobiota; class Verrucomicrobiia; order Methylacidiphilales; family Verrucolacustridaceae; genus Verrucolacustris. The sequence goes on from CAMDXQ010000013.1 coordinate 13,139, forward strand.
AGACATTGGACGCAACATTCAGCTATCCTGAAACACAGAAAGAAAATGTTTCCCGCATCGATTCATCCTCACCTCGTACAGCCATGATCACCGATCAAGTGGAGATCAAAGGCACTCTCGCGTTCGATGGCAGCCTTGAGTTCAACGGCATCTTTGAAGGCGAAATCATCTCCCAAGGCACGCTCACCATCGGTTCCGAAGCGGTCATCCGAGCCGAAATTCAAGCAGCCAAAGTGATCATCCGCGGAAAAGTTCAGGGAAACATCATTGCGACCGAGTCGGTCGAGGTTTGCGACAAAGCCGAGCTTTTTGGGGATGTTCAGACTGCGAAATTCATCGTGGCAGAAGCAGGCGTCTTCCGTGGCCGCTCCGATCCAATCGATGGAAAATCCGCAGCTCCGGAATTCGCCCCTGTTTTCCGTCGCCTCACTGCGGCTCCAAAGTCGAGATAACTCCCGCTTCGGTCGGAGGCTTGGCTTCCAGCTCCCTTACCTCTCCCAAACCGGAGATTCGTCCTCCGCTGTCCACCGTCAGCTCGGAAAAAACAATTTTTTCCGCAACTACTTTTCCGTGAGGCCCAACTCGCAAGGGCCCGTCGAATCGGATCGTCGCACACCGCAATTCACCCTCAATCACTCCCGATTGAAAATGCAGGAGCTCCGCAGCCTCCAAACTGGCCCCCACCTGAATCTCTAGCTTCATACCCTTCGCTCCAGAACGGATTTTGGACTGCCCCTCCACCCGCAACCACTCGGCCGCCTCGAGGAAACCACTTGCCCGTCCTTGGAGAACAATTCTGGCCGCCCGCGCTTTCGCTCCTCCAAAATTTCCCTTTGAGCCGATCACCAACTCCCCCTCCAAACTCAGATTCCCTAGATGCTCTCCCTCAATTACCCGATGCCCCAACTCCAAATGCCGACCACACTCAAGACATGTGGAGGATTGAGCTTCTTCCGCGACCATTTGAACCGCTCCGCAATCTGCACACGTTAACTCCCTCTTTTGAGTCGTCGTTCGGCGAGCTTTTTTCCGTACTGGCTGGGATGCCAGCGAGGACTTAAAATAAAAACTGCAGCTCCGACAAACGGTCGAAATAAAGTTTTCCGACTCCATCTGGGCATGACCGCACTCAGGACAATGCACCTCGATCTTGGCCAACGGGGTCGACACTTTACTCTCCCACCTTGAGTTCACCTGCAAAAGTAGCCCCCGGCTCGATCCGAAGCTCTTTCGCCACACAACGGGTCCGTAAAATCGACCCCCGCGTCAACCAAACCTTCCCCGCACCTTCGATCCCCCCTTCCACTCTCCCCTCCAAACGAATATCCTTCGCTTGCACCAAGCCAGAAACCACCGACTCCTGGGCAATCACCAGCTTGCTGGTCGAACGAATGTCCCCTTTGACCATGGCCCGGATCACCCCGTCCTGATCCAACCCCACACTTCCGGAAATCTGGAGGCCCAACCCCGCAGGGGCAGTCACCTCATCCTGACTCTTAACTTCGCTTTTTGTTTCCACGCAGTTCGTCCCTGATCTCTTCCAGAAGTTTTTCCGACCGGGTCAGGGGAACATCCCCCATCACCAAAGAAGGAAGCAATCGAAACCGCTCCAGCCAACGGACAGTCAGAAAAATACAAAATGCCACGATCATAAAATCTAGAACGGAACTCAAAAACGCCCCATAACTCAAAACAGGAACCCCCGCTTTTTTTGCCTCCGCAAGGTTCGAATATGAACCCGGCCCCAGGACTAGAAACAGGTTCGAAAAATCCACCTTTCCCATCAGCAAACCAATCGGGGGTAGAACGATATCATTCACCAAAGAGGTTACGATTTTTCCAAACGCCCCACCCACCACCACTCCGACGGTCAGATCCAGAGCGTTCCCACGAACGGCAAATTTTCGAAAATCATCCCAAAAGCTCATTGCCCGTTCACCCCTCCTAAAAAAGATCGAACCCATCCCATCCCTCCACAATGCATCTCCACTCCCTCTCCTCAATTCAGAATTCAACCTGCCCGCAGGCGTTGCAGGGCTTCCTTTTTTCCGATATTCTTTCCCCTTACGCCTCGGTAGCTCAGTTGGTAGAGCAGGTGACTCTTAATCACTTGGTCCTAGGTTCAAGTCCTAGCCGGGGCATACCTTAACTTTGGTTTGAACCCTAGAGCAGCCCCGACCCTGTCGGGGTTGGTCCTAGGTTCAAGTCCTAGCCGGGGCAAGAAACTAAAGTTCAGCTTGGGTTCTCATCCCCTGCCAAAACCAGCGCCGCCACTACCAAACCCAGATGAATCGCGATGTCCGCGACGACCGAATGCGCTCCCATCAACATCTGCCCAAATGCGAGAGCAACATACAAAATCCCCGCCAACACCAACGGCCACCTGTTTTTCCCAGCCACCAAAATCCCCGCCCCTAACAGAATCTCCGCGTATGGTAGCGTTCCCAGAAACAGTTTCACCCCCCAACTCGGCAAAAAGGTTTTATCCAAAAAGGATTGGCTGAGGGCCGGAAGAATCTCGCTGTAAAAATGGTGAAAACTCAGACCTTCTGGGCCCTGAAATTTTCCCAAACCTGCCGTTAAAAACCGTAGCCCCAAAAAGATCTGGAGAAGAAAAAAAGCCCAATCCCGGCTACCCCAACGGATCCAGAAGGGCCTGGGATCGATCTTTTCTAAGCTCATCTCTTTCCCTCTTTTCCACCAAGACGAAACTCCCGGTGCGCTGCACGCACCGCCTTCGCCCCCATCCCCTCATCTACCACCACCGTGATCTTAATCTCACTCGTACTGATCATCTGGATGTTCACCCCTGCCGCCGCCAAAGCTCGGAACAACTGAGCCGCCACCCCGCTGTGACTCCTCATCCCGATCCCCACCACGGAAAGCTTTGCCACCCCCTCTTGAAAAACAATCTGCTTCACCCAGCCAGCCCGCCGGAACGGCTCCAGAAATTTCCTCGCCTTCGGCAACTCTTCCCTCGGCACCGTGAAAGTGATGTCGGTCTGCGCTTTGCTTCCCTTGCCTCCCGTCGGCAGGGAAACGTTCTGCACGATCATATCCACATTGATCCCAGCCTTGGCGATCCCCGTGAAAAGCTTCGCCGCCACCCCGGGCCGGTCCGCCACCCCCACCAAAGTGACCTTCGCTTGGCTCTTCTCCAAACTCACCCCACGCACCACCACCCGCTCCATCGATTTCGCTTCTTCTTTCACCATGGTTCCTCGTAACCCATTGAAACTCGATCGCACCTCAAAGACCACCCCGAACTTTTTTGCAAATTCCACCGACCGCGCCTGCATCACCTTCGCCCCCGTGCTCGCCAACTCCAACATCTCATCATACGAAATCTCACCGATCTTCTTCGCCTGAGGCTCCGTTCTGGGATCTGCCGTGTACACCCCATCCACATCCGTATAAATCTCGCACCGCTCCGCCTTCAGGACCGCAGCCAACGCAATAGCCGTCAAATCCGATCCCCCACGACCCAAGGTGGTGATCTGACCCTCCATCGTCTGCCCCTGAAACCCGGCCACAATCACCACCCGCCCCGCCTTGAGATGCGACTGAACCGCCCGCGGAGTCACATTTGCGATCCTCGCCTTCGTATGGGTCCCGTCCGTCACAATTCCCGCCTGAGCTCCCGTCATCGCCACCGCTTCCACCCCTCGGGACTGGAGCGCGATCGCCAGCAATGCCGTCGTCGTCTGCTCTCCCGTTGCCAACAGTAAATCCATCTCCCGCTCACTGGGGTCCTTGCACAACTCCCGCGCCATCTTTAACAACCCGTCCGTCACTCCACTCATCGCCGAAACCACCACCACCAACCGGTTTCCCTTCCGGCGCGACTCCGCCACCCGGTCTGCCACTTTCTGGATCCTCTCCAGATTGGCCACCGACGTCCCGCCATACTTTTGAACCAATAAAACCATTCCAATATCCTGCCATTTTCAGCCCCATCCCGCACCCCCAGATTTTAATCCCCTCCCCCTCTTCCGACTTTCTCCAAAAACCCTTTTATCCTAGGCTCACACCTTCCATGACCGATCTTCGCAAAACCACCCTGAACACCTTTTCCTCCTCGGGACAATCCTACCAGTTCCAAAGCCTCCAGAAGCTCAGCCAAGAGCTGAAAGTCGACCTCTCCCGGCTCCCTGTCTCGCTCCGCATCGTTCTCGAGTCGGTCCTCCGCCACTGCGACGGCTTTAAGGCACGCCCCCGCGATGTCGAGAACCTCGCCCGCTGGAATGCCCAAAAACCAGCCGCTGAAGAAATCCCTTTCACGGTCGCCCGCATCGTCCTCCAAGACTTCACCGGCGTGCCTCTCCTGGTCGACCTCGCCGCCATGCGCGATGCGGTCGCTCGCCTCAAAAAAGATCCTAAAATCATCGAACCCCTCGTCCCCGTCGATCTCGTCGTCGATCACTCCGTCCAAGTCGACGTCAACGGAACGAAACAGTCGTTCATGCTGAACATGCAGTACGAGTTCAAGCGCAACCGCGAACGCTACGAATTCCTCAAATGGGGCCAACAGGCCTTTGAGACCTTTGGCGTCGTTCCCCCTGGAATCGGCATCGTCCATCAGGTGAACCTCGAATACCTCGCCCGCGGCGTTTTCACACAAAAACAGGCCGATGGATCCGTCCTCGCCTACCCCGATTCTCTCGTCGGCACCGATTCCCACACCACCATGATCAACGGCCTCGGAATCGTTGGCTGGGGAGTGGGCGGAATTGAGGCAGAGGCTGGCATGCTCGGCCAGCCCCTCACCTTCCTGACCCCCGAAGTCGTCGGTTTTTATCTGACCGGGGAACTTCCCGCTGCCGCCACTGCCACCGATCTTGCCCTCACCGTAACCCAAATCCTCCGCCAACATAAAGTCGTCGGAAAATTCGTTGAATTCTACGGACCCGGAGCCGCCAAACTGACCCTCCCTGACCGCGCCACAGTCGCCAACATGGCCCCCGAATACGGCGCTACGATGGGCTACTTCCCCGTCGACGAGGAAACCCTCGCCTACCTTCGGGGAACCGGCCGGCCCGATGATCTCGTGAAACTGGTCGAAGACTACTACCGCGCCCAAAACCTTTTTGGCATCGCCACGAAAAAAGATGCACTCTCCTTTTCATCCGTCGTTGAACTCGATCTCGCCACTGTCCGCTCCAGCGTAGCGGGGCCCAAGCGACCCCAGGATCGGATCGAAATCCCTTCACTGAAATCTACATTCAATAACCTCCTCACCAAATCGGTTGCAGAGGGGGGATACGGCAAGAATTCCGAACAGCTGACGCAAACGGCCAAGGTGACAATGTCGGCCGACGAGCAGGAGATGCTCTCCGATCGTCCCACACCCGATCCCGTTGCAGGAAAAGCGAAGCTCGATCACCCCGGAACCTTGCGGAACGGCTCCGTCGTCATTGCCGCCATCACTTCGTGCACAAACACCTCCAACCCATCGGTCATGCTCGCCGCAGGTCTCCTCGCCAAAAAGGCAGTGGAACGAGGTCTGACTGTCGACTCCACCGTCAAAGCCTCCCTCGCACCCGGATCCCGCGTCGTATCCGACTATCTGGACGCAACCGGCCTCCAACCTTATCTGGATCAGCTTGGATTTAATCTCGTTGGATACGGCTGCACCACCTGTATCGGAAACTCGGGACCCCTCCCCGCCCCAGTCGAAAAAGCGGTCATCGAAAACGACCTGATTGCCGCCAGCGTTCTCTCGGGAAACCGCAATTTCGAAGCCCGTGTCCACTCCTCCGTCAAAGCCAACTTCCTCATGTCTCCTCCCCTCGTCGTCGCTTTCGCTCTCGCCGGTCGGGTGGATCTGGATCTTTCCAAAGATCCAATTGGCCTAGGGAAGGATGGAAAAGCGGTCTATCTCCGCGATCTCTGGCCCACCCGCGAAGAAATCGGAAACGCCATGAAATCCGCCCTTCAACCTAAAGTTTTCCAAAAACTATATCGGGATTTCTCAGAACAGAACCCTGCTTGGAACGAAATCCCCAGCAAACCGGGACAAACCTACGCGTGGGATCGTAAGAGCACCTACATCCAGGAACCTCCCTTCTTCGAAAACTTCTCTCTCCAGCCCGCTCCCGTTTTGGGCATCCAATCCGCCCGCTGTCTCGGCGTTTTTGGTGACTCGGTCACTACCGACCACATCTCTCCCGCAGGAAATATTAAAAAAACATCCCCTGCAGGTGCCTACCTCATTGCTGAAGGGGTTCCTGCTGAGGATTTCAACAGCTACGGCGCCCGCCGGGGCAACGATCGGGTGATGACCCGCGGGACCTTCGCGAATGTTAGAATCAAAAATCTCATGCTCCCAGGCGTTGAAGGGGGCATGACCCTAAACCTTCTCGATTCAAAAAAACCCCAGATATCCATTTACGATGCAGCCGTGGCATATCGAAAGGCTCAGGTTCCCTTGGTCATTCTCGCAGGAAAAGAGTACGGCACAGGCAGCTCTCGGGATTGGGCGGCGAAAGGCACCCGTCTGTTGGGAGTGCGTGCCGTCATCGCGGAAAGTTTCGAACGCATCCACCGCTCCAATCTGGTCGGCATGGGAGTCCTTCCCTGCACATTCTCAGAAGGAATCAACGCGCAAACCCTCAAACTGAATGGAACGGAAACTTTCTCGATCGAGGGTTTAAGTCAACCGCCCAAACCTCAAGAAAAACTCACTTTGGTCATCCAGAAAGAAAACGGTTCGACCGAGAAAACCCCCATCCTCAGCCGTCTCGATACCCCTGTCGAAGTGGAGTACTACCTCCACGGTGGGATTCTCCCCTACGTCCTCCGTCAGCTCCTCGCCAACTAAACGTTACAACTTCGCGAGAATCTTCTTCTCGAGCTTCACGATATCCGCCGAAAACAGACGGATTCCTTCGGCGAGTTTGTCCGTCGCCATCGCATCTTCATTCAATAGGAAGCGGAAACTCTTCTCGTCCAAAGGCAGTTTCGCAATCGGATCTTTCTTCGCCGTCTCCACATCCAGTTTCTTCGCGACAGACACCGTCGAAGCCTTCAACTCCGCCAACAAGTTCGGACTGATCGTCAGTAGGTCACATCCCGCCAACTCCAGAATCTGACCCATGTTCCGGAAACTCGCTCCCATCACCTGAGTCGGATATCCGAACTTCTTGTAGTAAGCATAAATCTGCCGAACCGACTTCACCCCTGGGTCCTCCGCCCCCACATACTCCTTCCCGGTGCTTTTCTTGTACCAGTCGTAAATTCTGCCCACGAAGGGAGAAATCAACCTGGCCCCTGCCTCCGCACAAGCCACCGCCTGTGGCAGCGAAAACATTAGTGTCAAATTACACTGAATCCCCTCCTTCTGGACGATCTTGGCCGCCTGCGCCCCCTCCCAAGTCGCCGCAATCTTGATCAAAATCCGTTCCTTCTCGATCCCAGCCTCCTTGTACATCGCAATCAGATGCCGAGCCTTCGCCACCGTTGCGTCCACATCAAAGGAAAGTCTCGCATCCACCTCGGTGGAAACCCGACCTGGCACAATTTTCAGAATTTCACACCCGAACAGGATCAGCAAACGATCGATGATCCCCTTGGCACGCTCCTCTTTTGAACCCGTCCCGCTTTTGCCTTCTGCCACCGCTTTTTCCAAAAGCCCCTGATAGGCCGGAATATCTGTGGCTTTCTCGATCAACGTCGGATTCGTCGTCGCATCCTGCGGGGCAAACTCCTTCATCGACGCAAAATCCCCCGTATCCGCCACGACGGTGGTGAACTTCTTCAGTTGATCCAAGGCATTTGCGCTCATCGTTTATTTCTCTCCTAAATGTTCCTTCAGAATCGGCACCAGCTTCTCCTGAACCTTTTGAAGCTTATCGATTTCATCCGCTTCGACAAGCAGTCGCACCAGATTTTCCGTCCCCGAATATCTAAGTAAAACCCTCCCCTTCTTGCCTAAAAAGTCCTCCGCTTCCCGTACCCCACGGGCCACAGGTCCCACCGTTTCCCAAGCCGGTTTGTGACGGACCTTCAAATTGGTCAGCTGCTGGGGATACTTCCTCATCTCCTTCCGCAATTCCGCCAACCGCCTCTTCTTCCTCGCAACCAGATCCAAAATCTTCAAAGCCGAAAGCAACCCATCGCCCGCTGGCGAATCTTCGAGGAAGAGCAGATGGCCCGATTGCTCCCCTCCTACCCCAAATCCCCCCTTCCGCATCGCCTCCGCAACATAGCGGTCCCCCACCGCGGTCCGAACCACCTTCCCTCCCCGCGCCGTTACCATCTCATCTAGCCCAAGATTACTCATCACCGTCACCACCACCGTCTTCCCGGATAGTTTCCCCCTCTCCAGAGCGTCCATCGCCGCCATCGCAATCACCTCATCCCCATCCACCTTCCCCCCATCTTCATCCACCAAAACCAACCGATCCGCATCCCCGTCGTGTGCCAACCCAATCCAACCCGACCTCTTTCTTACCGCCTCCATCAACTTCTCCGGATGTTCCGATCCACACCCTTCGTTGATGTTGGCCCCATTCGGCTCCGCCCCGATCACTTCTACCTCCGCCCCCAGTCGACGAAGTATTTCCGGAGTGGTAAACCAAGCGGCCCCGTTCGCCGCATCCACCAAAATCTTTAGTCCCTTCAGGGAGAAATCTTTTCCAAAGATTCCCTCCAACCGTTTTCGATAAAGATCAAACGCATCGGGTTCACACGAGAAATCCTTCGCAAATTTTTTCTCCTCAATCACCGGAGGTTTTTCCAGGTTCAAAAACCCCTCGATCGCTTCCTCCTCCAAATCCCCCAACTTGCCTCCGTCCGGCCCGAAAAATTTTATGCCATTATCCGTCGCAGGATTGTGGGAAGCACTCAACACTGCCACTCCGCAGGCCCCCTTCTGAAGACCCACCATAGCCGCCGCCCCACTGGGAATCACCCCGACCGATTCCGCCTCCAGCCCCGCAGATCGAATTCCAGAGATCAGCGCCGCTTCCAGTATCCGACCCGACTCCCGGGTATCCCGGGCAATGAGAATCTTTCCACGCGGGTGTTTTTTAGAAAAGAATCTTCCTGCCGCCTGACCCAGCGCCGCCACAAACTCCGGAGTCATCGGCTCTTTTCCCACCCTCCCACGGATCCCATCCGTGCCGAACCAGCGTCGCCCCACTTTCCCCGCCATCAACGAGCTCCCGCCCGCATCCCCGCCACAATCACCCCCAACATCCCCCACAAAACAAGAGCGGTCACCATACACACCGCCACTCTCGCCACCCGCCTTCCTAACGCCTTCTGACCACCTGTTGGTCTCAAGAATCCACGGATCAACCCGCCACCCCACGACACTCTTTCCCCACTCACCAAAATCTCCGTCAATTTTTGCCGAAGTGCATCGATCTCCAGCGGTCTCTCCATCTTTCCCTGCCTACACAAAGTCAGTTCCCCGGTCTCCTCCGACAACACGAGCACCACCGCATCACTCTCCTCGCTTACCCCAAGCGCTGCTCGGTGACGCAGACCCAGGATCCGACTCATCCCCTGCTGACTTACGGGTAAAATACACCCCGCCGCCACAATCTGATCCCCCCGTAGAACCACCGCTCCATCATGCAACGGGGTCTGATTGAAAAAAATTGTCGCCAACAGCTCCTCCGAAACCTGACCCCGCACCGGCACTCCCGAATCGATCAACCCCTGCGCCAAATCCGCCTGTTCAAAAACGATCAGGGCCCCGTACTTTCTTTCCCGCAACGCCTCCACCGCCTTGATCACCTCCTCGATGATGAACGACTGACGCTCCCCATGAATCGAAAATCCCCCCGCTTTTCCGATCTCGGCCAACGCCCGCCGGATCTCCGGCTGAAATAGAATCAGAAAGGCCAAAACCAAAACCGAGACAAACGCCTGCAACAAAAAACTCAACACCCTTAATTCCAGAAAACGGGAAGCCAGCAATGCAACCAGAAATACCAAAAGAAAACCGCTGAACACCTTCGCCCCTTGGGTCCGCCTCAAAAGCTTGTACCCGTAGTAGAAAACCCCGGTCAAAATCAGGATCTCCAAGGCACCCTGCCACCGCAAATCGCGGTAGGGCGCCCACCAACTTTCGGGAATCATCATCCCGTCAGCAGACCAGAAACCATCGAGAGTGTCGATGCGGAGAATCGAAAATCAGTCCGCGTTCTTAGGGAACTCCACCCGATCCAACTCCTCCCCCTTCGGCCCCAAAGAACGTATCGTCGCCCCATCCGCACGGAGTTGAACCACGTTCACATAGTCGGACTGGGAAAACGCCTTCGAAAGCTTTTGCGACTCCGGACACTGCTGGGGTCGTGGCTCCACCCCCAAAGCTCCATTTCCAAAAAAGGGAATCTTTCTGCCCCCCTTTCCCTCCGATTCCACTCTTTGCAGATTGTGGTCATGATGATTAAAAACTGCCGTCACGGTCGATCCTTCCAAAACTGGAACCCACTTCTCCCGCACTTCTACGATCTCCTTCTGGTGCTTCCACGTTCGGAACGAAGGAAAAGCCGGCACATGCCAGGAGGCAAACACCCACGGAACCGATTTCCGTTTCTCCAGATTGATTTTCAACCACTCGGTCTGACTGGAAATGGGTAGGATATGTCCGGAATCCATGAGGAGGAGGGATAGATAATCTCCGAAATCCAACGCCACAGGCTCCGCTTTTTGGTACAAGCCTCCGAACAGCGAATAGAAAAACGGAGCCCTTTCCCGCATCTGCTCAAAGGTTGCCCCCTCCTGGACATACCCACCTTTTACCTCGTGATTCCCAATTCCGGCCACAAAGGGCACCACTCTCCCATCCGGAGCCCGGGCCGCCTTGCTCCACTGCTCCCAAAATTGAATCTCCCGGGTCACATCATGTCCGTCCGCATACGACAGATCTCCACCTACGCTCATAAAAAGGGGGTCCTGCTGGGCCCCTAATTTTATCATTTGGGCTGAAGACTTCAGGACATCCACATCCCCCCCTTCGACAAAAACCACAGGTTGCTCGATACGATTCGGAGCCGTCCGAAATTTCTGAACCGGGGTATCCTCGATTTGAAAAAGATACTCTGTGCCTGGCTTCAGATTATTCCATCTGGACCGGACCAAATGCCAACGAGCCAACCCCATTTTTTCAGGATCGGGAAAATCGCTCGAACTGGTCTTTAACATCTTCCAATCAGACGCCAGGACCTCTTTCCACTTCACCACCTCCCCTTTTCCCTTTTCGGGTCGATCCCCCAACCCCGGCCCCCTCAACCATTGTGCCGTCATCGTCGTACATGGATCCCCTTCCCAAGTGAGAATCAATGTTTTGGGAACCTCCCCCGCCTGTGCCAGATTGCAAAGAAGGAGGAACCCGAAAATGACGAAGAAACGTTTCATCCGCTCTTTCTAGAGGCATATATCCAAAAGCCAAATGTTGTTAGGCAACATTTGTGCGACACAGATTCTGCTTTGAACCGTTTTTTAGGGACTTATCTGCCTAATGCTTTTCCTGTAAAACTCCTCGCCCATAAAATCCAGCTCTCCCATCCTGTTTTTCGCTTTGTTTGGTCTTTTGCCACCACAAGGGCAGGTCCCTCAACCCCTGCAGCAGTCGTTACATCCAGCTCTTTGAAGGAATCGGGTTGACTTGAGGCAATCACGGGAGCTTCCGGCGTGGCTTGGATCGCGTTCCACTTTGCCCTGCCATCGGCTAGGAGTGTTTTCAGTTCATCCATCTTCTCTGCCCTGTCGTAACGGCTGGAAGCCAAATCCACCCGCTCTTTTGTCAGCTTTTGGATATCGTCACCCGGAAGAAGAGGGGCGATCACAAGTACGAGCCGTGAACCAAGAATCGGAAGCTTTTTGTCCTCACTGAGGATCTCCACGACATCACCATCCCCTTTGACCTTGGCGAATCTGCTTTCCACCGACCCTTGGCCTGTTTTCCAGAAAAACACAACGCTCTGGGTTTCAGGCAATCTCATCATTTGTGGCTGGGGAGCTTGGGCAAGATGAGTCGTTGTTGCAGTTGGTTGTCTAGACTCTTCCTTCTGTTCAACGGAACTGGTCTTGCCATCAGAAGGTATGCCTAGATCCATCTGGGACGACGCCCCGATCCGGGCAAACCCAAGATCGGTTACAATTAAGAGAAGAAGCCAAAAAAGGGGGGAGAACAGGGCCACACAATATTAAAGAACCGATTCCTGATTAATCAAGGCATTGCCTACCCCCCAATTTCGCAAAACCGACTCTGCGGCCGTTCTCTTAGAGGCAGTCAAAATATGTGTATGGCAAAACAACTTCTTGCTTGTAGCTACAATTGCGCTACATTGAACATATGTTGAAAACCACCACTATCCGGGCACGGATCACCCCCACTGTAAAAACCCAGGCGGAAAGAATTCTTTCCTCATTGGGAATGACAGCCTCCGATGCGATTCAACTCCTCTTCTATCAAATCCAGCTCCATCGCGGACTTCCCTTTGCGGTGGCGCT
>CAMDXQ010000014.1 GCA_945878585.1 Akkermansia muciniphila
AGTTGGATTTGAAGGCGGGTTCCCGTGGAGATGAATTGGCGGTAGGTGGTGGTTTTGCGGAAATCACGGGAGACCGAGTGACGATTCTGACTGATATGGCGGTGAAGCCCGAAGATATCGATGAACACGCGGTGGAGAAGGCTTTGGAGAGTGCGAAGCAGGCCTTACTCGAGAAGAAGGCGGGTCCAGAAGCGGAGGCTTTGATGGCCTTGATCCAGCGTTCGACGGCTCAGTTGAATTTGAAGCGGAAGAAACGCACCCAGATTTAATTCGGGCGGGTGAGTCGAAGGGGTTAGGGGTTCGAGCGGAGTTTGTCTTCTTCGATTTCGGACCGGATTCGGCGACTAAGTTTTGGGCGAATAAATCCGTAAAGAAGATACCCGCAAAAAAGAATGGCGAGGGAGTACTGGTAGGTTTGGACGATCAGGGCGAGTGCGGCAACGATGAGAAGGAGACGGGGGATGGGGCGTTGAGAGCGCCAATCGAGAGTCTTGAAGCTGGGATAACTAACTTGGCTGAACATCATAAAGCTGAGAAAGAGGAGAAGAGCCGCTAGGGCATACTTAAAATTCCCGATGACCCGATCCGACTCGTAGTATTTCAGCAGCAGGAGAGTGACCGAGGCGACCAGGCCTGCGGCGGCAGGGATGGGGAAACCGCTGAAGTCTTTCGAGCGGGATGGGTTTTGTGGTTCGATGGCAAGGGTGTTGAAGCGGGCAAGGCGCATGGCTCCGCATACGAGATAAACAAAGCCGATCATCCAACCGAGGCGGGCGGGGAGTTCGGCGAGAACAATTTTAAAAACCAGAAGTGCGGGTGCGATTCCAAAAGAGATGACGTCGGCTAGGGAGTCGAATTCGCGACCGAAGGCGCTTTCATGTCCGCCTAGGCGGGCGACGCGTCCATCGAGCATATCGAAGATAAAGGCACCCAGAATCCAAAGGAGGCTGGTTTCATAGGGTTGTGTCCAGGCGATGTTGTCTTCGGCTTGAAGAAGGCTGCCTTGAATAATCTGTAGGACGGCCATGAATCCGCAGAAGAGATTGCCTGCAGTCATCAGGCTGGGGAGGAGATAAGCTACGCCTTTGCGGGCGGGGACGGGGGGACGATTTTTTAGGCGGGCCATAGAGCCAAGATGGTTTGACCCCCGACGACCCGTTGGCCGACTTGGATTTGGGGAGTGCAAGAGGCGGGGAAGTAGAGGTCGGTTCTGGAGCCGAAGCGGATCATTCCAATGCGCTCTCCGGTCGTGACGGTATCGCCAGGCTTCTTCCAGCCGACGATTCTTCGGGCGATGAGGCCCGCAATTTGGCGGACCAGAAGGGGACCCTTGGCGGTACGCAGAAGCCAGGTTTGGTTTTCGTTACGGATATCGACCTCGAGGTGGCGGGCATCGAGGAACTCACCCGCCGAGTAGTGGGTTTTTTCAATCGTACCTGAAAAGGGGCTGCGGTTCACATGGACGTCGAGGACGGAGAGGAAAATGCCGACGCGGCGAAGCTTTCCGAGCCCGAACGATGGGTCCTCTGCTTCGTCGACACAGATCACTTTTCCGTCTGCGGGACTGATGAGGGCAAGTGGATTGGTAGGAGGGGTACGTTCTGGATCCCGGAAGAAAAGAAGCAACCCGATTAGGAGAAGGGAGCCCAAGAGGATTCCGATCGTCCATCCCATCCAAAGGGAGAGGCCAAGAAAAGCGGCGGCGCCAATAAGGAAGGGTCTTGCTTCACGTAAAGCCATGGTAGATTTTTAACTGGAAAATCCCTTTATTGAAAGCCGTTTACGAAGAGCCTCGGGTTGATCGTGTTGAACCTGCTGAACGCAGGCCGGTGACGTATTCTCGTTCGATCACACTTGTTTTGACCCATGACTGTCCGTGGCACTGTCGGTATTGCGGTTTCCGAACCGATGGGGAGGGTCTTTTGGCTGAGGCTGAGATCGAGAGGATTCTGAAGGAGGCGAAGGAAGGGGGGGCACGGGAGGCATTGTTGATTTCGGGAGAGAGGCCCGGAACGATGTCTCATATCCGGGATGAGTTGAATCGGCGGGGGGATTCGGATTTCTTGGGTTTTGCTAATCGGGTGGCGGAGCGGTGTGCGGAAGCGGGTTTATTCCCGCACGGAAACTTTGGAAGGATGACGGAGGAGGAGTTCGGGAGAGTGCGGCCGCACTTTGTGTCGATGGGAATGATGCTGGAAAGTGTTCTGGATGACCCGATGTGTGCGCCTGAGAAAAAAGTGGCTGGACGAAAAGCGGGGATTGAGGCGGCGGGTTTGGCCAAGGTGCCGTTTACGAGCGGGATTTTGGTGGGGTGGGGGGAGAGTCAGCTTTCCAGGATGAAGTCTCTTGAGGTATTGGCGGAGATTCATTCGCGGTATGGGCATCTGCAGGAGATTTTGATTCAAAGGTATGTTCCGAATGCCGGGTCGAGTTGGCCGGCTGGTGCGGCACCGACCTTGGAGGAGTACCGGCAGATGATCGACGCGTGGAGGGATTGGGCTCCGGGGGTGGCGATTCAGATTCCGCCGAATCTGGAATCGCGTTGGGAAGAGTTGTTGGGTGAGTTAGATGATCTGGGAGGGATTTCTTGGGCTCGGGATGAAGTGAATCCGAATCGGCCGTGGGAGCGGGTGGAGTATTATAAGAGAAGATGCATGAACCAAGGACGTATGCTGCAAGAGCGGTTGCCGGTTTATGAGAGCCACTGCTCGGAGGAGTGGTTGACGGATCGCTGGATGGAGAAGGTGCGAAAGTTCCGGGAGAGGAAGCGATAATGAAAGACTTCTGGAAGATGCCTTTGGCGGAGTTAAGGGAAGCAGCGGAGGAGGAGACCCGAAGAAAGCATGGGCGGAAGGTGACTTATGTGATCAATCGGAATGCGAACTTTTCACGAATCTGTACGGTGGGCTGTTCGTTTTGCGGATTTGGAAAACGACCAGGAACAGCGGGTGCGACTTCGGATCGGATTGATGAGGTGGTGGCGCGGGTGGGGCAGACTCCGTGGGTGACGGAAGTTTGTCTTCAGGGTGGGATCGATCCTGGGTTGAGACCCCAATACTACCTTGATTTAGTGCGGGCGTTGCGAGAGGCGTTTCCGTGGATGCATCTTCATGCGTTTTCGCCGATGGAAATTGATTCCCTTTGTGAAAAGGCGGGGTGTGAAGCGGAAGAGATGATGGCAAAACTGAGGGCTGCGGGGGTAGGGACGATTCCGGGGACGGCGGCGGAAATTCTGGTGGATGAGGTTCGGCGCAAGATTTCGAGAAACAAGCTGCCGGCCGGGCGTTGGGTGGAGATCGTGAAGGCGGCTCACCGAGCGGGATTGAGGTCGAGTGCAACGATCCTCTTTGGGCATGTGGAGCGGTGGGAGGATATCCGGTCCCACTTTGAGGTTTTGCGTGGCGTGCAGGAGGAGACGGGAGGGTTTACGGAGTTCGTTCCTTTGGCTTTTGTCCCATACCAGAACCGGTTGGGGGCGATTCTCGCACGTCGTGCGGGTGGAATGAAGGTCTTGGAAGAGCGGATTCGGAGGCGGGCGATGCGACTTTACCCCTTGGCCAGGATGGTCTTAGGGGATGTGATTCCAAATTTACAGACCAGTTGGGTGAAGCTGGGGTTAGAGGGAGCGGTCGAGTCGTTGGGATGGGGGTGCAACGACTTCGGGGGGACTCTTTATGAGGAGTCGATTACGAGATCGAGCGGGGGGAGGCATGGAGAAAGGCTGGAACCGGAAACGATCGTGTCGGCAATCCGGGGGGCGGGTTATGAAGCGATCCAAAGGTCGACCGTTTACGGTCCTGCTGAAAACCGGTTTTCCCTCGGAAAAAAGTGTTGTCAGCCTCCTGCAGAGGGGCATCTTATCCCACGTATCGAATCACTTAACCCAAACCAAGGAGACAAAAAACTATGGCAAAGAAACCGAATGCAGCGTTTATGAAACCCGTCCAACCGGACGCCGTATTGGCAGCAATCATCGGGAGCAAGCCCGTTCCCCGGACCGAGATGACCAAAAAACTGTGGGCCTACATCAAGAAGAACGGCCTGCAGGACAAAAAGAACCGTCGCAACATTAATGCGGATCATTTGTTCAAACCTCTTTTCGGTGGAAAAAGCTCGGCGACCATGTTCGAGTTGACCAAGTACGCCAGCAAGCACGTTAAATAAAGTTCCCCACGTCCGGGATTCGTCCCAGACGTAGATTTTACCCCGTCGTGGAGAGATCCACGGCGGGGTATTTTTTTGTCGTCAATTGTTAGATTTTCGTTAGATTTTTAATCATGGATATAACCAAACTAACGACAAAAGAATTCAGCCGCATCATGAAGTTGCTGCGGAAAAAAGAAACCCTCGAGCGTAAATTAGGCCAACTGGAGCGATCGGTTGCCAAAGTGGTGGGAGCGGGAGCTTCTGCCGTTGCGAGGGGCGCGAATCGGATTGCCCGGGGACGTCCGGGTCGTAAACCGGGTCGGCGTTCGACTGGCAAAAAGTTTAATCGGCGCGGGGGGTTGCGGAAAGTGATCTTGGAACAGCTAGGCCGAGCCGGAAAAACAGGTATCAAGATCAAGGATCTCGCCAACAAGATGAACATCCAGAGGCAACGTCTGGATACTTGGTTTTACCAAAACCTGAAGAAGATCCGCGGACTGCGAAAAGTCGGTCCCGGACACTATCATCTCAAGGGCTAACGTCCTTTGCGGACGAGGTAGGATTCGAACCTACGAATGCCTTTCGGCATCTGCGGTTTTCAAGACCGCCGCGTTCAACCGCTCCGCCACTCGTCCCTTGATTTAGGTTTAGACGGGATCTCGATTGAAAGCGAGTCCACCGAAAATCCTGATCGTGGGGGCGGGTTTCCTTGGCCGTGAGATTGCGCATCAGGCCCAAGCGGGTGGGTGGTCGGTTTTTCCTGTCGTACGGACGGAGGATTCAGCCAAGAGCCTTCAACTTCGTTTTCCGCAGGCTTGGGCAGCAGACGCGGTTTCTCCTGCTTTTTGGGAGGACTTGAACGGGGGTTGGTCGGGGATGGTGTGGGCAATGGCTCCTTCCCGGAAGTCTGGAGAGGGTGCCTTTCGTGAGATGCATAGGGATGGAGCGAGTCGTGCAGCCGAGTGGGCCAAGGGGAAGGGGGTGCCCATGGTATATATTTCGTCGACTTCGGTTTACGCAGAGTCGGCGGGGGGATGGGTGGAGGAGGGCTCTCCTTTGGCGGAGGATGAGGAGAGAGCCATGGCGATGATTCATGCGGAGGGTGAGACGGTTCGCGCTGGGGGATCGGTTCTGCGATGTGCTGGGCTTTATGGTGGGGAGCGAGAGTTGCGGGATCGGCCGGATGGGCCGGAGCGATGGCTCAATGTCATTCATCTGGAGGATGCGGCACGAGCTGTCGGGATCGCGTTGAGAATTCGGGGGGAGATTTTTAATGTCGCGGAGGATCAGCCTTTGCGGAGAGGGACGGCGGGGGGAGTTTGGGCAGAGGAGTCGGCACGATCCCGAAGAAGCAAGAAAGTGAGTAACGCGAAGTTAAAGAGAGAAGGTTGGATGCCGATACATACGGCCGCAGTTAAAGATTCCAGCCTCCCGAAAGGATGAGGTTGGTTCCAGTTACCTGATCGGCTTCGGGAGACAGAAGGTAGCGGAGAGCGGCAGCGACTTCACTAAAGGAGACGGGGCGACCAGAGGGCAGGCCGGAGCTTGGAGGAAGGTCGATGCTATTTTCCAGATAGCCCGGTGAGATGAGGTTGACGGTGATCTTGCGGGAGATGAGTTGGGTGGCGAAAGAACGGGTGAGGAGGTTAACGCCGACTTTTCCGACATGGTATCCAGGAGCTAGTTTTCGCGGGGTGATTCGGTCGGCAGCAGAATCCCCGAGGTTGATGATCCTACCCCCGCTTTTTGGAAAGAGGGGGAGGGCGGCTTGGGTCGTGAGAAAAGTTGCGGTTGCGGTACTGTGAAGTCCGCTAAGCCAATCTTCGGAACGGGTCCGTAGTAGGGGGGTGGGGCGATAGGTGCCGGCATTGTTTACGAGGAGATCGAGGCGACCGAACTTGCGACGGATTTGTTGAAGCATTCGGCTGACTTGGGCGGGTTGGGATAAGTCGGCACGAACGACGAGTGTAGGAAGGCCGGAGGAAGCGATGTGGCGGGAGAGGCGGTGCGTTGCAAGAGTTCCGCTGCGGTGATGAAGAACGACGGCGTAGCCCAGTTGGGCAATTTCTTCGGCCAGGTGGGCTCCCAGACCTTGGGAGGCGCCAGTGACAAGGGCGACTGGGATGGGGGAGCGTTTCATGAGAGGATGCCGAGGGTGCGAGCGACGGCGCGGACTTTGGGGATTTCGTGGGTCCGAAGGAGATCGGTTTTTCCAAGAATCGCTAGAACGGCAAAGAGGGGCTCTGCGGAGCGGACCTCGTCTTGGAAAAACTCGAATGCATGGGGGAGGGCGTGACAGACCGGCCAGCCAAGGGTGCGAAGGCGAAAGCTATGAAGGAAAGTTTCAGCCTGATAGCGGATGCGGGCGGTGCTGTCCTGAAGGTTGCGGTAATAAAAGCCTAATCCTGGGTCGATCCAAATGGCGTGGACTCCGGCGTGTACAGCTCGGTCGATTTCACGACGGAAGTAGTCGAGAAGGGCGGAGGCGTGGTCGGGCGAATGGATGAAGTCACCCACGGAGCGGACATTTTCGCCTTGGACGTAACAGAGAATAATACCGGCCTTGTGATCGGCGACGGTACGGTAGAGATCATCGGGAGGGCGGGTGCCGGTGAGGTTGAGGACGGCGGCTCCTGCTTCGAGGCATCGTTGGGCAACTTGAGGGTGATAGGTTTCGATGGAGAGGAGAGCACCCTCTTGAGCGAGGGGTTGAAGAATCGGAAGAAGAGTGGCGATTTGTTGTGCCGGGTCCACACGGGCGGCGTGATGGAGGGAGGATTCGGTTCCGAGATCGATCAGGTGTGCTCCTTCCGTGCGGAGGCGACGGGCCCGGGCGATGGCAGCTTCGGTATTTGGAACGACACTTTCGCGGTACCAGGAGTCGGGGCTGAGGTTGATGACCCCCATAAGGTGAGGGCGATCCGCGGAACGGAAGGAGTGGCCACGAATTTCAAATTCGGCGACCTGAGCAGGCAGGGCTGAGGCATGCTCGCGGGCAAGTTGGGCGAGGGATTCGATAGAAAGCATACTTTGGAACGATACCCAAAGGACGGGGTGGGGGCGAGAGTGGGGATGGACGTGGGGGGGTGGGGGAATCCAGAGTGGCGGGGTGAAAGAAAAGCTAATGAGCCAAGCCGAACTGATGGCATGGGAAGTGAAGGCCAGAAGGTGGTTGGTTTTGGGTTTGGTGGGGGTGGTGACGGGGGTTTTTGGAGTGGGTTGGATGACGCTCCATATCAGTTATACCATGCTGAAAAAGAGTGAGGTGATGCGAACGGCTGTGGAGAGAGTGCTGAGGGATGAAAGGGTGAGGCACGAATTAGGAGAACCGGTGGTGTTGGGGTGGGCGGTGACCGGGGAGTTGGAGGATATGGCTCAGGGGGGTACGGCACGGCTGGAGTTTTATCTTCGTGGGTCAATCTGCGGAGCAAAGGTCACGTTGCGGGCAGAAAAGGGGCCGCAAGGTGGGTGGAAATATCTTTTGTTGGAGGTGAAAGCTCCCGGAAGGGAACCGATTTCTTGTGCGGACGGAACTGCGGTTCCCGCGAAAAAAATCTAGTGGGCTCCCGCAGTGGCGGGCGGCTGAGAAGCAGGAGAGGCTGTGGCGACCGACTCTTTGTTGTCGACGATCTCCTCGAGGGCGGCATCCAACTGATCGAGTCCATGTTTCTGGATGATATCGCGGATATGGACGAGGTAATCGGGATCAGGGCAGTAGCCGGCGGCGAGGATGTTCGAAACGAATTTCACACCTGATTTTTCACCGACATATTTTCGGTAGCGATCGTTGGAAAGGAGGAACTGGGAGTAGCCTTGGAAACCGGCAGCGAGGGTGGGATAGGCGCGGAAATCGGCGGTGGTATCTTCGCCGCTGTCCCGGGTGGGCATGTTGAGGGCACGTGCCCCTGTCCAACTATCAAAGGCCTTCATCCCGAAGTAGTTGTTGTAATCCTTCGCAAGCATGCTGTTTCCATATCCTGATTCGAAGATCGCCATTGCGAGAACAGCGGAGGCGGGGATTTGGGTGCTGGTTTGGATGAGCATCGCTTCCGGAATCGCATTTTCCAAAAAGCTTCTTTGGCGGCCTTTCGTCGAGTCGAGGATTTTGGAAATGCGGGTGGCCAAGCCAAGGATGTCGGTGGTGTCAGAGCTTTGAGAAGCGATGAGTCGGGCAATTCGCAGGTCACGTTCTTCGAGTTCTTTCTTTTGGGCGAGACGGTTCTGCAAGGAGTTCCATTTTTCTTCCAGGTAGCTTTTCGAGAGGGCGGCGGAGAAACGGGTGACCCCAATGAGCGAGAATACGGCAACCCCGAAGAGAATCAGCCAGGCAAAGTTCGAGACGACCAAAGTGCCGACCAACCCCAGACGGAACTTGGGTTTTTTGGCAAAGGTTTTACGGGCGATAGCCGATGTCAGATCGACGACTTGTGGCATTAGTTATATCTTAGGAAAGGTCGTGGGTGCGTCAACCTCCCGGGGGAAATTTAGCTGTGCGTCGAAATGATCTATTTTATATAACTAATGGAGAGCGACTTAAGCGTATCGATCCAAATGCTACGAGTGGGATTTGGCTGGGGGGCGAAGAATGGAAGCGATGATTGAGACAGCGAGGACGCTAAGTACGAAGCCGAGGGTCCAAGGGATTGGCAAGTGAATATAGCCCGAAAGGAGCATTTTCAGTCCGATGAAGGAAAGAATGACTGCGAGCCCGATATTGAGGTAGGCAAAGAGTTTGATTAGGCCGGCGATGGCAAAGTAGAGGGCACGGAGGCCGAGGACGGCAAAGGCGTTTGAGGTGAGGACAATGAAGGGGTCACGGGTGATGGCAAGGATGGCGGGGATGGAATCGATCGCGAAAACGAGGTCGGTTGTGCCGAGAGCAATCAGAACCAGAAGAAGCGGGGTTCCGATCCAACGGCCTTTTTCACGGAAAAAAAAGCGATCTCCATGAAAATTCGGTGTGATTGGAATCAGTTTGCGAGCGATTCGGACGAGGGGGTTGTGGTCGGGCTCCACTTTCGCTTCTCCCCCTTTGAGGAGTTTGATGCCGGTGTACACGAGGAGCGCGCCAAAGATATAGATCAGCCAATGAAAGCGGTTAATGAGGGTGATTCCTGTGAAGATAAAGAGGGCGCGAAGAAAGAGGGCTCCGATGATGCCCCAAAAAAGGGCCGGGAACTGGGATTTTTCAGGAACAGCGAAGTAGCGGAGAAGCACGGCAAAAACGAAGACATTGTCGACGCTGAGGGAGAGTTCAATGACATAGCCGGTAAAAAATTCCATGGCGGGGGTGACGCCCAGGGTGAAAGCGACCAGCCCACCGAATGAAAGAGCGAGGGCAACCCAGCCGGCGGTGGCTTGGAGGGAGCGGCGAAGATCCACGGGCCGGGGATCCCGATGGAAAAGGATGAGATCGGTGGCCAAAAGGGCAAGGACGAGAGGGCCAAAAAGAATCCAGCCCATATGCATGTGGGGAATGTTCACGGATTGATTTGGTAGCAGGAGGTGACACCAAGGCCAAGAGGAAGTGACTCGAGGCGTGACAGGAAGGCCCGTCTGAGTGCACTTTAGACGGCGTGAGTAACAAAACTTTGGAAGGAAAAGTTGGTTTGGTTTTTGGTGTCGCCAACAAAAGGAGCATTGCCTGGGGAATTGCCAAGGCATGGGCGGATGCAGGGGCCAAGCTGATCTTTAATTATCAGGGGGAACGGCTGAAGGAGAATGTCGAGGAGCTGGCGGCGACGTTTGGGGCGGAGACCCCAGTGGCACCATGTGATGTAAGTCGGGATGAAGACATCGCAAAGTTTTTTGATTTTGTGAAAAACAAGACGGCAAAAGTGGATCTTCTTTTGCATAGCGTGGCTTTTGCTCCCAAAGAGGCGTTGGAAGGAAACTTTGTGGACACCTCACGGGAGGCCTTCCGGGTGGCTCATGACATCAGCGCCTACTCTTTGGTGGCTGTGAGTCGGGCGGCTGCCCCTTTGATGACGGCGGGGGGTAGTATTGTGACGATGAGTTACTACGGGGCGGCGAAGGTAGTGCCCCACTACAATGTGATGGGTGTGGCGAAGGCGGCGTTGGAGGCAAGCGTCCGCTATCTCGCTTATGATTTGGGTCCGAAAAAGATCCGGGTCAACGCAATCAGTGCGGGCCCGGTCAATACGTTGGCGGCACGTGGAATCAGCGGTTTTTCGGCGATGCTCTCGCACTATGAGGCGCATGCGCCGCTGAAACGGAATATCACCCTAGAGGAGTTGGGGGCGACGGGGGTATTCCTTGCGTCGGATGGTGCCGCGGGAATCACGGGACAGACTCTGTATGCCGACTCCGGATACAGCGTGATGGGGATGTGAAGTCGCCCGAGAAGTTGCCCCGGAAACTTTTGCTCTGGGATATCGACGGGACGATTCTCTATACGGGAAAAGCGGGGGAGACGGCGCTAGGTCGTGCGATGGAAAAACTGCACGGGATTAATCGAGGTTTGCAGGGGCTGGAAATCGCGGGGCGGACGGATAAATGGATTGTGGAGCAGTTGTTGGCGAGAGATGGGAAGCCGAATGGTTCGGAACAGGTCGCCCGATTTCTCGATGTTTATGTGGAACTTTTGGCGGAGGAGCTCCCGAGGCGCAACGGGGGTCTACATCCGGGAGTTTTGGGTATTTTAGAAGAAGCGCACAAAAGACCTGAATTGGTTCAGGCCCTTTTGACAGGGAACATCGAAAAAGGTGCGAGGTTGAAGCTGACGCGGTATGGGGTGAATCATTTTTTTGGATTTGGGGCGTTTGCCGATGATTCGGCGATCCGGAATGAGCTCGGTCCGCATGCAAAACGCAGGGCGAGGGAACATCATGGAGAGGAGTTTCCCCCTGAAAGGATTTTTGTGATCGGCGATACGCCTCACGATGTGGCTTGTGCGAGAGCGATTGGGGCCAAGGCGATTGCTGTGGCCACGGGCTCCTTCACAGAGCGGCAGTTGCAGGATTGTGGTGCAGATGCGGTGTTCCGTGACTTGGAACACCCTAAGGCTTTTTTCGATCTATTGAACTGATCGAACCGTTGACGCCTGTTCGTCCGGACTTGCGGTCTTTGTGTGATTTGCAATGAAAGGGGATGGCGTTGCGGTCTTTTCTTCTTTGGCTGGGGCTTTGCTCCATTCTGGAGTGGAGCTCTTTTTCCGGGTTTGGCGCGGCGAGTCCAGATCAACACCAGAAGCTAGTGGAAACCTGTCGCTGGCTTTCCAAGCAGGACTTGTCCTATGCCCAGTCGTGGCAACCGCCAGGGCATCCTTATGTCATCACGATGGATTGCTCGAATACCATCCGGTATATCGTTTGGAAGGTCTTTGGTTTTGATATTCCGAGAACTGCCTCCGATCAGTATCTCTACTTTAAAAAGAGGGGGAAAATCAGGGAGGTTCCATTGGAGGCGAATGGTAAGGTTGATTCGGACAAACTTCTGGTAGCAATGAGGAGTGGGGATCTCCTTTTCTGGGAGTGGACGTACAATGTGCCTCGGGATCCGCCGATCAGTCACGTGATGATCTATTTGGGACGAAAAAAAGACGGCCATGCCATGGTCGCTGGATCTTCTCAGCGGATGGATGGGGAAAGGGGGGGTGGGGTGGATGTTTATCAGTTCGACCCCAATGCTCCTTGCGGGAATGCAAAAAACTTTTTCAATTTCACGATCCACCGCGGGCGATTAGTTGCTTTTGCCCGGCCCACGGCAAAGGAGGGTTGGGCAGAGCGTGGGGGATTAGAATAGGGTAGGCATTCCCTCGATCAGGAAACGAACCGCAGACAACCGACCGGATTGGGTCGCGGCCTCCATGAGGCGTTGAGGAGGTTCGTGGAGGGGTTCGTAGCTGAGGCGGTAGGTTCCAAAATGCATCGGGATGAGGACCTTGGATTTTAGATCTTCAAAGGCTCGGAGGGACTCTTCCGGATCCATGTGGTTTTCGCCGAATTTGGGTCCGTGATAGGCCCCGATCGGAAGAAGAGAGATTTCCGGATGTAGTTTCTTTCCGATTTCACGGAACCCGTTGAAGTAGCCGGAATCGCCAGCGTGGTAGATCGTTCGTCCGCCGACATCGATGACGTAACCCCCATAGCCACGATGGTGGTCGGTCACCTTTCGGGCGCCCCAATGTTTTGCGGGAACAAATGTAACGGCTGCACCGGGGAAACGGAGTCGTTCCCACCATTTCATTTCATAGACTTTCTCAAAGCCAAGTCCGTGAACCAGATCTCCCACACCTGAGGGAACAACGATGGGTTGGTTGGCTGCGATTTGTCGAAGGCTTCTGCGGTGAAGGTGATCGAAATGGGCATGGGTAATCAGAACAAGGTCGATGGAGGGGAGGTGGTGATGGGCCAAGCCGGCGTGGCGGAGTCGGCGAACGACAAGGAGCCAGTTGGCCCAGTTAGGGTCGATGAGAATGTTTGCTTGAGAGGTTTGGATGAGAAAAGAGGCATGGCCGATCCAGGTGATGCAAAGTTGCCCTTTTTTCAGTTTGGGAAAGATGGGTGGGGTTCCGTTCCGTTGACCCCGCTTACGAGTAAAAAGGGCGGGTAGAAGCACATCGGTGATGAAGCGGTGGGTGGGACGGCGAGAGCGGGGAGAATTCCGTGGGCTCAAGGAAAAGAGAATGATGGGAAAATGGATCGCTGGCAAACCCTCTCGGTAGGGTTGGCGGGCGATGGGAAATCGGGCAGTGTGATCGCCATGTCAGGGGTCAAGAAAGCAGCGCTTCGGGGAGAGATGCGGGCGCGAGTCGCGCAGCTAACGGAAGAGGATCGGCGACTGGCTTCCGAGAAAATGGAGCTAGCTATCTTGGGGCGGGAGGAGTGGAAGAATGCATCGATCCTTGGGCTGTATCTTTCCCTGACAGATGAACCACAGACGCGGGGCTTGTTAAAGGCGGCTTTGGCCGAAGGGAAAAAGGTTTTATTTCCAAAAATCGATATTCGGGAAGGGTTAACTTGGTGGGAGGTTTCCTCTCGTCACCTTCCTGAAACGAAGACTTTGTGGGAACCGTCCCCAGATTTATCGGTTCGAAGAGCGTTGGAGGAGATTGAGTTATTCTTGGTTCCGGGGAGGGCGTTTGATCCAAGGGGGGTACGGTTAGGTCGGGGCGGGGGCCATTATGACCGGGCTTTGTCGCGGCGAGGTCGGACTTCAAGAGTGGTGGGTATGTTCTTCGGACAGCAGGAAGTGGAGGAGTTGCCTCAAGAACCTCACGATATCCCTCTTCCAGCTGTGGTGACGGAAAAGGGATGGAGAAAACTTTCATGAAAGACAGCGAGAAGCCGTTTTTGGATCATCTGGAGGATCTGCGCGGGCTCATTCTGAAATGTGCGACTGTGATTGGGGCAGGATCGATCCTCGGGGTCATGAGCATCGGTCAGGTGATGGAAATTCTTCGCTGGCCTTTGACGCAGGCGCAAGAGGGTTTGGCCCAGCCGTCTCCGAGCACCTTATTGGCGCTCCAGGTGACGGATCCAATGACGGTGACTTTGCAGATTGGGATTGGGGCAGGGATCCTCCTGTCACTGCCGTTCGTTCTTTTCTTTCTTGGACAATATCTTTTGCCGGCTCTCGACGTGCGGGAGCGTGGTTTGTTGCTTCCGGTCTTTCTGGTGGGGACAGTTCTTTTTTTGGGTGGGGCACTTTTCTGTTATTTCTTGGTACTACCGAAAGCGTTGCGATTTTTCCAAGATTTCAACCGCTGGTTGGGGTTGGAGACGAGCTGGACCATGACCAGTTACACCGATTTTGCCCTCCAGATGCTGGTCGGCTTCGGCCTCTCATTTGAGCTTCCGCTGGTCATGGTCATCCTGGCTCGGCTTGGGATTCTCGAGCAAAAGGTGGTTTCGGAGCACCGGCGCCATGCTGTCGTGGCCCTGTTAGTATTGGCGGCCTGTGTCACTCCAACTTCTGATCCTTTCAACCTCGGTCTTATGTTTGTGCCCTTATACGCACTTTTTGAACTGGGATTGGCGGGGATGGGCTGGGCCGAACGGCATGCTCGTAAACAGGGCGATTCCGTGGGTCGCACTTAAATTTCATTTGTCATCGGGTTAATTGGTTTTTAGAAAAAGCTCAGCGCCATGGACTGGAATAATCGTTCAGACAGGATTCATCGTCTCAAGGAAAAAGAAAACTTCCGAGCTGTCGTTATGCCTTTGAGTTACTGGGGTGCTGGACTTGGATTTATTGCCTTACTTTGGGAGGGAATTGTAAAAATAGACGGAGGTCGTTGTCATCCAACGGTGCTGGTGCCAGCAGCTTTTTTCTTTGTCCTTCCGCTGCCCCTTCTTTTTTATCGGGTTTTGCGCGGGCATTTCAGTAAGAGTCTTTTCGCTTAAGGCCTTTCTTTGGGGATTCTCCTTCGCCTGAAATTCGGGCAGTATCTTGTGTTATGCCTTCCGTTTTCCTAAAAACATACGGGTGTCAGATGAACGAGCGGGACACCGAACAGGTGGCACGCCAACTTATGGATCGCGGCTACGAACGGGCAAAAACCGAGAAGGAAGCAGACGTTATTTTACTCAATACGTGCAGTGTTCGAGATCTGGCAGAGCAGAAAGCTCTTCGAAAAATGAGCAATCTGAAGGCCCTGCGAAAAAAGAATCCGGGTGTGGTTTTGGGTTTTCTGGGTTGTATGGCTCAACGAAAAGGGGAGTCCTTAGAGAAGGAGATGAAAGGTCTGGATCTTGTCGTCGGAACCCAAAAATTCCACCGGGTTGCGGACCTAGTCATGGAGGCACGGGAGGCACGTTTGGGGGGTCGACCCAAGTTCTTTGCCGATGTGGGTGAGGAGGAAGGGTCGGAAAAGACAATTCGGGACCACGTCCTGACTCCGAAGCAGGTCACCGCCTTTGTTTCCGTCATGCAGGGGTGCGATATGCACTGCTCCTTCTGCATTGTACCTACAACACGAGGGAAGGAGCGGTCCCGTCCGATTGCGGAGATCGTTGGCGAGGTTCGGGCCCTTGTGGAAAAAGGGATTCGGGAGGTCACGCTACTGGGTCAGATCGTTAATATGTACGGACGCAGGGAGATTCCGGCGGTTTCTGGGAAATCCGCTTTCGTTCAGTTGTTGGAAGAACTGCAAAGGGTGGATGGGTTAGATCGGATCCGATTCACTTCGCCACATCCGAGGGGGATGAAGGATGATCTGATCGGATGTTTTGGCAGGTTGAGCAAGCTGTGTGAGCATCTTCATCTGCCCGTTCAGTCGGGTTCGGATCGTCTCCTCAAAGAGATGGGGCGGGGGTATACGGTTGAGCAGTATAAAAAGATTATCCAGAAAGTTAGACAAGCGTGCCCAGGGATTGGGTTAACGACAGACGTGATTGTGGGCTATCCTGGAGAGACAGAGGAGGAGTTTCAGTCGACCTATCGGCTCATGGAAGAGGTGGATTTTGATAATGGATTTATCTTTCGGTACTCCCCGCGGGAGGGGACCCGGGCCGCAGAGAGCCGGGGGAACGAAGTTTCGGAAGAAACCAAGGAACGGTGGAATCAGTCGCTTCTTGATCTGTTGGATCGGCAGGTGGCGGTGACTTCACCGAAGAGAATTGGTTCTTTGACGGAGATCCTTGTGGAAGGACCGAGCAAGACCAAAGAAAGTCGCTTGACCGGACGTTCCCGGCAGAATCGTCCCGTGGTCTTTGACGGCGGGGCTCGGCATTTAGGGCAACTCCTGACGGTGCGGATCACCGAATCAACGGGATTTACCGATTACGGCGATCCGGCCATTCTGGAGTAGTCTGAAATGATCTACTCCTTTTCTTTAGCGCAAGTCTCTGTTTGGGTCGGGCTGGGTCTAATCCTAAGTCACGGATGGGGTTTGTTCGATCATCGGCAGTCGGCGCAGTGGATCCGGGCCTTTCCAAGGAACGATGCTTTGGGAGGGTTTCTTCTGGCGATTGCGACGGGTTGGTCAGCTTGGCTGGCAGGATCGATCAACCTGATGGAGTATACGCGGTTTCGTCCGCTTTTTATTCTGGGAGTGGTGGGGTTGGGGGTGACGACCTGGCTTTATGTTCGGGAATTCATTGCGGTTCGCTCTTTGGGAATTCTTTTTCTGTTGGGAGGTGATGTGCTGCTCGATGCAGCTTTCCTTCGTAACGATTCGGCACGGTTGGTAGTGGTTTCGTATTCTTATCTCATCATCGTCGAGGGAATGGTGATGGTGGGGGCTCCCTATCTTTTGCGGGATGCAATCCAGTGGGGATTGGGCACACCCATTCGGGGTAAGTGTCTATTGGGAATGGGATTTCTTTTTGGACTTCTTTTGTTGGGGCTTGGACTTTTTGTTTATTAAATTCGCAGGTCGGAGGGTTTGTTTTCTGAGATGAGAATTCTGGTCCTTCGTGGTGGTGCGCTGGGGGATTTCTTACTGACATTGCCGGCAGTGGCTGGCTTGCGCGAAAAGTGGCCGGAAGCGGAGATTGAGATGGTAACGGCCCGAAAATATGGGGAGCTCGTTGTAGGGCCAGGGGCGGTTCAGGCGGTGAGACCGATGGATCAACCCGGATTGGCCAGCTTTTATGCCAAAGGAGGAAATCTAGATCCAGAGTGGGCAGATTATTTCACGGAGTTTGATCTTACGATTTCGTATCTTTTCGATCCGGATGAAATCTTTTTTGATAACTGGAAGCGGGCAGGGGGCACGGGGGAGTTTGTTAGCCACGATCCAAGAAACCCAAAGGAAGCGGCGTGGAAGTATTTGGCACAACCGCTGAAACGTTGGGGTGTCGGCGTGGGGGATGCCCGCCGACTATGGGGAGAGAAACTGAAACCTTTACCGCGTGAGCACAAAGACGTGTGTTCTTGGGTGATTCATCCTGGGAGTGGGGGTGCGTCGAAGTGTTGGCCCTTGAATGAATGGCTAAGAGAGTTGGAGATGATGGCGAGGCGACGATCCTTTTCGGTCACTTGGTTGGGAGGGGAAGCGGAGATGAATTTGGAAAAGCAGATTCCGGAAAAATGGAGGACGGGGAAGAATCGGTACGTCCAAAATGAAACCCTCCCAGAAGTGTTCAGAATCCTGCAGGGGGCAGATCTTTATCTAGGTCACGACAGTGGAATCAGCCATTTGGCGGGCTGGAGCGGGGTGAAGTGTGGGTTGCTTTTTGGACCCACTGAGCCGGCTCTTTGGGCGCCCCCTGGGGAGAGAGTGAAGTGGTGGAGCCAGGGAGGGTGTTGGCCGAAGGAAGGAGAGTGGGCGGATTGGGTAGAGCGACTGGTTGTCGATTAGGCGTTCGCCATCGATTGGCCGGCAATCCATCCTGTCGTCCAAGCGGATTGGAAGTTGTAGCCCCCCGTGATTCCGTCGATATCGAGAGCTTCGCCTGCGAAGTAGAGGCCAGGGACGATCCGACTTTCCATGGTTTTTGTGTCGATCTCCTTGAGAGGGATTCCCCCGCAGGTAACGAACTCCTCCTTATTCATACTCTTTCCGGTGACTTGAAGTTGTGTGGAAGTGAGGATCTGGACGAGACGGGAGGCCGATTCGCGGCTGAATTTAGACCAACGATCCTCAGTGGTAACTCCTGCCAGAAGAGCCAGTTGTTCCCAGAGCCGGCTTGGGAGGGGAGCCCATTTTGAGCGAAGAACCATCTGGGCTCCGATCGTTTCCCTCCGGTCTTGAATTTCACGGAAAATTTCGTCGGGCGATGATTGAGGAAGCCAGTTGATCAGTAGCGGAAAATGATAGTTGAGGGAGTGGAGGGGGCGGGCTCCCCAAGCGGAGATCCGGAGAGTGGCAGGACCGCTCAGGCCGTTATGAGTGATGAGGAGGGGGCCTTGTTCACTTAGATCGGTGCCTGGGATGGAGAGTTGAGCAGAATCGATGGATAGCCCCGCCAAGCGATTGAGCCAGGGAAGTTCGATGTGAAAGGTGAAAAGAGAGGGCACGGGCGGGGAGAGCGAGTGGCCGAGGGATGAGACAGGATGGGACTCAGGCCGACAGCCGCCCCCCGCCCAGAGAATGCGGTCGCACTCCATGGTGGATCCTTGAGTGAGATGAAGAATGAAGCCGCCTTCCGTCGAGGTTTGAATCGATTGGATGCTGCTCTCGGTAAGAACTTTGACATTCGCCCGGCGGGCAGAGTCGGAGAGGCAGTCGATGATGGTCTGGGAGGAGTCGGTGACTGGAAACATCCGTCCATCGGATTCGGTTTTTAATTTCACCCCTCGGGATTGAAACCATTCGATTGTCTGAGTCGGGCCGAAGCGGGTGAGGGGTCCGATCAGAGCGCGACCCCCTCGAGGGTAACGAGTGGAAAGTTCGCGTGGGTCAAAACATGCGTGGGTCACGTTACAGCGACCCCCTCCCGAGATGCGGACTTTGGCGAGAAGGTGGGTGGTTTTTTCGAGGAGAACGACTTGGGCGAGAGGATTGGACTCAGCAGCGGAGATGGCGGCAAAAAAACCGGCTGCTCCGCCACCGGCAATTATGATACGGGTGGATCTCACTTTTGTTCGAGAGCCCAGGAAACGGCTTGGGTCAGGGCGTGCGGGCCATCGCCCCCGAGTTCAGTGTCGATCTGTTCAAGTCGACGAATCAGGTCGAGAACGTCTTTGCGTTCAACCGGACCGCCTGCGGGTTGGCAAAAGTGGGTCCGACAACCAAAGGGTCGAGACTCGTAGATGATGCACTTTTGGGTGTTGGGTTGCAGAAAGGGGCAGGAGCCGTCGGTAGGTTGGGGTAGCTCTTTTCGGCCGGAAGCGCGGAAGCCGTGGGCAGCGACGAGGGCTTCCCCGCGGGTCAGTTGGGGGGTTTTTCCAGTGAGTTTAAATTGGCAGCATTCGGTTCGGCGAAGGCAGTCCCGCTGAACGGGTCTTTGTTCAAGATCCGCATAGACGGCCCGGACGTTGGCAAGGGTTGCTTTCAAGAGAGTGATCCTAGAGGGATAGGGGGTTGGGGAAAAGGCGAGGCTGGTAGATCGGCGAGGGTGTGGCAGGAAGAGAGTATGCAAATGGCGGTCATTGGAGCAGGAATCAGCGGACTCGTGTGTGCCCGAAAACTGGCAGGGGCGGGTCATCGGGTTGTTGTGATCGAGAAGTCGAGAAGCTTGGGGGGTCGGTGTGCCACAAGAAAGTTTGGGCAGCACTTGGTTGATACCGGAGCCCAATATTTCACGATGAGGGATGAAGGAATCCGGAAGGAGGTAGAGCAGTTGGCGGCGGGCCAGCTCAAGAAGATCGAAAAACCGATTCTTTCGGAAGGACAGATTTATCGGGCGGGGGAAGAGAGGTTTTATTTAGCGAATGGCAACAATCGACTGGGCTCGCTGTTGGCCGATGGATTGGAGGTGAGGAGGGAGTGCGAGGCTGGGCGTGTGGTTCAAGAAGGGAGGAGGTGGAAGGTGTTGGGAGAGGAGTATGATGCGGTCATTAGTTCCGCTCCTTGGCCACAAACGGCTTCCCTTTTCGGGCTAGATCCAGGGATTGTTGTCTTTGAGCCGAATCTAACGATGTTGTTGGAATATTCGGCTCCGTGGGACGGATCGTGTTACGCGAAGATGGACTCGAGTGGCATGCAGCCGTTGGCTTGGGTGGCGTGTGAGAATGGAAAAGCTGGCCGAATTCAAAATGGGAAGAGCGTTTATGTGGTTCAGGCATCCGTCGAGTACAGTCGGGAGAAGTTAGAAAGTAAGCCTGAGGTTTGGATGGAGGATCTACAGTTGCGGCTCGAAAAAGAGTGGGGATTGGATGTTGGGCTACGGGGGGCTGTGTTTGCACATCGCTGGAGGTATGCAAGGCGGTCGGGAGATGCAATTCCCTCTCGAATGGCTATGGGCTTGTATGTGTGCGGCGATTCCGCAACCGAATCACGGATCGAGTCGGTATGGAAAAATGGGGAAGAGACGGCGGGTCAGGTGTTGGCTGATTTGGCTTAATGCTTTTTTGATCGCAGAGGCCGGAAGTAAGGCAGGAAGAGCGAGCCGGAGACGGGGATTGAACCCGTGACCCTCTGTTTACGAAACAGATGCTCTACCACTGAGCTACTCCGGCGAGGGGAGTGATTCTACGACAAGAAAAGGGGTGGAGACAAACCCTGCTTGATGTCACAAAGGGGGATTGGAAAAGTTGGAAATTTCAGGCATTCTTTCCTCTTTATGTCCCAAGCACATCCCATCTACATGGACTGTAATGCTACGACCCCCATCGAACCGGAAGTGGGGAAGTTGATTCGGCACTTTTTCGAAGAGGAGTACGGAAACGAGGGAAGTCGAACTCATGAATTTGGAACTCGGGCCAAGGCAGCAGTCCACCAAGCACGGGAGCAGATTGCCCGGTTGGTGGATGCGAAGATTGAAGAGGTGATCTTCACCAGCGGGGCGACAGAAAGTAATAACCTGGCGATCCTCGGTTTGGCTCATTGGGGTCGAAGCCATGGGAAAACCCATATTGTGAGCAGCCGGATTGAACATAAGGCGGTTTTGGAGCCGATCGAGATGCTTGCAAAGGATGGGTTTGAAGTGGATTGGGTGGCGCCAGAAAAGAATGGGCGCATCGATCCGGCAAAGTTCATTCAGCGGGTTCGCCCGTCCACGTTGTTGGTTTCCCTCATGCATGCGAACAATGAGACCGGAGTGATTCAGCCGATTGCAGAAGTGGCGGATGGGTTGGCGGATCACTCGGCGTGGTTTCACGTGGATGCAGCGCAAACGTTCGGAAAACTGCTCGAACCTCTGAAAAATCATCGGATCGATCTGATCGGTGCGAGCGGGCACAAGATTTATGGGCCGAAGGGGGTGGGGATATTGATTGTTCGACATCGAAAAAAGCAGAAGACCCCTTTAACGCCTTTGGTGTATGGGGGCGGGCAAGAACAGGGGTTACGCCCGGGAACCTTGCCGGTCCCTTTGGTGGTGGGATTGGGGTTGGCTGCGGAAATGGGTGAAAAGGAACATGGGGCTAGGGCGAAGAAGTGCGTTGAGTTTCGAAAGAAGTTTCTCGCTGCGATCGAGCCTCTAAAACCCAAGATTCATGGAGAGGAAGGACAGATCCTTTCGCATACCGCCAACATCTCCTTTCCTGGGATCAGTGCAGAGGAGGCAATGGTCAGAATCCGTGATCTGGTAGCTGTTTCCAATGGTTCTGCCTGTACATCGGCCAGTTATCAACCGAGTCATGTCTTGAAGGCGATGGGTCTCGAAAAAGAAGAGATCGTTGGGGCAGTAAGGTTCTCTTGGTGTCATCTCACTCCAGAACCGGATTGGGGAGCGATGGTGTCGAAGTTGAAAAAGTAGTGAGGAATCGGATCCCTTAAGGAAAGAGGGACAATCGACCATTCGAAAAGGTTAGGGGGGTTGGGGTTGAAGAGACACGGCAGCGAGGATGTCCCCGCAGTTCTTTCGCTAGATCCTCGCTGACAAAAATCTTTTCTAGGTGAAGAGTGTTTGGAATCAGCATCCAGCGGCTGTCTCCAAACCGTTCGCGGATTTTTTGAATGAGTTCAGCGTCATCTTGAAGAGTGTAGGGGATAGCCATTCGTTGCATATCCCCCGTGGTAAAGGCATTGATAAAAGTTTTCTTCTCGTCGATGGAGTCGCGGAGTCGGCGTGTGATGAAGTCGGAGAGGCCAACGCCGAGTGCGTTGCCTTTGGCTTTCTCCGATAGGCCTAAGGCGGCGATGATCTTGATCTTGGGCTCTGTCAGATCTTCAAATCCATGAACTCCCCGTCTTCCAATCACATTCGTGTCCATTCCTGTGCCGCTGTAGGTTTTTCCAATTTCGTCCACGATCAGAACGTTCAAATCCTTGGCAGGGAGGGTAGGAAAGTAGTGGCGGTGCCGGGCGAGCAGGGCGGGTTCCTTCTGAAGGATCTCATCGCCGGGTAGGGCATGAATTTCGGCGGTCGCGTCGAATCCATCTTCAAGGAGAGCCAATCCAGCGAAGATCTTTCCCGATTGGACGAGTAGGGATCCCATCTCCTCAAGGATCTGGGGCATGTGGTCAGGACGTGCGGTGTGGAAAGTTTCAGCAGA
The DNA here is from genome assembly GCA_945878585.1 of Akkermansia muciniphila. Classification (GTDB taxonomy): domain Bacteria; phylum Verrucomicrobiota; class Verrucomicrobiia; order Methylacidiphilales; family Verrucolacustridaceae; genus Verrucolacustris. The sequence goes on from CAMDXQ010000014.1 coordinate 22,156, forward strand.
ATGGATCTTCCCCATTCCGACAACCATCATCTTTGTAAGGCCACTCTGGACGGGGCCTGAGAAGCAGGTATGGAGTTTGATTCGGTTCAGAATAAGGACTCCAGCGGAGTCGAAGCAGTGACGGTCCATCCAGACGTCACCTGAATCGACCGTGCCGACCTTGACGCAATCCATGCTGGAGCGAATTTCCATTCCGGTTGCTTCCTGGGTGAGGCCAAGGGATTCAACCATTTTTTGTTGTCCTTCGGCGGTTGCCCCGTTGTGGGAGCCCATGGAGGGGACGAGAAAGGGTTTGGCTCCGTGGAGGCGTAGCCACTTTCCTACGGCTTTGGTAATGGAAACGATATTGGATATTCCGCGGCTACCCGCGGTAATAGCCACGTCGCCTTGGGGTGGTTCTTTGCCCATCTTGTCCAGCGCCCGATGCACCTCTTGGGCGACATTCTTAATCGGGTCGGATACGAGTTGCTGTTCGACTTTAAAAACGTCCATCAAGATCATCAAAAGGGTTATAAGATCTGGACGAGGGAAAATGAAGGGAAGAGGGCAGGAAAGATGCTATCTATGCCTCGGATGGGACGCCGACTTCCATACCGAGATTGCGGGCAAGGCGGATGGCATCGGCGGGAAGCGGAGGGCGGTGACCTTTGATTTCGTTTAGATCGGTCAGGTTCATCCTGTTTCGAAGAAGTCCGACCATCGAGCCATGCTCTCCCTGATTCAGGGCGAGGACTGCGAACTCTCCCATGCGGGTGGCGAGAAAGCGGTCGGAGAAGGTGGGGGGAGAACCTCGCTGAAGATGTCCCAAAACGGTCAGTCTTATTTCTTGTTGTAGCTTGTCGCCCCCTGCTTTTTTCAATCGATCCATAAACTCCTGTCCTGAACATGCCCCTTCGGCGACTACCACGACGCTGTTGTTGTGGCGGCGGAGACGGCGGCGGGTGAGGTTTTCGACGATCTGGTCCATGTCGTATCGGAATTCGGGAATGACGGCGATTTGGGAGCCTGAAGCGATGGCGCTCATCAAGGCGAGGTAGCCGTGATTACGGCCCATCACTTCGACGACGAAGCATCGGTTGTGGGATGCAGCAGTGGCTTTGATCATATCGATCAGATGAACGACGGTGTTCAGGCAAGAATCGACCCCGATCGACATTTCGGTTCCCGATAGATCGTTATCAATGGAGCAGGGGAGACCGAGCACACGAAATCCGAGTTTGGAAAGAGCGGCGGCACCTGCAAGCGAACCATCCCCACCCAGAACAAGGAGGGCTTGGATATTCTCTTTTTTCAGAATGTCGAGAGCCTCCAGTTGCGCTTTTTCCTCCTTAAACTTTAGGCAGCGACTGGTGGATAGGATGGTCCCAGCGTCCCGAATCCGGCCGCTGACCTCAATCACTCCCAGGGGCATGAACTCACGGTCAAAAATTCCTTGATATCCATTCTGAATTCCCACGATTTCGATCCCTAAGTTGACCCCCGTACGGACAATCGAACGAATGGCGGGATTCATCCCAGGAGAGTCTCCTCCTGAGGTGATCACTCCGATACGTTTCAACATAAGATGTTTATGTTGAGGGACTGGACGTAAAAAGCGAGATCGGAATCGGAGTTTTCCAAAGAGGGGTGAATCGATTAGTATGTAAGGATGACCTCGGTTGCCAAAAGTGCGGAAACGCCCAAGTTGATGAATCTCCGTGTTCGGGAGGTTCGGCCGCTGATTTCTCCTGCTCAATTGAGACGGGAGATTCCGCTGGGGTCGACTTCCGAGAAAACCGTTCGGGAATCCAGGGAGGAGGTCGAGGCGGTATTGGCTGGCAAGGATACGAGGCCTTTGGTCATTTTGGGGCCTTGCTCGATTCACGATCGCAAGGCGGCTTTGGAGTATGCCGGTCGGATTGGGCGGATGAGGCAAGAACTGGGGGAGAAGCTGTTGCTAGTGATGAGGGTTTATTTTGAGAAACCGAGAACCACGGTCGGATGGAAGGGATTGATCAATGACCCGGGACTAGATGGGACTCTGGATCTAGAGGGCGGGTTGAAAGCGGGGCGGAAGCTTCTCGCTGAGATTAACGAGATGGGAGTGCCTGCGGGCACGGAGTTTTTGGATCCTGTCGTGCCGCAATATTTGGCGGATCTGGTGACTTGGGCTGCGATTGGCGCACGGACCACGGAAAGTCAGACTCATCGCGAAATGGCGAGCGGTCTGTCGATGCCTGTTGGTTTTAAAAATGGGACGGATGGAAGCCTTCAAGTGGCCGTGGATGCGATGCTTTCGGCCCGAGCGGCTCATGCTTTTGTCGGAATCGATGCAGAAGGTGCGACCAGCGTGATCTGCACGGTGGGGAACAGCTCAACTCATCTGGTTTTGCGTGGAGGGAGGGATCGGACAAATTACGATCCCGCCAGTTTATCAGCGGCACGAGATTCGTTGAAGAAGCATGGATTGCCGGAGCGGTTGATGGTGGATTGCAGTCATGCGAATTCCGGCAAGGAGGCGACCAAGCAGGAGACCGCCTGGAAAAGCGTGATGGAGCAGAAACGGTCGGGAGCTCCAGGAATTTTGGGGCTGATGTTGGAAAGTCATCTGGAAGAAGGCAGGCAGAACATTCCTCCGGAGGGGCCAAAGGGATTGAAGTATGGTGTGTCGATCACGGATGCCTGCATGGGCTGGGAGCAGACGGAGGCTCTTTTGCGCTGGGCTGCAAAATAAGCGGGGATTGGCCGTTGGGTTTTTTGAGATTAGCATCGAACTTTGAAAAAAGAGCCAAAAACTGATTCGGCGCAGGTTCGGGCGGATTACGCTCGGCACGTTGTCCCTTCGTACAAACGTTCGGCGACAGCCCCTGTTCTTGTGAGGGGCAAGGGGACGAGGGTATGGGATGCGGAGGGAAAAGAGTATCTCGATTTTGGTAGCGGGATTGCCGTGAACTGCCTCGGACATGCCGATCCTCGGTTGGCCGAGGTGATGAAAAAGCAGGGGGACGAGTTGGTTCATGTTTCGAATCTTTTTTTTCATCCGAAGCAGGCGGAGTTGGCTGGGGAGTTGGTCGAACGGATGGGGCCTGGAAAGATATTTTTCTGCAACAGCGGGGCGGAAGCGAATGAGGCCATGGTGAAAGCGGCCAGGAAGGCAGGCGCGGCTCATGGACGTTATGAAATCATCACCACCCTAAACTCTTTTCATGGCCGGACCCTTGGAATGATTGCGGCCTCAGGGCAGGAGCGGTTACGGGAGGGGTTTGGTCCTGTTATGCCCGGTTTTGTGTATGTTCCCTACAACGATTTGGCGGCGGTGGAGACAGCGATCGGGCCTAAGACGGCAGCCGTGATGATTGAGGGGATCCAGGGCGAGGGTGGGGTGATTCCCGCCACTCCGGAATACCTATTGGGATTACGGAA
>CAMDXQ010000015.1 GCA_945878585.1 Akkermansia muciniphila
AGAAGGGCAGCGGTCAGGTTGTGGGTGATTCCTTTGGGTAGGATAAGAAGATCAGCCCCTAGACGGTCGAGGGAGGTTTCGAGTCCACGGCGAATCGAATCTCGGACGACCAGAGTGAGGAAGATCGAAGCGGAACCGATGGCGACGGCGAGTGCCAGAAGGAGGTAGCGACCGGGGCTTCGTCGGGTCTCCTGGAGAACCAGACGAAATCCTAGGGGGAAAAGGTGGAATCCGTGGGGCAGGGTGGTTAGACCGTGCAGCTACGACTGAATTTCATCTCCTCCACTTTGGAGGGAACAATGACGCAGTCGTGGTGTCCGCCGAAGTTGGGCATATAGCCGACCTGTTCTAAAGTATCCTGCCGGAAGACAAAGGCGCCGGATTCCATTCGTTGGAATCCCGAAAAGATGACCAAGGCATATTTTCCATCATAGGTTGTGGCTGTGGTCTGGGTATCGACTCCGACATTTCGAAACTTTTTGATAACTTTCCAGTCCTTAGTACTCACGACATAAACATCCGATTTCATAGGTTTGGGTCGGAGAACGGTGAAGAAGCATTTTGAACCATCGATGGAGAAGTTGACATGGAAAGGGGATGGGTATTCTCCCTGCCACTCCTTATCCTTGACGAAGGTGATCCGTTTCCATGCTCGTGGATCGTCGCTGGAGGTGTCGAATACGGCAACGTTGTTGGCGCGCAGATTGTTCATCATAACCAGGTGATTGCCGGAGGGATTAAAGCCGGTTTCGTGGATGGGGTTGCCGACGGACGGCAGGGTGACTTCCCAGGTGTCTGGACTGTTGGAGACTTTTTTCACCGGCCAGTTGTCTGCAAGACCTTCGTTGGCCATCACGTAGCAAATGGGCTCCATAGAGGTACGGTCGATGATAAAACCGCCTCCGCACATGCGAAGGCCGGCGATGGAGTAGCGGTTGCGTGGGTCGTGAAGACAGAAATCCAGTCCCGTGAGCGTGTGGGGGCTTGCGCCGGGAGTTTGGCCTTTCTCGACGAGGAGTTCTGCCATGGGGGCCATCTCGTAGTTAAGCTTGTTCCCCTTCGTCCCGTAATAGTCGTATTTCCCGTCTTTTCCTGGAGCCAGTTTAATGAGTCGAATGGTTCCACCCTTCGTCCAAGTTTCGGCCAGAACCTTTGAGTTGGGGACCCAATCGCCCCGGAAGGCGGTGAGAACGTCGGTTTTATCCTGGCCTCGGGCCCGAGAGAAAAATCCCACCACATCCTTTTGACCGTCGGCGCAAGCAAAACCATTACCATCTGGGAAAGGGACAGTATGAACGCCTAAACCGATTCCCGTCGTTTCGGAAATATCCTCAAGAAGTTCCATCTGATTCGATTTTCCATCATATCCGACTCGGTAGATGTGATTTCCCATCCCGTATTTGTCGAGCATACCGTGCTCTTTGATTTTCGTATTGAGGCCGTACATCAGGACATTTTCGCCACCCTGGGTTGAATTAATAAATTCAAAGCCTTTGTAGGGGTCTCCACTATCAGCATAGAAGGCAGCCAAATGGTGGGAGATCGGGCAGGAGTCGCCGTAGTTCCAGTAGGAAATCCATGAGAGAGTTTTTTGAGTTCCCAAATCGACCGCATGGGTTCCTCCGCCCAACTTTTGTGGGGTGAGGTAGATGTATTTTCCGAGGGATTCGCGGATCCCTTGGTAGACGGCGTCCTCGATTAGGATCCCGTCTTCGTTTTTGGCGGCATAGGAGGTGCCGGGAAGGTAACGGGTCAGACCGGCACCCGTGAGCCCGGCTAGGCCAGCGAATCCGTAATAAAAGAAGCGGCGGCGACTGATTTTCTCAAGGCGGGCATCCGACATAGGATCAATGTGTGTTTCGGGGATATAAGATCAAGAGTTAAAGTAATTCGCTGATTCGGACATTTCAACGAGTGTCTTAGCGGCGGAAGAAGAGGTGGGTGGAGAGATAGTAGAGTTTGCCGGCCTGGAGGTGAAAAGATTCAGGAACGAGGCTGACTTGAACTTTTGTATTCGTGTCCTGCTTTTGGCCTAGGAATCTGAAAAGTTTTCCGAAATGGAACGGGGCGGTGTAGCGGATGACGGGAGCATCGTCGGGCAGTTTGGCAATTTGGCGGGCATCGGCGATGGCGTCCTCAAGATATCCGGTGGCATCGATTAATTTTAGCTCGAGAGCACGTTTCCCTGAAACGATTCGGCCATCCGCTACTTCGGTTGGTAATTTATGGTCAGGAAAATCACGTTCGGTGACAACGATGGAGGAAAACTTTTCGAAGGTTTCCGCAATCATGTCTTGGACCAGTTTCTTTTCCGCTTCGGAGGCGGGGCGGGCGGGGTTGAGAAGATCCTTGAGGGCGCCACTTTTGAAGGTGAGGGTGGAAAGGCCGAGGATTTTGGAAAGACCCTCGTAGTTTAGGGACTGCATGATCACTCCAATGCTCCCAGTAATGCAAAGGTTGTGGGCGACGATGTGGGATCCACCCATAGCGGTGTAGTACCCGCCTGAGGCACCGACGGAATCAAGGTAGACGATCACGGGTTTGTCTTCGCGGACGAGGGTGAGTTCGTGATAGAGGTTGTCGCTGGCGGTGACTTCACCTCCTGGGCTGTCGATATGAAGAAGTATGGCCGCTACGGAATCGTCATTGGCAGCCTGACGGATCTGGAGAATGAGATCGTCCACCATGCTGGATCCGACATCGCCGGGAACTTCTTGGGCGATGACTCCAAAGAGATCGATCTTGGCGATGCGCTTTTTCTGGGATTCGTCTCCCTCGACGAACTCTTCCTCGAAGTAAGGGGCAGATTCGATATGGGAAGGGCCTGAGAAAAGGGAGTGGTCGCGGGAAAGGAAGAGGAGATTGGCGAGAAGGCTGCTTACGAGCAGAATCAGACCTACGATGAAAAGAAGCTTGGAATTGCGTGCCATGGGAAGGGAAAGGATGCTTCAGATTGGGGCGCGGGGCAAGGGGGTGTGGGGTCGGGTAGAGGAGGCGGTGGGGAAAGCCCGAAGGGGTAGGGGGAAAGTCGCAGTGGGGGTTTCTGGTGGTGGGGACAGCGTGGTTTTGGCGGAGGCGATGTGGCGGGCGGGTATGAAGCCAGTGATTCTGCATTTTGATCATCGATGGCGGGGGCGGGTGGGGGAGGCGGATGCACGATGGGTCAAAGCTTGGGGGAAAAAGAGGGGATTGCGGGTGGTGTTGGGTCGGGCAAAGAAATCAGGAAGAACAGGAGAGGGGGAAGCGAGGGAGTTAAGGTGGGATTTTTTTCGCAACGCGGTGAAGCGACTGGGAGTGCGAGAGTTGTGGTTAGCCCAACAGGCGGATGATCAGGCGGAGACCGTCTTGATGCAGTTGCTTCGTGGGGCAGGCCCAGATGGGTTGGCAGGGATGGCGGTGCTCTCGAAGCAGATTGGGTTGGAGGTGGTACGACCTTTGTTGGGATTGGCGCGTGAGGAGGTGAGGAGGGCGGCGAAGGAGGTAGGGTTGAGTTGGAGGGAGGACAAGACGAATGAGGATGAGTGGGGTTGGAGATCCCGAATTCGGAGAAAGGTTTTGCCCTACTTGGCGAAAGTTTATGGGAGGGAGGTGCGGGGAGCTTTATGTCGGGCAGCAGAGATTTTTGCTGGGGAGAAGGAGTATTGGGAAAAGGAACTACGAAAAATTCCGAATCAACCTGACGTAAGGGAGTGGCGAAAAAAACCGATTGCTTGGCAGAGGCGGGCGATTCGGACTTGGTTGGGACGGCGAGGCTACAGTGGGGTCAGTTTGGTGGAGGTGGAAGGGGTGAGAAAATCTTTGGTGAATGGGAAAACGGCAACATGGCAATTACGGGGTGGGTGGGTGCGGCGTTCGAAAAATAAGTTATTCTGGATCAGGGATATGGGTCGGATTGCTAAAAGAACACAACGATGATATCTTGGATTACTTAATTCCATGCCTAATCCACGTTCTCAATCCCGTAAACCGCCCAAGTTACCCCGGCCACCGATGCGGCGTCAGGACCCTTCGAAAGGGGATGGACCCAATTGGCGAGGAGTCGTCTTGTTTCTTGTTTCTGCCTCGATCCTGCTTTTGGCCTTTTATGCACACCAGAGTCAGAACGCAGCCTCGGTGAGGGAACTCTCTTTTGCGGAGTTCGAGGGGTATTTGAAGGAGGGGAAGGTCAAGGATGTGACCTTGAATGTGGAGCCTGCAGCTGGAATTCGTTGGTTGTCGGGAAAGTTCGAGCCTTCTGAAGTTTTAAAAAAGAGCATGCGGTTGGATCCTCAGGGAAACAGCGGGTATCGGGTGACGGTAGATTTGGAATTTAAGAGGGATTTGGACAAGGTTTTGGCGGCGAACGGCTTTCCGCAGGTCAGCCAGAAGGTGATCGATAATTCGACATGGCAGGCCTTGGCTGGGACGCTCCCCTTCGTTCTTTTTGTTCTGATCATGTATTTCTTTTTCCGTCAGCAGATACGGATGGCAGGAAAATCGGCTTTCAGTTTTGGCAAAAGTAAGGCGCGGATTCTTTCGAAGGATAAAAACAAAGTCACCTTTGCGGATGTGGCGGGCGTGGAGGAGGCGAAGGATGAGGTGAGCGAGATTGTGGAATTTTTGCGGGATCCAAAAAAGTTTCAGAAATTAGGCGGACGGATTCCCAAGGGGATTTTGATGGTGGGACCTCCCGGGACGGGAAAAACCCTCTTGGCCAAGGCGATTGCGGGGGAGGCGGATGTTCCGTTTTACGGGATCAGCGGTTCCGATTTTGTGGAGATGTTTGTGGGTGTGGGAGCCTCCCGCGTTCGGGATATGTTTGAGCAGGGCAAGAAGACAGCACCTTGTCTGATCTTTATCGACGAAATTGATGCCGTGGGGCGGAGTCGAGGTCACGGTTTGGGCGGGGGACATGACGAGCGGGAGCAAACCCTGAACGCGCTGCTCGTCGAGATGGACGGGATCGATACTGCCGAGGGGGTCATCATCATTGCGGCGACGAACCGTAAAGATGTTTTGGATCCAGCCCTCCTGCGCCCGGGGCGATTCGACCGGGAGGTGCACATCAATCTTCCAGACGTGAAGGGGCGCGAGGAGATTCTGAAAGTTCACGCCAAGAAGGTGAAAGCGGTGGAGACAGTTTCCTGGGGCACCTTGGCCCGAAGTACTCCTGGATTTTCTGGAGCTGAACTTGCGAACGTGATCAATGAGGCTGCTTTAATGGCGGCTCGGAGAGATGCAGAGGCGATCACTCAGGCAGATCTGGAAGAGGCAAGGGATAAGGTTCGGTTTGGGCGGGAGAGACGGAGCTTGGCGATGAGTGATGAGCAGAAAAAGCTGACGGCCTACCACGAGGCTGGGCATGCGATGTTGAACATTGCGCTCGAGCACACCGATCCGCTTCACAAAGTTTCGATCATTCCGCGAGGGCCTGCGTTGGGTGTGACGATGATGTTGCCGACGGAAGATCGGTATGGGTACGGAAAGAAGAAGGTGTTGGATGATCTTTGCGTGGCAATGGGGGGACGGGTGGCGGAAGAGATGTTCTTGGGAGATATTTCAAGTGGGGCGAGTGGGGATATCAAGATGGCCACCTGGTATGCGAAGAAGATGGTTTGTGAGTGGGGAATGAGCGGGAAGATGGGCATGATCGAGTATGGGGATCACGAGGATTACGTGTTCCTAGGTCGGGATATTGGAAGATCCAGGGGATATAGCGAAAATACAGCGAGAGAGATCGATGAGGAGGTTCATCAGATTGTGAACGGTGCGTATGAACGTGCCAAAAAGATTTTGGAAGAGAATCGGTCGAAGGTGGAGTTGATTGCCTCTGCTTTATTGGAGTATGAGACGTTGGATGGGGCTCAGGTGGAGGAGATTGTGAAACACGGACGGATGATGAACCCTCCGCCTAAGGGCCTTTCCGCACCTAGCACTCCAACGCCGAGCGAATCTTTGCCGGCAAATCGTCCTATCGAAAAGATGAAGGATAAGGGTGGAATTCTTCCTGGTTTGGAAGGCGCGCCCGCTGGGGCTTAGCCCATTTTTCGAAAACGATGAATCCCCCGGCCACGCAAGGGTGGCGTTGCGGGAGTCGAAGGATTGAAATCAAGGCTTCTCGGCCTTTTCTTTTGGGAATTCTCAATGTCACTCCTGATTCGTTTTCCGATGGGGGGAGGTATCAGCGGGTTGACGCAGCGGTGAAGCACGGGTTGCAGTTGTGTGAGGAGGGGGATGGTTTGGATGTAGGAGGGGAATCGACGAGACCTGGGGCAGAGGCGATCTCTGCCAAGGAGGAAAGAGGGAGGGTAATTCCTGTTTTACAGCAGATCCGGAAGGAGAGGCCGGATATCTTTTTATCGGTGGATACTTACAAGGTGGAAGTGGCGCGGGCGGCCTTCGAAGAGGCGGGAGTTGATGTGGTGAATGATGTGAGCGGGGGAAGGTGGGACGAGGGGATGTGGGATTGGGTCGCAAGTGTAGGGGTAGGGTATGTGTGCATGCATGCGGGGGGTCGCCCCAAAGAGATGCAAAAAGATCCTTCCTATAAAAACGTGGTCCAAGAGGTGGGGCACTTTTTTGAGGAGCGAATGAATGGAATGGATAAAGTGGGGATTGAGACAGAGAGGGTAGTGCTGGATGTAGGGGTCGGATTTGGGAAGTTGGCAGAGCACAACCGAGCCTTGTTGGAAGGGGATTGGGGATGGTTATCTCGTCCCTTGATGTGGGGATTGTCGCGTAAATCGTTTCTTGGGGTGACGGAAAAGGAGAAGGGGTTGAGAAGTCGGGATGAGGCATTGGACTGGTGGCATCGGGAGCTTTTGCGGAGGGGGAAGCCCATGGTCTGGCGGGTTCATCAGCCTGCCCGGGTAAAATCCAGTCTGTCGTGATTTGTGGATTTTCTGGTGTGCGTGGGAAAAGGGGACGCTAGGTTTTCTAGATGAGTGAAGAGATCCAGTTAAAGCGAGACGTGGAGGGAACGGCGATTCCTGCGGGGACAAAAAAGAAACTTTCACAAGGAACAGCCGTAGTGGTGACCCAGGATTTGGGAGGGACTTTTACGATCCATGCAACGGCAGAAGGTGGGCTTTTCCGTATTGAGGGGAAAGACGCAGATGCTTTGGGCAGGAAAGTAGTCGAAGTCCAGTCGATCGCATCAGGGAAGGAGGCTGGAGAGGAGGAGATCTGGGGGGTGCTCAAGACCTGTTACGATCCGGAGATTCCCGTGAATATTGTGGATTTGGGTCTGATTTACAGCATGGAGCTCAAAAAAACGGATGGCGGGGGAAAGCGGGTGGACGTGAAGATGACGTTGACGGCTCAGGGGTGCGGAATGGGGCCCTCGATTGCAGCGGATGCCCGGCAAAAGATTCTTACCCTACCCGGAGTACAGGAGGCGCAGGTAGATGTGGTTTGGGAGCCACCTTGGGGGCCTCAGATGATTACGCCGGACGGGCGCAAAAAACTAGGAATGGATTAGTCACATGTTTGTCATTCCATCGATTGATCTGATGGCGGGAGAAGTGGTGCGCCTAGCCCAAGGCAAAGCCACGGAGAAGAAGGTATACAGCAAGGATCCGATGGCGATGGCGAGGCGTTGGGAAAAGGTGAATGGGAAGGTTCTTCATTTGGTCGATCTGGAAGGGGCGTTTGAAGGCCAGATGCGAAATCTTGAGATGATCGGGCAGATTGCTCGTTCGGTGAAAATGCCCTGTCAGGTGGGCGGTGGAATTCGGGATCTGGCAGTAGCGGAAAAGATTCTGAAGGCTGGAGCGCAACGTGTGATTTTCGGAAGTGTGGCCTGTGATTCTCCGGAGACAATCGATGAAGCGATAAAGAAATTCGGACCGGAGAGAGTGGTGGTGGGAATCGATGCGCGTGATGGGGTGGTGGAAACACGCGGCTGGACGAAGCCGAGCGGGTGGAAGGCGGTGGATCTTGCTGCACGTATGGCGAAAGGTGGGGTAATTCGAATCATTTATACGGACGTGGTGCGTGATGGGATGATGACTGGTCCAAATATTCCAGCGGTGCAGGAGATGATTCGTGCTTTTCCTGGAAAGCTGATCTCCTCGGGTGGAATTAGCGGTCTGAAAGATCTTCAGGCTCTCGACAAGGCGGGTGGGGTGGAGGGGGTGATCGTCGGACGGGCGCTTTACGAAGGCGCGATGGAGGATGAAGTGTGTCGGTTGAGTACGTTTTAAAGGAAGCGGCGAGATCAGGCGACGGGCCGACGATTGATTACGCCAAGGAGTTGAATTCAGAACAACTGGAGGCTGTCACGGCTGCTCCTGGTCCGATGTTGGTGATTGCAGGTGCGGGGAGTGGAAAAACCCGGACCTTAACGTATCGGGTAGCATGGTTGGTCGAGCATGGGGTGGCTCCGGAGAGTATTCTTCTGCTCACCTTTACCAACAAGGCATCGAAAGAGATGTTGGCCCGGGTCGCATCCTTGTTGCCGCATGATCTTACCCGTTTGTGGGGAGGGACGTTTCACCATGTGGGGAATCGGATTCTACGACGCCATGCCGAACTGGTGGGCTATCCCAAGGATTATACGATTTTGGATCGGGAGGATGCGGAAGATCTGATTTCGGCCAGTCTTGGCGAGGCGGGGGTCGATCCGAAAGACAAGCGTTTCCCAAAAGCGCAGGTGTTGGCGGAGATTTTTAGTTTGGCGGCAAACCATCGAACGAATTGTGGGTCGATCCTGAAGAACCAGTTTGGGTACTTTACGGAGTTTGAAAGCTGGATTACGAAGGTCGGGGAGATTTATCTGCGTAGGAAGCGGGACAGTTCTTCGATGGATTATGATGATTTGCTGACTTTGCCTTTACGTCTGTTGGAACAGGAGGGGGAGTTGAGGGAGGGTTATCGGGCAAGATTTCAGCATGTGCTGGTGGACGAGTACCAGGACACGAACCGATTGCAGTCTGACTTTGTGGATGCGATTGGAGGGGGTCATCATCAGATCATGGCTGTGGGGGATGATGCCCAAAGCATCTACTCGTGGCGCGGAGCCAAGGTGGAGCACATCCTGAGTTTTCCGCAACGCCATCCGGGAACCAAGATGGTCAGGCTGGAGACCAACTATCGAAGCATTCCGCAGATTCTCGATCTGGCGAATCACTCGATTTCTCACAATCCGAAGCAGTTTCCTAAAAATCTGAAGGCTGTACGGGATGCGGGGGTGAAACCGGCGGTAGTGGCGTTGGAGGACGGAGGGCAACAAGCTTCTTTTGTGGCTCAGAGGATTCTGGAGTTGCATGAGGAGGGGGCCAATCTGTCGGATATTGCCATTCTGTATCGGGCTCATTTTCATGCGATGGAGATGCAGTTGGAGCTTACTCGTCGTAATATTCCATACACAATCACGTCGGGGCTGAGGTTTTTTGAGCAGGCTCACATCAAGGACGTGGCGGCTCATCTTCGATTGTCCTTAAATCCCAAGGATGAGGTGGCGTTTCACCGGATGGCAAAGCTGTTGCCTGGGGTGGGACCGAGGTCTGCGACCAAGATGTGGCAGGAGGTTCAGTCCGGTAAGGGGCTGGGGCAGCTGAAGGTGCCCGAAAAGGGGGCGAAGGGATGGAGTCAGATGGTGCAGACCTTGGCTCAGTTGAAGGAAAAGGATCCTTCCGAACAGGTAAAAATCGTAGTGGAGGGGAGTTATGGGGATTACGTGAAAGCAAAGTACGCAAATGCGGCAAACCGATTGGATGATCTTCGGCAGTTGGAGGATTACGCAGCGGGTTATACGGACATGGCGGAGTTTCTTGCTCAGTTGGCTTTGTTGGGAAATACGGAGACCGAGGTGGCCCAGCGTTCCCGGGATGAGGGGGGGGAGGCGGTCAAGTTAAGCACGATTCATCAAGCCAAGGGATTGGAGTACGGAACAGTATTTGTCATCATGCTGTGTGAGGGGATGTTCCCTTCGAGTCGTTCCATGGAGACTCCAGAGGGGGAGGAGGAGGAACGGCGACTCTTTTATGTGGCAGCGACTAGGGCGAAGGACGAGTTGTATCTGACTCACCCAAGGTTGCGGATGGGAAAGGGAGGGGATGCTTGGCAGACACCTTCGCGCTTTCTGAATGAACTTTCGAAGGAGTTGGTCAATGTATGGCGGGTCAAAGGAGCGGCAGGAGCGGGAGACTGGAGTTAGATCTGGGGGTGATCTTTCTTCTTGGACCCACGGCGGCGGGGAAGTCGCGATTAGCAATGACGCTGGCTCAGCAGACGGGAGCTGAAATCGCTTCTGTAGATGCGTTCCAGGTATATCGAGGTTTGGATATTGGTACTGGAAAGGCGAGTAAGGAGGACCAGGTAAAGGTTCGGCACCATCTGATCGATCTCGTGGGAGCAGAGCAGGATTTCTCTTCCGCGGATTATGGTAAGGAGGCGCGGCGGGTTCTCTCCGATCTTAAGGTAAGGAAGATAAATTCCATCTGGGTTGGAGGAACTGGATTGTATCACCGAGTGATGACTCAGGGTTTATCAAAAGCTCCGGGAACCGATCGTGCAGTCTCAGAGAATCTAGAGAAAAAGACGACGGAGGAGTTGGCTGAAACCGTGCTCAAGATCGATCCTGCATGGGCAGAGAAGGCCGACTTACAAAACAGGAGGAGGGTGGTGCGAGCTTTGGCTGTCTGGGAACAGACAGGCAGAAAGATGTCCGATTGGCAGAAACAGGATACGGAAGAAGGTTTAATGGCCGAGGTGGAAACATGGTGTCTTGTTCCACCCATTGAACTCTTGGGAGGGGTGATTCGAAAGCGTGTAGAGGGAATGTTGGGTGGTGGGTGGATTGAGGAGGTGAAGGGTTTGATGGGGCGGTCTGGTTGGGAAGGGTGCGCGGGATCGCGGGCAATTGGTTATGGGGAGGTGGTGGAACTGATTCGCGGGAAAATCGGACAGGAGGAGGCGTGTGACAAAATTGTGTCAGCGACGAGGGCTTATGCGAAGCGTCAATTGACCTGGTTCCGTGGAATTCCTAAAGTCCGAGTTATCGAGATTGATCCCCGAGAGCCCCCACCAAAAGCTGGGGTGGAGATGCTGGTGCGAGCGCTGGAGGGGGGGGCTATTCCGAAATGATGGTGACGACGGGTCGGGACAAGGCGATGGAGCGGGCCTTTTTGGTGGGTTTAGAGACTCAGAAATCAGGGCGGTACGAGGTGGGCGAGTCGTTGGATGAATTGGCTTTGCTGGTTCAGAGTGCGGGAGGGGAAGTGGCGGATCGGGCGACCCAGAAACTGGATCACCCAGTTGCGCCGACCTATATCGGTAGCGGAAAGGCGGCGGAGCTTGCCGTGGCTGCGAAGGCAAAAAAAGCGGACACCATCATTTTTGATGACGAGTTAAGTCCTGCACAGGCAAGGAACTTGGAGGGAATCTTTTCTTGTAAGGTGCTGGATCGAACCCAGTTGATTTTGGATATCTTTGCGCAGCGGGCCAAATCGAAGGAAGGGAAGTTGCAGATTGAGCTGGCCCAGTTGGTTTATCTGTTACCGAGATTGACGGGCATGTGGACCCACTTATCGAGGCAGTCGGGTGGAATTGGGATGCGGGGGCCGGGTGAAACCCAGTTGGAGGTGGATCGGCGGCGGGTGCAGGAAAAGATCACCCGATTGGAGCGGGATCTGGCAGAGGTTCGAAAGCATCGGATGATCCAGCGGGAGGGGCGGATGCGCCAGCATTGGCCCGTGGCTGCGCTGGTGGGGTATACGAATGCGGGAAAGTCGACCTTGATGAACCGATTAACCCAGTCGGAAGTCGTGGCGGAGGATCGCCTCTTTGCGACCTTGGATCCTACAATTCGTCAGTTTCGCATGCCGAACGGGGTGAGGGTGTTGTTGGGGGATACGGTGGGTTTTCTGAAAAAGCTTCCGACTCATCTTGTGGAGTCCTTTCAATCGACCCTGGAAGAGGTGGCCTTTGCGGATGTTTTGATTCATGTGGTGGACGCGAGTCATCCTCAGCGTGAAGAGCAGAGGAAAGCAGTGGACGATGTGTTGCAGAAGATTGGTGCGGGGGACAAACATACTCTGACGGTTTGGAATAAGGCGGATCGTTTAGAGAACTGGACAACATTGGAGTGGGAGGCAAGGACAGCACCTCACGGGGTGGTCATTTCAGCGAAGACGGGAGAAGGAATCCCGAACATGTTGTCGGAATTGGCCTCGATGTTGACGGCTTGGAGTATCCGAGTTCGGATTCGTGTCCCCCAGAGTGAAGGGGCGCTTTTAGCTTTGTTGAGCCGAGCGGGTAGAATTCTGGAAAAAAGGTATGAGGGGAACGAAGTGGTGCTTGTAGCACACATTCCTCCCTTCTTGAGGGGGAAGGTTGCGCCGTTTATCCTACCTGAGGATGGCAAGAATCCGGGAATTACCCTCGGGAGAGAGACCGAGGGAGCGGTTGATGAGTCAAGGTCCGGAGGCCTTGGGGGCGGCGGAATTGTTGGCGATCCTCTTGCGGACGGGGTTGCCGGGTAAGTCGGCGGTGGAGTTGGCTGCGGAGATTCTTGGGTCACGAGAGGGGTTGGGGGGATTAGCGCGGATCACTCCGAAAAGTCTGCAAAAAGAATTTAAAGGGTTGGGAATCGCCAAGGCGTGTCAGGTGGCAGCTGCGATTGAGTTGGGGAGGCGTGTGGGGGTGGCGGAGGTTTCAGGTGGGTTGCTGGATACTCCAGCCCGGGTGGAGGAGCTGATGGGGCCTGAGTTGAGGAGGAAAGATCGGGAGGAGGTGTGGGTGCTCTTATTAAACACGAAGCTCCGGCTTTTACGGCGAGCGCAGGTGAGTCGGGGTTCAGTGAACGAAACTGCAGTCCAGCCGCAGGAGATTTTGCGGGAGGCGTTGGGGTCCGAAGCGGTGTATGCCTTGGTTGTGGTGCATAATCACCCCTCGGGCGATCCTGCTCCGAGTCCTGCGGATCTGGATTTTACGAGGAGATTAAGGGATGGGGCCAAAGCGGTTGGGGTGCTGTTGCAGGATCATGTGATTATCGGCGTCGCTCGGGACGGGCATTCAGGCTACTATAGCTTTAAGGAGGCAGGATATTTGTGAGTGAAATTCATCCAACGGCGATTGTGGAGAAGGGGGCTAAGTTGGGGAAGGGTTGTGTCGTGGGGCCAGGGGCGATTTTAGGGGCAGAGGTAGAGTTGGGAGAGGGGTGTGTTGTTGGGGCAAGGGCAGTTTTGGAAGGTCAGGTTAAGATGGGGGCAAAGAATCGGATTGGGGTCGGCGCAGTCATTGGGGGAGAGCCGCAAGACATGGCGTATCAGGGGGCAAAGTCGGGCGTAATTGTGGGTGATGGGAATGCTTTTCGAGAGTATGTCACCGTTCATCGTGGGACGAAGGAGGGAACGGACACCGTGATTGGAAATGGTTGTTTTTTAATGGTGGGGGCACATGTGGCGCACAACTGTCGATTGGCGGACGGGGTGGTTCTGGTGAATGGAGTGATGTTGGCGGGGTATGTGGAGGTGGAGGAGAAGGCATTTCTGGGTGGTGCGGTGGTAGTGCATCAATTTGTGAGGATTGGAAAGTTGGCGATGGTTCGTGGTCAGACGCGGATCGGAATGGATTTGCCGCCGTACTGCATGGCGGTGGCCACGAATGCGGTATGCGGGCTAAATCTGGTGGGGATTCGAAGGTCGGGGGTAGGGGTGGAGGGAAGAAAGGCGTTGGAGCGGGCCTATGAGGAGTTTTTCTTTGGTGGAAAGAACCGGGTTCAGGCGCTGGAGGCGACCCGCAGCGGGAAGGATATCAAGGAGAAGGAGGTGAAGGAGTTTTGTGACTTTATTGAAAAGACGAAGAGAGGGATCTGCCACGGGTTACGGGCAGGGGATTTGAGGGAAGAGGAGAACTAGAATCGGGACTGAATGCCGACTTCGAGGGCGAAGTTGTAGCTGTTTTCGAAATCGTAGTTTCCGATTCGTGGAGTGAAGGCGCCGAGAAGTTTGAAGACACCGTAGAAATCGACTCCTGGGGCGACTGTGTAGTTCGCGCCCACCTGCCCGTTGAATCCAAATTGAAATGCACTTCGGCAGTAATTAGCCTGAAAATTCTGGCCGTCATTATAATAATTATTTACGTCGAGCTGTTGCCAGATAGCTCCGATCCCTCCTCCAATAAACGGTTTGAAGGCGGTTGCGCCTGGCCAGCGCAAGATTCCATCGAGTTGAATTGGAACTTGAAGAAGTTCCCCATCTGCGGAAGTAGTATAAGAAGTTCCATTAATAGTTGCGTTGTACTGGTTGATTGCATTGTAGATCACGCCGCTTTGGAGGCTAACACCAAGCCAATCGTAAATATTGTAACCGAACTCAACATCAAAGCGGAAACCTGGTTGAAAAGTGAAATTCTCAGCTGTATAGCCCCGGTAAGGATACGCTTGCATATTATTTCCATTAAAGACACGCCGTGCCGTGAGTTGGCCTTGGATCGATCCACCGATGGAGGCGTTCATAAAGAAGTCGTCGTAGGTTCCTAAGTCGGCCGTAGTTCCTGCGTCGGAAAGGGGAGCGGGTTTGCCAGAAACGGTTTGGAGTGGGTTGGTAGAGGCTGGGGCGGAACCGGAAAGCGGATCTATGGGTGCAGATCCAGCGGAGGCGGAACCCCCCATTGGGTCGACTGGATTCGCCATTGGAATTTGCACCGCAGTGTCGGCGGAAGAGGGTATAGAGACAGGAGCTGACGCTGGTGAGGACGCGTCACCGATCGGAGCGATCGAGATCTTTTTGTATGGGGTGGAATCGGTGGCGGTGGCTGGCGGGAGCATGGAGAGGGTGGGGGCGCCACCGAAATTATTTCCATCGTCGCGGAAATTCAGAGAGTTAAGCGGGACGACTCGTTTCGTTCCATCCGGATAAGTTTTTAGAACCTGTCCATCTTGTTGCGAGGTAGATTGAGCCGTCGCAGAGGCCGTGGTAACTGTGGGGGAAGATTCCGGAATGGTTAATCTTTGGGCATGGAGAAAGAGTGGGAAACAGAAGACAAGACAGGTTATGAAAAGAAGTGCGATTGGCCTGTTAAGAGTTGGTAAGCTCATCGATCTAGATGTGAGATTGGATACAATATGTAGTGCCTGCAAAGAAAACGACTCAACTTATAGTGAAGTTATTCACATAGTTGTACGGAAGGGGGCAGCCCCCCGGGGCATGTGTAGGGACGAGTCTAGGGCCAGGGGTGGGGTCAGACCCCAGCTAAAAGCGCCAGGCGAGGCCGATTTCGGCGGTATGATTGAACATGGCGTGGCTGGTGCCGAAGTCGGCAAAGTTTGGGTTCGGCATCGAGAGGCACTTGTAACCAATATCTAGGTCGAATCCCGGTTGGATGGTGTAGGTGAATCCGGTTGTAAACTGCCATGCAAAGTTCCACTGGTAGGAGGTGTAGGTGGCGCCTTCGGTTAGCGCAGTGCCTGACTGGTAGATCATCCAGTTCGCTCCGACACCTGCACCAACATAACCACGAAAAGGGCCTTGGGAGAGGTAGTGGTAGGTTGCATTGAAGAGGACGGGGACTTGATAAAGAGAGCCTGTGCCATAGCGGGTGTCGTTTTCCCAGACAACAGAGTGAATCGAGTTGTAAATGAAGTCTCCTTCCACCGAGAGACGGAGTTGAGGAATAACATTGTAGCCGGCTTCGAGATCGTAACGTATTCCGGGGTTGAAGATCGTTTTACTGTAGATCGACTGATCGCCAAATCGGGTGCTCCATGGTTGAAGAAGGTTTACGCCGACGGCAGTGCGAAAGACGGGGCCCTCGTTCGGACCATAAAAATCTTCAAGTGAGCGAGGGGAGTCGTCCGACTCTTCGAGCGCAACGGTAGGAGAGTTTGTGGGAGACGGAGAGTTTGAACCAATCGGAACGATACCAGCGTCTTCAGGGCGAAGAGAGGGGGAGGGGGTGGTTAGATTTGGACCTGAAGAATCGGATGTAGCAGTCCGAAGGGTAAGAGACTCAGGGTTGGTCTGGGCTGAAGCAGTGCAATTGAATATCAGCGTGATCAATAAAAAGTACCCCGAGAAGGGGAGGCTTGTCTTGTGAGGAAGGCAGCGTGATTTCAAAATCGGTAGGCGAGGCCGATTTCGGCGGTATGATTGAAGCTAGATTGATAGTTTCCTTCACCTTGAAAATTAGGATTCGGGGTAGATAAAAGCTTATAGGCAATATCGAGATCTAATCCTGGGGCTACGTTGTAAGTGAAGCCAGCCGTTACCTCCCAAACAAAGTTCCAGTGGTAGCTCGTATAAGCAAATGTATCGTTTGTATCCGGGTCCTCAGAAGAGGCTTGCAAAACATTCCAAGCAGCACCTATTCCGCCACCTATGTAACCACGAACGGGCCCTTCTGTTGGATAGGTGAAAGTTAAATTTGCCAGAACTGGAATCTGATAGAAACCGCCATTGCCAAAATCATTTGCACCATTATAGAGCATTTTGGCAGCACTGCTGATCGAGTGAATTTGATTGTATATAAATGAGCTTTCCAAGCCTACCCTGAACCAATCAGTTACATTATATCCAGGCTCTAAATCAAATCGAATGCCTGGTTGAAAAACCCACCTATTATAAGCGCCATATCCACTTCTGCCACTGAGGGGTTGCTGATATGAAACGCCTACAGCGCTTCTTAAAACGAAAGCCTCCATGGGGCCATAATCGCCGGTATCTGACATAGGGGATGGGGTGCTATTCACAGTTTTCGAAGATTCTGGGGTTACAACTGAAGTACTGGGGGGCATAGGAGTTGGGGTTGATGAGGGCGTAGAGACTTTTGCGGCAGGTTGGCCGATCGGAACGATCCCATCTTTTCCTGGGTCGTAAGCGATAATACGGGGAGCGCCACCGTGTTTTTCTCCGTTATCGACTGCTTTTCCGATCTCACTCCAGCGGACGACTACCTTGGTCCCGTCCGGATAGATCTTCATCACCATGGGATCATTTGTGGATGTGGCAACTGCTGGTTCCGCAAAAACCCCGATAGGGTCAAGAACAGCAAGGATTACGGTTATATATTTTACATATTTATACATAATTAATCTTCAGTTGCGTTGTGAGGCTTGAATCGTCTAATTAACGACAAATGGGCGCTCATGTGCCTCTTTTTACCTATATATGGTATGAGTCAATAAAAATGTTAATAACTTTTTAATAACTTATTATCAAAAACGAGTAATAAGTAATGCTCGTCAGTGCCAGTAGTCGGAACTGGTTATGTGCAGAGGGAAAATTCTCCCTGTTTGATTCAAGACCTATGGACTAAGGAAGGGATGCTTTAGTTGTTTTTGATTCCCGAAATGTCGAAAGATTCTAACGCTTTTTTTAGATCGGTGCCTGGAGGTAGATGAATGGTTTTCCAACCCGCTTTGGCTGGAGTTTCAAGATTTTCAGCAAGATCGTCGATAAAGAGGGAACTTTCCGCTTTGGCTTCTGTTGCCTGAAGCGCTTTCTCGTAAATGTCTGGGTGAGGTTTTCGACATCCCGCTTGGTGGGAATAGATCCGATGTTGAAAGAGCGGAAAGAAATCGTATGTGGTTTCGAGGTGTTGGATATGGGAAGCGCATGTGTTGGAAATAAGCGCAAGGGGGTAGTGGGGGGCGAGTTGGCGAACCAGAGCGACTCGGTCAGGCAAAGGATAGAAAATGTCGCAGAACGCCTGTCGTAGTTCTTTCTGTGCGTAGGTTAGATCGAGATCCTCGGCCAGAAGGGCGAAGTACTCATCGCAGGTGTGGTGACCTCGTTCGTAGTCATGAGCCCGTTTGTGGGACCATATCTTATCGCAAAAGGTCTCCACTCCTTGTCCTGTCCGTTGAGCCAAGGCTTTCAGCTTTTCGCCTGAGCGAAGTCCGACCAGAACGTTTCCAAGATCGAAAAAAAGGTGGGTGATCCGCCGGCTCATCTCGATTCGGTAGTCCGGCGACTATTTCGACGTCTGAATATATTCTCCAGCCCAGGATTCGGGTGGGGGAGACTTCAGAAACCCTTCACAAATCTTTTGATAAGTTTTGGATGGGCCGTCGTGTGGGTCGAGGGCAAGAGCTTCCTGAAACTTGCTGATCGCTTCTTTGAACTTTTTTGTGGCATGGAGTTTCCAGCCTTCTTCAAAAATCCGAACCACCTGCTGTTTCGTTTCCGAAAGTTCCCCTTTTTTGGCGAGGAGTTCGTAGCATGGGACGGGCTCGGTCTTTCCCTTGACGATCATGTTTGCAAGGAAACGGGCCTCGATCTTCTCTTTAGCCATCTCGTAGGTTTTACCGCCGATCATGATGTGTGTGTCGAAGGGTTTGTTGGCGGGTTCAAAGCGCGCGGCTTGATTCACCGCATCGCCCATCACGGTGTACTGAAACTTTTTGTCGGAGCCCATGTTGCCGGCGGCAACTTCCCCAGTGTTGATTCCCATCCGGGCGTCGATGTCACAACCATATTCGGCTTTCAACTCCTCTTTGAGGGATTGGAGGCGTTCCTGCTGTTCGAGGGCTGACCAGCAGGCTTTCCAAGCGTGAGAGTTGGGGTCGGGATCGACCCAAACAGGGACTCCGAAGTCCGCCATAATGGCGTCCCCAGAGTACTTATCGATGTACCCTCCGTATTTGGTAACCAGATCGCTCATTGGGGTGAGGTAACGATTGAGGATTTTTGCAAGATCTTCGGCAGAGACCGATTCGGAGATCGTGGTGAAACCGGCAAGATCGGAGAAAAAGATGGAAACCATCTTCTTTTCCCCGGTTAGGCGGAAGCGGTCGGGATCGGCCTGCATGTAAGAGAGGACTTCGGGACTGACCATGGTGGAAAACATGCCACTTACGCGCCGCTTTTCCCGCTGTTCGAGAACGAACTCGTAGCTGAGGCAACCGATGCCGCCGAAGAGGAGAGTGAGGCAGGGACTAACTGCGGGAAGGATGAGGCTCCCCTTATCCTGAATCAAAAAAGTGAGAACGGCATAGCCTAGGCTGATCGTAACGAGGAGCAGGAGTCGGAGAATAGGCTGTTTGGTTGCAAGAATGAGTAGGAAAGCGAGTAGAGCGGCGGCAACGATCAAAGTGAGAGGAGCCCAATCAGGGGGGAGGTGAAGAAAGCTTCCGGAGAGGGCTGCTCCTAGGGCAGCGAGGTGGACTTCCGGCCCAGGCATCGGGTTTGGGTAGGGGGTACGGATGACGTCTTTCGACCAGTTCCCATAAGGACCGACGAGAACGATCTTGTTCTTGAGCATCTCACCGTTTTGAAAAATCTTTTCCCACGTTGCGGGGACAAAGAGCTGGTAGACCGGAATCGCTTTGTAATTGAAGTTGGGGGGGCCGGCAAAGCGAAGAATTCCGGAACCATGAGCGGGAATCCGATCAGCGTAGCCGGCCTTTTCGAGCATACGGCATGCAAGGGAGACAGCGGAGGTGTCTTGAAACTGGCGACGGTAGTCAGCCGAACGAACGATTCCGTCTTTTTCAGGCCAAAGGTTCACAAAACCGACACGGCCTGCAGGATTTTCTTTCGAAATTTCCGCTGCCCCAAGAGAAGCCAGCGCAGCGGGGAGAGTAAGTTGAACGGAGGTGCGGCCTGCATTGCTGACTTCTTCAAACGTTCCACCCAAGACGGCATGGCTTCCCTCCTGGTCCATAACTTGGAGAAGCTCTTGGTCCCCGTCTTTGGGGGTGGGGAACATTAGGTCGAGGCCGACCACTTTCGCGCCTGCTTGAGAGATTCGTTGGATCACGCTTGCCCAGACGGATCGGCGCCAAGGCCAGGAGCCTGTCGACATCTCTGCGAGAGCGGGGTCGGCAGCGATCTCTTCTTCCGAAAGGATATCTTTGTAGGTGGGTTTATCGATGGTGATGAAAACGATTTCTGGCGAGATGGGAGCGGTTTGTCCAAACCGAACACGGAGGTCGCGGGAGTAAAGTTCCGCTTCCAGTAGAGGTTTGAACTGGATGAAGTTGAGGAGGCCGAGGAGAAGGGCTGCCCCAAGGCAGATTCCGATCAGAATGATCCGGCGGGAAGCAGCTTCTTTTTTGGCTGTTTTGGCCATGAATGAATCTTAGTTCCTGGAGGTAGGACGGGCGAGAGTGGATTCCTGTTTTGTGCTTTCCTGAAGAAGTTCATTTTCAAATTCTCGGATCTGCTTGCGTTGATATTCGATCACCTCGCGTTCGATGGCTGCGACGGCGGCGCGTCGCGCAGCTTTTTCCTGTTCTACTCTTTTCTCCTGCTCTGAGTTGGCGACGATCGCCCCGATCAACATGCCTGCGAGGGCTCCTGCGCCGGCACCGATGGCAGCCCCATCTCCTCCGCCCGCCATCGCCCCAATTCCGGCACCGGTGGCGGCTCCGCCGACCATCCCAACGCCCGCCCCGGTCGGGACACCGCTTCCGGCTCCAATGCCTTTGCTTTTGGCAGCGGCAGGGGCGGAGGTCATGAGTTGGGCTCTGTACTGTTTCACATCGGCGCGGATGGATTCAAGTCGGTCGTCGAGGGCTTGGGTGGCAGCGCGACGTTTTGCGTCGCTGTTTTCCAGTTCGCCCCGGGAGCGAAGGAGGGCGGGGGGAGGGGTGGTGGATTCACGGACAAAGATCGATTCGAGGGCGGGAATCCGGCTGAAGGGGAGCAGATCCGCTTCGAGGGCAACCCAGCGACCGGAACTTCGGGTCGCGCGGCGGAGAGTCCAGCCTCCTTGGAAAGTTGTGCCTGATGGGAGAACATTCTGGGCCGCGGGAAAATCAAAGATTTTCCCTGGGGGAAGATCGTAGGCGTAAACGATTTTGGGGAGAAGGCGTTGGTGGTCAGAAGTGAGGTTTTTTCCGATGGGAGAGGAAATAACGGGAGCAAGAAGGATGTCTTCCTTCGTTCGGAGAGTGATGGCGTAGTCGATGGAGACGTTCTGATCTTCGATCCGAAGGCGCCGGGGTTCGAGGGTCAGAAGTTCGATTTGGGGGGGGATGCGCCGCGCAAGAACGGAGCGAGCGAGTCCTTCGGGTGGGAGATGCCGCCAGCGTTGCCATGGTCCGACGGTGGCCTCATCTAGCGAAAGTGGCGAAGGTAGGATGGGAAGCGCGGGCTGGGTGGAGTCGGCGGCGAGTCGGGTGAGATCACGGAGCGAGGAGCTCCAACGTGCGTATTCAGCCTGGAGAGCTTGCGGGGAGCGAATCTCATCATCATTTTTCGAGTAGAAAGAATTTTGAAAAATAAGAATGAAAGAGAGGATCGAAAGCGAGAGAAGAAAGATTGCGGCACCCCCCCAAGCGACCCATGTCCGCCAAGCTTGAGGAAGGGGGGGTGGGGTCTGTTTCTGGGGTTTGGGAAGAATGGGGGGAGTCGGGGCAGGTTGGAGGGATGGCTGAATGCGGCGGGGAGGGCCGGACCGGAACATTCCCTGAGACTATCAGTGGAAAGTTCCGCGAGGAAGAGTAGCGAGGAGTGACTGATTCAGGCTTGGGTGCGGTTGAATTTACGGCATATTGCCGAAATGGCGGTCAAGTTAACGGTACATCAAATTGAGGTTGTGCTTTCCACCTTGGAGGGGTGGAGACAGGAAGGCGGCCTGATTTCCAAGGATTATCAGTTTTCTGATTTTATTGCCGCTTCGATGTTTGTCACCGGGGTCAACTTGGAAGCGGAAAAAGCCAATCATCATCCGGAATTGTTTCATCAGTATCAAAAGGTCAAGATCCAGCTGAGCACTCACGACGTGGGGGGAATTAGCGAACTGGATTTGCGAATGGCGAAGAAGTTGGATGCGCGGGCAAAGTCCCTGCAGGGCGGAGGATAAGGCGATGTCGAAAAAAGCACTGATTACTGGAATCACGGGTCAGGACGGCTCCTATTTGGCTGAGCTTCTGCTTCAGAAGGGATACGAGGTCCATGGGATTATCCGTCGATCCTCAAGCTTCAACACAGAGCGATTGGACGGGATTTACCGGGATCGTCACGAAAAGGGGGCGAAGATCTTTTTGCATTTCGGGGATCTGAGCGATCCGAGTTCGATGATCAAAATTCTCGGGGAGACCCAACCGGACGAGATTTATAATCTGGCGGCGCAGAGCCATGTGAGGGTGAGTTTTGATATTCCAGAATTCACGGGGGACGTAACGGGTTTGGGGACCGTTCGGTTGCTGGACGCGATGCGGCAGGTGACTCCGAAGGCGAGATTTTATCAGGCTTCGAGTTCGGAGATGTATGGGTTGGTGCAAGAAGTGCCGCAAAAGGAGACCACCCCATTTTATCCGCGGAGTCCGTATGCGGTGGCCAAGGTGTACTCCTACTGGATCACGGTGAACTACCGAGAGAGCTACGGGTTGCATGCATCGAACGGAATTCTGTTTAATCACGAGAGTCCTCGTCGTGGGGAGACCTTTGTAACACGAAAGATTACACGGGCGGTGGCACGGATTCATGCAGGCCTACAGGAGAAACTTTTCCTCGGGAATCTGGAATCGAAGCGGGATTGGGGGTACGCGCCAGAGTATGTGGAGGGGATGTGGCGGATGTTGCAGCAGGAAAAGCCTGACGATTATGTTTTGGCGACGGGCGAAACCCATAGTGTTCAGGAGTTTGTCGAGGTAGCGTTTGCCCGAGCGAAATTGGATTGGAAAAAACACGTGGCGTTTGATGAAAGATATTTGAGGCCGGCGGAAGTGGATCTGCTCATTGGAGATGCTGCGAAAGCGAAAAAGCAGCTGGGCTGGGTGCCGAAAGTGAAGTTCAAGGAGCTGACGGAGATCATGGTGGATGCGGATATTCAGCAGTTGGCGGAAGAGCGGGCAGGGAAGCGGATTCGGGAATAAAGATGAAGATTTTTGTGGCCGGTCACCGTGGAATGGTGGGCTCGGCCGTGGTGCGGGCCCTAGAGAAAAAAGGCGGATGTCAGATTTTAACTCGGACGAGGGCAGATCTGGATTTGACCGATCCGAGTGCAGTGGCGAGCTGGTTCCAAAAGGAAAAGCCGGACCAAGTGATCGATGCGGCCGCACGGGTGGGTGGGATTTTGGAGAACTCAAAGCGTCCGGTGGAATTTTTATTGGAGAACCTGCGGATGCAGAACAATTTAATGGAATCAGCCTTTGGGAGCGGGTGTCGGAAATTTCTTTTTCTGGGGAGTTCCTGTATTTATCCGAAGCATGCGGAGCAACCGATTCGGGAGGAGTCGTTGCTGAGCGGTCCGCTAGAGCCGACGAACGATGCGTATGCACTGGCAAAAATTGCGGGCGTGAGATTGGCTCAGGCTTATCGGGATGAGTACGGAAAGAGTGCAATTTCAGCGATGCCGACGAATTTATATGGTCCAGGGGATAATTTTGATCCGGAGAGTTCCCATGCTTTGCCCGGAATGATCACGAAGTTTCATCGGGCGAAGTTGCGGGGCGAGAAGGAGGTGGTGCTGTGGGGGACGGGTTCGCCGAGAAGGGAGTGGTTGTATGTGGACGATCTGGCAGACGGATTATTGATGTTATTGGAGAAGTATGATGGGAGGGAGATTGTGAATGTGGGAGTGGGGGAGGATTCGACCATCCTTGAGTTGGCGGAAAGAGTGAAGACGGTTGTAGGTTTTGCTGGAGGGATTCGCTGGGACAAGAGTAAGCCAGACGGAACGCCTCGAAAACTTTTAGATGTTACGAGGATACGTGGGATAGGTTGGAAGGCAAAGGTGTCGGTCGAGGTTGGAATCGCCGCGACTTACGACTGGTTTTTGAAGAACGCTCCTGAAGCGAAGTGCTGAACAAATGGAAGTTTGATCGGGTATTAATAATATTCGACGATTCGAAAGAAGGCGCGGGGGTAGTTGAGGGGGATCGAGCATTCAGTCTTTAGACCATTACCATCGATACCGATGTTGCCTTCCACATTGACCCATCTGTTTGCAACCAAGTCGGTGCAAACCTGAAGGTCGTACACGAGATACTCTCTGGAGATGAAGCTGATCAGAGCCTGCCCGTTTTGCAGTCGGATAGAAAGTGGTGGGGGAAGTTGGGCATGAAAGGTAATCGTGGAGTTAGTGCTGGGGGAGAATAGATTGTTTTTGTCCAAGGCTCGAAAGACGATCTGATAATCTCCAGGTCGATCGGCTGTGAAAATTCGCCCATGGGCATGAGTGTCTCCCCCAAGAATCACGGGAAAGGATGGGCGATCAGATTCCGTTTGGGTCCAGCTGGAGGGTTGGCTCCAGGTTGGAATCGTCCTTCCAAATTCCCAGAAGGAGAAAAAAGCCCCTGTGGGGCCTGTCACGGAAATCAGTTCGATGACAGGGTCGGATCCGTCGGCTGGATCCAAGGCGTTGACCTCAGTGGTGAACGTAAGTTCGAATGCAAAGTATCCACCGGGAAAATCCGGGGCATAGCCACTGAACGGTTCGCCTTGTGGAACAAAAAGGGCGAGCTGATAACCAGGGCCATCCAGAGCAAGTTGGCTGGGGTTTTGTGAGGTTTGTCCTACCTCCACGTGGTCGTGGGCATGTGCCCACGTAGTGAGGACAAGTACGGGAAGGATGAGTTTTTTCATGGAACGAGAAAAGATGAGTCGGGTTGAGTCAATCGTGACTGGACCTCGGTCCAGCGAAGGTTTTCGACGTGACCATCGGCAAAGACATAGTTGGCTGACGAACCGTGGCAGGTGACGTTTACTTCTGCCCGGAACTGGTTCGGTGTTATCCGGGAAGCGCCTCCACGTTTGCCTGCAAAGTGAAAGTGTTCCCCAGTCAGATTCGTGGCCAACTCGGTGACGGCCATGGTGCGGGAGGGGGCACGCACGGAGGAAGCCATGACCCCGTAGCCTTGAGCATCTGCCAACGAATCATTCCAAGCATACGTAAGTTTCGATCGATGTTTAGGTACGGCACAACAGCGACCGAGGAAGTTAGTCTTTAAAAAATCAGCCAGAGTATTGGTCCATGAGGCCGCGACTCCCTGATGAGAAGTGTTGGGGAAACGACCGGAATTTTCTCCGACGTAGAGTTGAACCGCTACGCCCACCTGTCTCAAGTCGTTCAAGCATCGGGTCGTATTTGTTTTTTCGGTAACGCCGCGTGTGGCCGCGAGGCCGAGGGTGGAAAGGATCGAGATGATGGTCACTACGGTCAA